>NZ_JACCCW010000001.1:740728-1111092 GCF_013410065.1 Granulicella arctica
CCAGCAAGAGGATGACAACAACTCCAACCGCCAGCGATGACAGCTCCCGGCTATGGAGCAGAGCATAGAAAGGAAGTTGAAGATTGAGAAGATCGAACCGTGCATGGTTCTCACCGGAGACATCCGCCGCGCCTCCGTGGGTAAATACAACGGCAACATTACTCTTATAGTCAGAGATCCATGCAGCGCGGTCGTGAATAATTGGAGCGAGAGAAACGATCCCCACCAACGCAACGAGACAAACAACAATCCGCAAAGTTCGCCACTCGCGCATTCGCAAGAGATAGGGAACAAGGACAGCTCCCATCGTGACCTTGATGCAGACCGCCGCTGCAACCGAAACAGGTCCCCACAGTCTCTTGCTCTTATAGAGACTCTTGCCTTTGTTGAGCAGGGCAAATGTACCGATCAGTAAAAGGCTCCCGGATAACCCCGCGATGTTGCTGGTATGAAGCACGCTGTGTATCGGCGCCAATCCCAACGCGTAAGCCAGGAAGAGAGGCTTCTTCAGGCCGTTCCAGCCACCTTCCATCCACGTGAGCATCATCCACACGGCCGCCAGGTAAAGAACCACCGTAAGGCCGATCAATAGCCTGTTCGCAGTCTTCCAGGAGAAAACTGCCATAGGCGTCATAAGAGGGAGGCTAGGCGGTGGGTAAACAGCATGACTACCCGAAATACCGGAGGTATCTGCCGGAGCATCCGCCTCATTCGGCCCTCCGGCACGACCCCACACCTTAAAAAACTCCGCGCTGTCGTATGGATTGTCTCCATGCAACCACATGCGCGTCGCTACATAGGGAGCCGCAAAATCATTAAGGGCCCCGCTGTCATGGCGCACGATGCCCCGAAAGATGAACTCCCCCGTGCTGAACAGAACGGCACTCCAAACAAGAATCACAAGCCACCTGGTTTTGTTCAACGACTCTCCTCTGTAGACCTTTCCATAAACTAGTATCAGCCAAAAAACTGAGAAACCCCGTTGAGACAATCTTCCTGACTACACAAGCGCAGCGCATCTGATACAAAAGATGCATCTGATAGAAAAGAATGTAGGGTTCTCCTTTTTTACATTGCTACTCTTTCGCTTAGTTCGCAGAGACTTTTGTAACTATTGACCCCAATACACTCTCAATACATTAGAGCTGAAAGCCCTTTCCGACATGACATTACAGAAAATCCGCAAAGCCGTCTTCCCAGCCGCAGGCATGGGCACCCGTTTTCTCCCGGCCACCAAAGCGACCCCCAAGGAGATGCTTTGTCTCGTCGATAAGCCCCTCATCCAGTACGGAGTAGAAGAGGCCGTCGCCGCAGGCTGCACCGAGATCATCATCGTCACCGGTCGTGGCAAGACCACCATGGAAGACCACTTCGACAAGTCAGCCGAGCTCGAAGCCTCCCTCGCAGCCAAGAACAAGACCGCCCTCCTCGAGATCGCCCGCTCCGTCTCGAAGCTCGCCAAGATCAGCTACGTCCGCCAGCCTGAAGCCCTCGGCCTCGGCCACGCCGTCCTCATGGCCAAAGAGCTCGTCGGCAACGAGCCCTTCGCCGTCCTGCTCCCCGACGACATCGTCGACGCCACAGTCCCCTGCATGAAGCAGATGGTCGAGGCATTCTACGAGACCCAATCCAGCATCCTCGGCTCCGAGGTCGTCGAAGGCCCAGCCATCTCCGCCTACGGCTGCCTCGACTGCACCCCCGACCCCAAAAACCCGCGCCTGCTCGCCGTCAAAAACATGGTCGAGAAACCCAAATTCGAGGACGCCCCCTCGCCCAACGCCATCATCGGCCGCTACATCCTCACCCCGCGCATCTTCGAGATGATCGAGACCATCACCCCCGGCGCAGGCGGCGAGCTCCAGCTCACCGACGCCATCAAAGCCCTGCTCCAGTACGAAAAGGTCTACGGCTTCATCTACGAAGGCAAGCGCCACGACGCCGGCGACAAGCTCGGCTTCCTCAAAGCCACCGTCGAGTTCGCCCTCAAACACCCGCAGCTCGGCACCGACTTCCGCGCCTGGCTCAAAACATTCCCCGTCTAACGCAACCCAACCTTCGCCCAAGAGACGCATCTTACGAAGGAGCAAGCGCACGTCGGAGAATAAATGGCCACCAAAACGCCTCAAGCAAAACCCGCCCTCACTCGCAAGAAATTGATCGATCTCCTCAACGAAGATCTCTCACGCGAGTTCCAGGCGATCATCGCCTACGTCAACTACTCCCAGGTCCTCAAGGGAGCAGCCTACATGAACATAGCCGACGAGCTGGCCGTCCACGCCGCCGAGGAGCTCGCACACGCCATCATCCTCGCCAACCAGATCGACTACCTCGGCGGCATGCCCACCACCGTTCCCAAACCAGTCAAGACCTCAGAAAAGGCCGAGGACATGCTTCGTTTTGACCTTGACAACGAGAACGAGACTATCCGAAACTACCGGCGTCGCGTAAAGCAGTGCGATGAGCTCGGCGAATTCGCCACCGCCGAGCAGATCCGCCAGATCCTCCTCCAGGAGCAGGATCACCAGATCGCTCTCGCAACGGCGCTTGGTATCGACGTGCCTAACGTGGGCATAGCCGACTGAATGCCAGCACTGTGCAGAGCAGAGAGCGCCGGATGCGTTCCGGCGCTCTCTGTTTAAGCCCTTTTTCCTTCCCGCGAGAGTGGGAGGCAATCGAGACTGTTACAAAACTCTTTAATCAGTGGAAGATCGTAGCTGGGCCCACCTGTGAATTAGCGACACATCGTAAGCCAAGTCGAGACAAACGTTCATCAGAACTTAGCCGACAGGACACGAGCATACACATCCCGTAGGCCTCCCGCGACAATGTTTTCAATCCAGTTAGCTTAGTCAATAATTTCGGCGCCTCCCTTTTTCAGACGCTCAAGACCTCCCCTCATTTGTCGAATCTGATCGGGTGAATGCCCCTGCCATTTCGTGACCTCTCCAACCACGCGAAGTGGATCGCGGGAGCGGTATGACAGTGTTGGATTGCCAGGAAACTTCTTGTCCGTCAGGTTGGGGTCATCCTCGGTTGGCCCAGTTGTCTCCACGATATAAATCCTTTCCGGCCCACTCCCAACGGCCAGCTCGGCGCCCCATATGGCGGCGTCGAGCGTGCCCGTGCAATACACCCAGGACAAAGCTTTCCTTTCGCCATAGTTGGATGCGTAGCCAACTGCGATCAGATCGCCGTGCTGAAGATCCGCGCGCGTGCCATGGAAAAATTGTCGACGAAACACACTATCCGCTGACGACATAGTTTGATGCTCCTCTCAGAGATGGAAGACGCAGAACCCAGCCCAGGCCGTTACTCAAAGCAGTACCGGCAAGTCGAACTACAGGATTCGCACATCGCCAGTGAGGATAATGACGCATAACCCGGGTGTTGCCGCAAGCCCATGCGAACCTTGTAAACTAAGACTGGGAAGGATTATCTGGGACCTGCCAATTCGTCCTGCGAAGTCGTCTTTTCGTCAGTGACCGACAAAGGTCGGCTACGGGACACCCCATGAGTTTCGTAACCGGCTCCATCATCTCTACAGCCCCATAAGAGTAAAACGCCCGAAGCCGTATCATTCGAAGCAATGCCCTCTCTCCAGCAACAGTTCGGCCCCATCGACATCTACCTCTTCGACCAGCTCCTCCGCGGCAACATCGCCCCCGGCATGCGCATCCTCGACGCCGGTTGCGGCTACGGACGCAACCTCGTCTACCTGCTCCGCGAAGGCTACGAGCTCTTCGGCGTCGACGCCAACCCCGCAGCCATCGAAGAGGTCCACCGCCTCATCGCCGCCCTCGCGCCATCCCTCCCCAAAGCAAACTTCCGCCACCAAGCCATCGAAGCCATGTCCTTCCCCGACGCCTTCGCCGACGTCGTTCTCCTCAGCGCCGTGCTCCATTTCTCCCGCGATGACGCCCACTTCGAAGCCATCCTCCGCAGCGCATGGAGAACCCTGCGCCCCGGCGGCCTCTTCTTCTGCCGCCTCGCCTCCACCATCGGCATGGAGCAGCAACACATCGCAGGCCGCCGCTTCCTCTCACCCGACGGAGCCGAGCGCTACCTCGTCGACGAAGCCCTCCTGCTCGCCCTCACCCGCGACCTCGGCGGCCAGCTCATCGACCCGCTCAAAACCACCGTCGTCCAGAACCAGCGCTGCATGACCACCTGGGTCGTCCGCAAGAACCGCTAGAGCCTCTTTATCGTTGCTGAGCGATCCGGAAGCATCTGCATTCGCCTTTGCTTGTTTTAAGTCGTCATCCTGAGCGGAGCGAAGGACCCCTGTATTTTGCTCGGCAACCACTCCCTACTGCATCGTCCCCGTAGCAAAGGTCTGCTGCGCCTGCAACCCAAGCACCCGATACACCCCAAACTGACGACTCGTCTGTCCCCGCATCTCGAACAACAAACTCGCCCGGTTCGACGCCTCCACATCCACCGCATCCACCAGCCGCAGCCGCGCCGTACGATCCAGATGCGCCGCATCCGTCACCCCATGGAGCACCACCACCGGCTCACTCTGCGCATCGAGCTGCGCCACCACCGTCACATACCGCAGCGCTCCCCCCGTACCATCCGTATGCGCCTGATAGACAAACGTCGGCACATCGCCATAGCTCAACGTGAACCCCTTCAACTGCTCATCGAGCAGACCCACCGGAGCAGCCTGCAACGGACGCCGCAGCTTGCTCGTCGGCGTCTTCTTAGCCACAGTAGAAGTCGTAGCAGCAGGAGCACCCCCTACAACCGGATTCGCCACCGCATACGTAGCCAACTGCGCCCGCGCAATCGCCTGCATCTTCGTCAGAATCGCCGCGTGCTCCGCCTCGTCCTCCCACGCCCGCGCAAAATCATGCTCGGGACGATTCACCGCATCCGACACCGCCACCATCTGCTGCAAATCGACCGGCAGCCCCGAGAGCTTCGGCAGATCCGTCTCCGTCAGCGCATGAGCCGGCTTGCCTCGATGCAGGCTCGGCCGATCCGGATCGTCATTCAGCGTCCCACCACCCGACACGCTAGCCTCCGAGCTCTCCTTCGCCTTCTTCTTCGCATCCTCCACCGAGTGCCGCTTTAGCGTAGGCCGGTCCGGGTCATCCGCAGGCACCGTCCCCGAATCCGTCCCAGAACTTGTGCTCGTCGAAGGAGTAGAAGCCGTATCGTTCCCGCTCCGCCGCTTCATCGTCGGACGATCCGGATCACCCGCAGGCGCATTTCCAGCTCCAGCATCCGAAGCACTAGCCTTCGAATCACCAGCCCCCGCCGTATCACCCCCACCCGCCGAAGCCGGCGTCACCGGCTGCCCCGCCCTATTCACAAAATGTGGCCGATCCGAGTCCACATCGCTCGTCACAATCCCCGACGTCCGCGCCGGAGGCAGCTTCCGCGTCACCGCCTTCTTCGGAGCCGCCAGCCCCTTGAAGCTCCCATACCCAAACCAGCCATCGTCATACGACTCCGCCACATTCGTCGCCTGCAAGTGCCGCGCATACACCAGGTCCAGATTCCCCTTCGGAACCCCCGACTGATCCAGCTCATAAATATTGCCCGAATCCAGCGCAAACGGCACCGGCCGCGCCATGTACAGCCCCGCGTCCTCAAGATGCTGGTCGATGTACAGCGTCACCGGGATCAGCCTGCTCGCCGTCGGCTTCGCCATATCGCCCCTCCACTCATACACCCCCACCGCGCGCACCACCGTCTCCGGCTTCGCCACCTTGTGCATCTGCGCCACCGCCGCGCCACACGCCGCCAGCGCCAACCCAACTCCCGCCGTCCTCATCAGCTTCTTCATAAGCTTTGTACTACCTTAGACGCTGTTTAAAAACTGCCTTTTGTTGTTGCTTGTTTTGTGTCGTCATCCTGAACGCAGTGAAGGACCCCTGTATTTCGTCGTTGCTTGTTCCATACAGAAGCCCTGCCACTGAGCTTACTGGAGTTCTTAGACAGATTCTTATTCTTAGACGCTCCAAACGATTTGCCGGGCATCCCGCCTCCAACTTCGCTACCATCGACCTCGTGGACACCACCCATTTGCACGAAAACCCGCTGCTCGAAATCTCGAACCTCTCCATCGCCTTCGGCGCTCACCCCGCCGTGCAGGACATCTCCCTCCGCATCGCCCCCGGCGAAACCCTCGGCCTCGTCGGCGAGTCCGGCTCCGGCAAGTCCGCCACCTCCCTCGCTCTCCTGCGCCTGCTGCCACCCACCGCACACGTCACCGGTAGCATCCGCTTTGCCGGAGAAGACCTCCTCGCCCTCCCCGAAGCCCAGATGCGCCGCCACCGCGGCCGCAGCATCGCCATGATCTTTCAGGAGCCCATGACCGCCCTCAACCCCGTCATGCGCATCGGCAACCAGATCGCCGAAGCCCTCCAGGTCCACCACCCCGAGCTCTCCCGCAAGACCATCCGCACCCGCGTCCTCGACTCCCTCCACGAGGTCGCCCTCCCCAACCCCGAGCAGCGCCTCAACGACTACCCCCACCAGTTCTCCGGAGGCCAGCGCCAGCGCCTCCTCATCGCCATGGCCCTCATCCACCGCCCCCGACTCCTCATCGCCGACGAGCCCACCACCGCCCTCGACGTCACCGTCCAGGCTCAGATCCTCAAGCTCCTCAAAGACCTCCGCAACACCCACAACCTCGCCATGCTCTTCATCTCGCACGACCTCGCCGTCGTCTTCCAGGCCTGCGACCAGCCCGCCGACCACGTAGCCGTCATGCAACACGGCCGCCTCGTCGAACACGCTCCCGCCCGCGACCTCTTCCTCCACCCCCAACACCCCTACACCCGCAAACTCCTCGCCTCCGTTCCCACCATGCAAACCAACCGCGACCAACCCCTCGCGGTCCTCAGCTAGAACCCCTTGCAATCAGACACTAATTACAATCAGTACCGCATCGGGCATCAAGCACCATATCAAGCGCCGAATCATAGCCGAGAGCCGACATATTCGCTGCATAATTGGCGTCAATATCAACCTTGTGGACAACGACAAGATCCATCATCGGAAACACAGTAATAAACTGACCGCCGCTACCCATCGCAGAATACGCACCCTGATACGGACCCACAAAGGTATTGCCAGGATAGACAGCTCCATCCCATACCCACCAAAGCCGGCCATATCCCCAGCGGGTTGGTAGTCCGATTTGATGCAAGCTGGTGGGGTTGATATCAGCAAACGGCGTGACCACATTTGTGCTCCACGATAAAAAGTCCCCGTCCGCAAGCTGCTTCCCACCCCAGTTGCCATGCGAAATCATCAACACACCGAGCCGCGCCATATCGCGTGTGGAGAGCCACATCGGATACCCGTCGTGAGCCTGCGCCGGGTCCACCGCCTTCTTCTGCCGGGCGCGATCAAAGTCCTGCATACCAATCGGGATAGCCAGATCATCGCGCAACGCATCGTAAATGTCTTTGTGCGTCAGCTTCTCAAAGGCCGTCCCAAGCGCATTGAAGTCCCAATTGTTATAGAAGAAATGAGTCCCGGGATACTCCGATCCGCGTTTCGGGGTAAGAGCATCCTGATCTCCATTGCCGTTGGCAATATAGATGCCGGAGCGCGAGGCGAGCAGTTGCTCGAAGTTCGCCAGCTCCTCCGGATGAACGAAGGGCACCTTGTCCTGCAGCCCGAGCTCCACGACAGTGGCATAGTTCAGGTTGTCTTTGAGGTTCTTGAGTTCGGCAGCATAGAGCATGTCCAGCACACTCTTGCGAACCGAAGCCACGCTGGTAGCACGGGCAACATCGCCATACTCAAAAACGACCTTACCCTTGTAAACCACCATCATCGCCGTAGTCGGATGCGTCTTCAACCAATCTCGCAAGACCTGGAGCCGTGCGCTCGAAAACCCGGCTGATTCCGGCGTAACATGCTCCCAAGTGACACCGGGCACAACGTAACCATTGCCCATGTCAATCGACATCGACGGAGCAGCCTTGGCAGCACCGTCGGAATGGACCTGAGCAAAACACGAGCAACCCAGAAAAAACACGGACAAGATCGTTGAGCGCACGGCAAGAGTCTAGCAGCAACGTCACCAGCTCCTACCCCGAATCTTTGCTGAGAAACCAGTCCCCATCCCACCCACCCCTACACCCGCAAACTCCTCGCCTCCGTCCCCACCATGCAAACCAACCGCGACCAACCCCTCGCCACTCTGAGCTAAATCACTCCCGCGCCCGCAGTCTCAGCCCAACGTCAAAGCGATCGCGATTACGTCCAAGGTAATTGCGAGCCATTCCGGAGCAGGCGATAGTGACAGATAGAAATCACTTGGGAGAAAACAATGACAACTCTAACCATCACAAAAACCGCTGCACCGGAATGGCTCCTGGCCTTTTGGAAAGAGATCGATGACAAGACCTTCGGCAAAGGTTTCGACTGTTTTGCAGAAGACGCAACCTGTCGCCTCGGTGTCGCCGAATGGAACGGCCGCGAGGAGATCCGCGAGAGCCTGCGTGCCTTCATCGATACAGGCTTCACCGCACATCACGACGTTACGGAATACTGGGACGGCGGGTCGATCAAGATATTCCGCGGCATCGTCACCATGAAACCGGACGACAGCAGCAAATCAATCGTCAAGCCGGTCATGACTCACTTTTTCTACATGGACGAAAAGGATCCGTCCCAGGTTCGCAGTTGGATTGGATCGGTCGGACCTGTCCAGTTCTAAGGCACGGCGCACCATGCGACAGGAGGCTTGCGCGGGCTCGGTTTGCGCCGCACCCGCGCTTCCCAATTGGGCCGGATGCGCGCAAACTATAGCCGCAAGCCTTCCAATTCCTTCATCCATGTGGAGTCCATGAACCCGTCAAACCAGACAACAACACAGACAGAGCATGAACTCGGCAGCCTGCTACGGTATTGGAGACAGCAGCGGGGCAGAAGCCAGCTCCATCTATCCCTCGATACCGGCATCTCTCAACGCCACATCAGCTTCGTAGAGAGCGGCCGCAGTGTTCCCAGCAGGGATTTGCTGCTCAATCTTGCAAAGACATTGGACGTTCCTCTCCGTGAGCAAAATGCTCTCCTGCTGGCATCCGGATATGCCCCGGTCTACCTCGAAAGTAACTGGGACGCACCGGAGATGAAGATCGTCTCAAAGGTCGTCGATCGCATGCTGGCGCAGCATGAACCACATCCCGCCCTCATGATGGATCGCTACTGGAACATCTGGAAGACGAACCAGGCTGCACCGCGTTTCTTCGGTTCTTTCGTAGATCTGTCGCTTCGGCAAAAACCGCGAAATCTCCTTCATCTCCTGTTCGATCCGGATGGAATGCGGCCATTCGTCGAAGACTGGGAAGACATCGCATCCGGACTCTTGCAGCGCGTGCATCGCGAGGCGGTAGGCCATGTCACGGACAAAAAAACCACCGAGCTTCTGGACGACCTGAAAAAATACCCCGGAGTGAAGGAACTCCGCAACGGTCGAAAGAGTCAAACCCCGGTGTTGCCGATCACCTTCGTGAAAGGCCGTGAACGATTCTCCTACTTTTCGATGGTCACGACGATCGGCTTACCGCAAGACATTACTGCGCAGGAATTTCGGATCGAGTGTATGTATCCCGTAGAGCATGACGACGAACACACCTAGGACGGATAACCAGCAGCTCGCGCGGGATATGCCTGCCGCCAGGACCACGCACGTCTGGTTCTGATCGCCGAACCGTGCCCGATGAATTTCATAAAGCTGCTGTTCCGGGAAACCTCGTCACACCCTCCACCCCTTCCCACCCACCCCCAACAGGACTAGACTTATCCTTTGTGCCTAACCGGCCAATTCACCCTTCATGCGCGCCCTCATCCTCTCCGACATCCACGGCAACCTCGAAGCCCTCCACGCCGTCCTCGACGCCGCAGGCGCATACGACGAGCTCTGGAACCTCGGCGACATGGTCGGCTACGGAGCCAGCCCCAACCAGGTCCTCGACCTCCTCCGCCCCATCGCCACCCTCAACGTCCGCGGCAACCACGACCGCGTCTGCTGCGGCCTCACCCCCTCCACCGGCTTCAACCCCGTCGCCCGCGCCGCCGCCCAGTGGACCCAAACCGAGCTCACCCCCGACCACCTCGAGTGGCTCCGCAACGTCCCCCAGGGCCCCCTGTACCCACTCCAGCAGGACGTCACCTGCGTCCACGGCTCCCCCCTCAACGAGGACCAATACATCCTCAACATGCGCGACGCCTGGGCCCCGCTCCAGCAGATGACCACCGCCATCACCTTCTTCGGCCACACCCACGTCCAGGGCGGCTTCGCCCAAAAAGAGCACGACTGGCGCGAGTTCCACCCCCGCTTCCACACCCGCAACGAGCCCAACACCTGGACCCTGCCGCTCCTCCCCGGCCTCCGCCACCTCATCAACCCCGGCTCCGTCGGCCAGCCCCGCGACTGCGACTGGCGCGCCGCCTTCGCCATCTACGACACCGACACCCCGGAAGGACCGGCAATCATCTTCCACCGCGTCCCCTACGACCTCACCACCGCCCAGGGCCGCATCCTCATGGCCGGCCTCCCCGAACGCCTCGCCGCCCGCCTACGCGAAGGCCGCTAAACCCTTAGTCCCAACCCAAAAACTCCGTCATCCTGAACGCAGTGAAGGACCCCTGTATTTGCATTTTTCGCTCACCCACAAAAACTGTCATCCTGAGCGAAGTGCAGAGCACTGAGTCGAAGGACCTGCGGTTGCTGTTGCACTTGCCGTTGTCTGTTCTTAGCAAACAATAACCCACCCACAATCTGTCATCCTGAGCGGAGCGCAGCGTAGTCGAAGGACCTGCATTGGCCTTTGCACTTGCCATTGCTTGTTTTACCCAATAACCAACTAAACAGCCGCCTCCTGCTCCTCCAGCGCCACCGCCAACTCCTCCCACTCCACCAGCAGCTTCGCGCGCCCCTCCCGCAACCCTTCCAGCTCCGCAGCCAACCGCTGCGAGTCCTCCGCCGAAACAAACCGCCCCAGGCTCTCCTCCGCAGCCGCAATCAAAGACTCCATCCGCGGAATCTCCCCTTCCACAAACCCCAGCCGCTCCTCCAACTGCTTCAGCTTGATCGGATTCAGTCGCTTCACCGGAGCTTTTTCCGCAACCACCATCACCGGAGCCGTATATGTAACCGGAACAGTCACAGATACCGTACTATTTGTAATCGATTCAGTTACCTTCTCCGGACCACCCTGCTTCCGCCACAGATAATCCTCATAGTTCCCCGGATAAATGTGCACGCGCCGGTCCTCCACCTCGAACACCCGCGTCGCCAACCCATCGATAAAGTAGCGATCATGCGACACGAACAGCACCGTCCCCGAGAAGTTCCGGATCGCATCCAGCAATACATCCTTCGCTCGCAGATCCAGGTGGTTCGTCGGCTCGTCCAGCAGCAGCATGTTCGCCGGCGACACCAGCATCTTCGCCATCGCATACCGGTTCCGCTCTCCGCCTGACAACACCCCCAGCGGCTTGAACACATCGTCGCCCGAGAACATGAAGCATCCCAGCAGACTCCGCAGCTCCGTCTGCGGCACCTTCGGCGCAATCCCGCTGATGTCGTCCAGCATCTTCGCCGTGCCGTCCAGCACCTTGTACTGGTCCTGCGCGAAGTAGTCCGCCAGCACATTGTGCCCCATCTTGATCTCGCCGCTCGTCGGCTCCTCCAGCTGCGACAGCATCCGAATCAGCGTCGATTTACCCGCGCCGTTCGCCCCCACCAGAGCAATCCGGTCCCCGCGGTCAATCTGAAAACTCACATCCTCGAGAATCTTCTTCACGCCACCATCCGGAGTCGGATAGCTCTTGAAAAGATGGTTCACCTCGATCACCGTCCGTCCACTCGCTGGCGGCTGCGGAATCGTAAAGTGGATCGTCGCCTCCTCCTCCGGCACCTCAATCCGCTCGATCTTCTCCAGCTCCTTGATCCGGCTCTGCACCTGCTTCGCCTTCGTGGCCTGCGCCCGAAACCGGTTGATGAACGCCTCCAGCGCCTCAATCCGGTCGCGCTGATTCTTATACGCACTCAACAACTGCGTCTTGCGCTCTTCCTTCTGTGTCACATACTTCTCATAGTTGCCGTGGTACGTATGCATCCGCTTGTTCCACAGCTCCACTGTCTTGTTCACGGTGACGTCCAGAAAATACCGGTCATGCGAGATCAAAATAAACGCATTCGGATAGTCATGCAGATAGTTCTCCAGCCAGTTCCGCGACTCCAGATCCAGATGGTTCGTCGGCTCATCGAGCAACAGCAGCGAAGGCTTCTGCAACAGCAGCTTCGCTAGCGCAATCCGCATCTGCCAGCCGCCGGAAAACTCCTCCGTCTTCCGCAACCAGTCTTCCTTGCTGAACCCCAGCCCACCCAGCACCGCACCCACCTGCGAGTCCAGCGTATAGATATCGTGCACATGCAACTGGTCGGCGATATCCGAGTACCGCTCCGCCGCCGCCTTGTACTCCTTCGACTTCGGATCGGCGGTCGAAAGCGTATGCGTAATCTCCTCCGCCTCGCGCTCCATCGCATGCAGATGGTCGAATACCGACAAGCACTCGTCGAATACCGTTTTGCCCCGCAGCGCCAACCCATCCTGCGGAAGGTACCCGAGCGTCATCCCCTTCACCCGCGTCAGCGCGCCATAATCCAGCGACTCCACGCCAGCCAGCACCTTCAGCAGCGTGGACTTTCCCGTACCGTTTCCGCCCACAAGGCCGGTGCGCTCATCCGGAGTAATGAGCCAGTTCGCATCTTCAAAGAGGAGTTTTTGGCCGAAACGTTTTCCGGCAGCAGAAAGCTGAAGCATATCGTCTATTTTCGCATTCCCGCCCGCCAGCGATGTTCCACGTGAAACATTCCCGCTTTGTTCCACGTGGAACATCGCCGTTTTCCCGCGCCACCCAAAAACTGTCATCCTGAGCGAAGTGCGAAGCACGCAGTCGTAGCCTGTCCTGAGCTTGTCGAAGGAACCTGCGGTTGTATTTGTTGTTGCAGTTGTTTGTTTTGAAACTGCGCACCCCACCACCAAACTGTCATCCTGAGCCCACCCAAAGGACCCGCATTTTCTCCACCAACCCCCACCATTTTCAGCGTCTAAGCCAAAGAGGTCCCCTTGAACGAAGTGTCCCCCAACAAAAAACCATGGTGGCGATCCCGCTGGTTCATCATCCCCAGCATCACGATCCTCATCCTCCTCTCAGGGGCCGTCATCGCTCTTGCCTGGGTCGCCCGGCACGCCGAGCCCCTCCTCCGCGCCCGCGTCATCGAGACCCTCTCCACCCGCTTCCACAGCCCTGTCCAGCTCGACGAGCTCCATATCTCCTTCCTCAACGGCCTCGAGGTCCAGGGCAGCGGTCTCCGCATCCTCTACCTCGCGGGCCCCACCAAGCCCGACGCCCGCCTTAATGCGCCACCCATGCTATCCATCCACTCCTTCCAGTTCCGCACCGGATGGCACCAGATCTTCGAGCCCTCCCTGCGCGTCGTCACCGTGCAGGTGCAAGGCGCCGAACTGCATATTCCTCCTAAAAAAGAACGCGGCCCGCTCATGCCGGACAATCCCAAACGGCGCGGCCAGCCCCGCGAGGGCATCCTCGTCGACAAGCTCCTCTTCACCGACTTCAAGATCGTCATCGAGACCACCAACCCGAGCAAGCCGCCGCTCGTCTTCAACATCGCCAACCTTACCCTCACCGACGTCGGCCTCAAGCAGCCCTTCACCTACGACGCCACCCTCAGCAATCCCAAGCCCATCGGCGACGTCCGCTCCGTCGGCCACTTCGGTCCCTGGCAGGACGACAACCCCCGCGACACGCCCCTCGACGGCAGCTACATCTTCTCGCACGCCGATCTCTCAACCATCAAAGGCATTGGCGGCATCCTCTCCTCGAACGGCACGTTCTACGGCACCCTCAGTCACATCGTCGCCGACGGCATCACCGACACGCCCGACTTCCGCCTCTCCACCAGCACCCACACCCTACCCCTCCACACCGACTTTCACGCCATCGTCGACGCAACCAACGGGGACACGACCCTCCAGCCCGTCCACGCCCGTCTGGCACACTCCTTCATCACCGCGACCGGCTCCATTCTGCGTCAGAGGGGCGTTCCTGGCCACGATACCGAGCTCGACATCGTCATCGACCAGGGCCGCATCGACGACTTCCTGACCCTCGGCGTTCGCACCTGGCCGCCCGTCCTCCGCGGCACACTCGCCGCCCGCGCCCACATCGGCATTCCGCCCGGCCCCATGCCCGTCAATCACAGAATGCGGCTGCAAGGCTCCTTCAGCATCGAACAAGCTACCTTTTCGAACCCTCGCTTACAACAGCAGATCGACGATCTCAGTGAACGCGCTCAGGGTTGGCCGGAGAAGGCCAACGCGCAGCAGGCCGTCGCCATCACCTCGTCGATGAAGGGCAGCTTCCTGCTCGAAAACGAGCAGATGAACGTCCCGGATATGGTCTTCGAGATGCCCGGCGCGACCGTAAACGTCAATGGCCAGTACGGCCTCGACGGCGCGACCATGGACTTCCATGGAGCCGTGCGGACCCAGGCCACTGCCTCCCAGATGATCGGCGGATGGAAGCAGCTACTGGTGATGCCCTTCGATCACCTCTTGAAGAAGAACGGCGCTGGAATGGAGGTCCCCTTCAAGCTGGGCGGAACGCAGAAGGACCCCAAGCTGGCGCTCGACTTCGCCCACAAGAACACTCCGGCCGTGAAACAGTGACCGTGTTCCACGTGGAACATTTCAATTTCAGGTTCCACGTGGAACATCCCAAAACGACACCGGCCAACGTTCCACGTGGAACATTCTGCTGCCCGGGCGGGAGACTTACCCCTTCACCCTCTGCTACTGTCAGGTAGAGGAGGCGGATGCCGGTACAGCCACAACTTTTCCCTGAATCTCAGCCACCCGAGGTCGATTCGACGCCCGAGACGCCCCGGAAGCCTCCGGTGAAGGCCGCGCCTCTCTGGTTGCAGCGCATCTCCCTGTTCATTTTGGTACTTTTCTGCGTCTACCTGGGTGTGTTGGTGACGGTGCTGCCGTGGTGGACGCGGGTCTGGGACGACAACCTCTTCTTCCTCTCGCACCCTCAGCTTGCGGCTTTCCTTCATCTGGGAGCGGTGCGGGGCATTATCTCCGGCCTCGGCATGCTGGATATCTGGATCGGCATCTCGGAGGCCGTACACTACCGGGACCATCGCGCCTGACGCACGAAAGAAGACTGTATGACCCTCCCTAAACCTGATTTGCTCGAACGAGCTCCCCTCGCCTACGAAAACCCTGATTTTCTGAACTCGCCCGACGGGCGTCTGCTTCGCATCATGGCGGAGTACTCGGAGCCGATGGCGCGGTTTCAGAAACAGCGCATCCAGGACACGGTGGTCTTCTTCGGCTCGGCGCGCTTCAGTGGCGGCGATGGGCCCATGTCGAAGTACTACGAAGATGCGCGCACACTGGCCGGGATGCTGACGACCTGGGCGAAGGCGCTGCCGGGACGACACCACCGCTTCGTCGTCACCTCGGGCGGCGGCCCGGGCATTATGGAGGCAGCGAACCGGGGCGCATACGAGGCCGGGGGCAAGACGATCGGGCTCAACATCAAGCTGCCGCATGAGCAGCATCCGAACCCGTATGTCTCCCCGGAGCTGAACTTCGAGTTCCGTTACTTCTTCATGCGCAAGTTCTGGTTTGCCTACATGGCGAAGGCGTTGGTGGTCTTCCCGGGCGGCTTTGGGACGCTGGACGAGATGTTCGAGATCGTCACGCTGGCACAGACCGAAAAACTGGCGAAAAACATTACGATTATCATCTACGGGTCCGATTACTGGACAAGCGTGCTGAATATCGACGCGCTGATCGAGCGAGGCGCTGTGTCCGCGAAGGATCGCGGCCTGTTCCAGTTTGCCGATACGCCGGAGGAGGCGTTCCGGCTACTCCAGGCTGGACTGGCGCATGAGATCAAGGCTACGCCGCATCATGAGGCGCTGCTGGAGAAGCAGGTTCCGGCACCGACCTCGCAGGAGCTGCTCGGACCGGATATTGCCAAAACGCGTGGCTGATCTTGCGGTAAATGCATACAAAACAGGCAACAGCACATGCAACCGCAGGTCCTTCGACTGCGGCTCCGCCTCCGCTCAGGATGACAGTTTATGAGAAGGTATCGAGTTCAGAAACAAGCAACAGCAGCCACAGTTGCGACGGCCCATGCCAGTTCCTTTGGCCCCACTGCTTTGCCCTTGCGGAACACATTTAGATACCTTTTTGGAGCATATTGAAGCTCCATTCTCGGTGCAGTTATCGCCCTTTCATCTTTCGTAACCATACTGGAGGCACGAACACCTGAATCAGGGAGCGGCCCATGAGCGAGTCGAGCGTATCGTATCTTTGGCGGGAACAGGACGCGGCGAAGGGTTTTGCCGCGGGCGTTTCACTGCATAGTCATACGAACCAGTCGCGTGAAACGCTGGACTTTATCGCCGATCTCACGACCGGCAAGAAGATGCTGCAAGGCATTATGCAGTGGGCTGAGGACCGTTGCGTGCGCACGACGGGCATCCGGCCGGACTACCGGTCGAGCTATTGGACGCCGCCGCTGACGCCGCGGCTGGCCTTCGACCTGGAGCGCAGCCAGATTGAGCAGAAGACGGAGCTTCCGGCGCTCGTCTCGATCACCGACCATGACGACATCAAGGCTCCGCTGCTGCTGCGGTCGATCGAGTCGGCGCGGCATATCCCGGTCTCCGTCGAGTGGACGGTGCCGTTTGCCGAGACCGCCTTCCACCTGGGCGTGCATAACCTTCCCAGCGCGAAGGGCGCGGAGTGGATGGAGCGGTTGCAGGCGTTTACGGCGATGCCGGTGGCGACTCGTCCGGCGCGGCTGGTGACCGATATGCTCGCTGAGCTGGATGAGATACCGGGTGTGCTGCTGATCTTCAACCATCCCAACTGGGACCTGTACCAGGTAGGACAGGAGCTGCACAACGTTCGCGTGAACGACTTTCTCGCGGTGAACGGGCAGTTTATCCATGCGCTGGAGCTGAACGGGCTGCGCAACTGGAAGGAAAACCAGGAAGTCTCGAAGCTGGCCAAACAGTGGAACCAAATTGTGATCAGTGGCGGCGACCGGCATGGGGTCGAGCCGAACGCGAACATCAACCTCACCCATGCGACGAGCTTCACGGAGTTCGTGCACGAGGTGCGGCGCGAGCGAAAGAGCCATGTCCTGTTTATGCCGCAGTATCGGCAGCCCTGGAAGCACCGCATCTTGCAGTCGACGCTGGACGCGATCCGCAACTATCCGGAGTTTCCGGAGGGGTCGAAGCGGTGGGACGAGCGGGTGTACCATCCGGATGCGATGGGCGTGGTGCGGCCGCTGTCAACGCTGTGGAAGGATGGCCATTGTCCTCACTATCTCGAGATGGTGCTGCGCGGCGTGCGGATGATGGGCGCGGCTCCGGTATCGGGCGGGCTGCGGCTGGCATGGGACGAGAGCAGCGAGATGCGGGCGGCGATGCGCTCGGCGATCGCAGACTGAGCGCGTCACGGTCCTTTCATCCGCGCTGTGCAGGACGGGGGTAAGCTAGAGCGATGCGTGCCCCGCGGGTAGCTTATTTTCCGGACTCGTTCCACGAGGTAAATGGCGTGGCGCATACCAGCCGCAACTTCGTGGGGTATGCGGAGCGGCACGGGCTGCCGTTTCTGTGCGTAAGGGCGGGTGGACGGGCGACGGCGTTCGAGCAGGCGGGCGAGCTGCGGACGCTGGAGCTGGGGCGCAGCCGGGCATCAGTCCGGATGGAGAAGGACCTTGAGTTCGATGCGCTCTTCTGGCGGCATACGGCGGCGATCGAGTTTGAACTGAAGCGGTTTTCGCCGGACATCATTCACATTACGGGGCCGAGCGAGCTGGGGATGTTCGGCGCGTACTTTGCATGGAAGATGGGCGTGCCGCTGGCGGCGTCGTGGCATACGAATGTGCATGAGTATCTCGCCCGGCGGATGGCGCATATGACCAGCCGGATGAGCGAGACGCAGGCAGCGGCGACGGATCGCGCCATCGAGAACGGGACGTTGAAGGCGGCGACGCAGTTCTATCGGCTGGCACAGGTGTTGTTCGCACCGAACGCGGAGCTCTGCGCGATGCTCGAGACGGCGACGGGGCGAACGTGCCACCTGATGCAGCGCGGCGTCGATACAGCGCTGTTTACGCCTGCGCGGAGGACGCGTCCGATAAACGACTCGATGGTGCGGCTGGGGTATGTGGGGCGGCTCTCGGTGGAGAAGAATATTGCGCTGCTGACGCGGGTGCGGGCGGAGCTGGAGGCGGCGGGGATTGGGCCTGTGGAGTTCTTTATCGTCGGGCAGGGTGGCGATGAGGAGACGCTGCGGCGCGAGCTGCCGGACGCTCACTTCGCCGGAGTGCTGCGCGGCGAGGCGCTGGCGGCGGCGTGCGCGGATATGGATGTGCTGGTGTTTCCGTCGCACACCGACACCTTCGGCAACGTCGTGCTGGAGGCATTGGCGAGCGGCGTGCCTGCGGTGGTGACGCCGGATGGTGGGCCGAAGTACATCGTGCGCGACGGCGAGACGGGCTTTGTGGTGCCGGACGGCGGCTTTGCGGAGGCGGTCGGGAGATTGGTGCTCGACCGGAAGCTGCTTGCGCAGTTTCGCACGGCGGCGCGGGCGTATGCGCTGCGGTGTAGCTGGGATGCGGTCTTCGACAAGGTGTATGCGGCGTATGAGCCGGTGCTGGCCAGGCCAGCGTGTGTGAACGAGCCGGGTTAGAAGCGCAGCTCGCCGATGTAGACGCCGTAGGGTGCGAGTTTGACGGCGGTGAGGTCCATGCCGCCCATGCCGTGGTCGGAGCGCAGGACGGTGCGGAGGAAGTTGCCGCGCAGGTGGAGGTTGTGGATGTCGTTCTCGAGCGAGAGCGTTACCGGCTTATCGGACAGGTTGCAGGCGACGATGATGGCGGGCGCGAGAGGAGTGACGGCTCCCTTCCTTGCGACCCAGACGACGCTGTTTTCGGCGTCGTGATTGAGGAAGGTATCGGTGCCGGAGCGCAGGACGTTGTTACCGTGGTGCAGGTCGATGAGGCGGCGGTACCAGTTGAGGAGCGAGTCGGGATCGGCATCCTCGGAGGCGACCTCGGGGCCGTGGACGATGGGCTGCTTTGGCGGCTTCGCGGTGGGATCGACCGGTGTACCCCAGGCCATGAGGGAATCGGTGCCGGACTTGTCCGTCATGCCGATCTCCTGTCCGAAGTAGAGCTGGGCGTTGGCGCGTGTCGCGAGGAGCAGGGCGGCAACGGGCTTTGCGGCTGGGTCACCGAAGCGGGTGGTACTGCGCGGAAAGCCGTAGCCGTCGGTCATGGCGAGGGGCGCGATGCCGTCGGATGAGGCCTGGTGCTCGAGTGTAGCGCGGAGGGTGGCGGCGTTGAGCTGATCCACATGCGCGAGGGTGGGGTCGAGGATCAGGTCTGCGCCGTCGCGGCGGGAGTTGTCGGAAGCGGCATCGGCGACGAGGATGCGCTGGCCGGCGAAGCTCTTTGTGGCGGCGCTCAGTGCGTGGAGCTGCGCGGATCGCTGTTGAGGATCGGTCGATGCCGAAGATGCTAATGCAGCGTGCAGGCTGATGCCACCGGCTCCACGAGCGAGCCAGAAGCGTGCGACTGACGTGAGCGCGGCGGGATCGGGAAGCTGCTGCGGATCGATCTCGACGACGACGCGGAGGCTGTCGCGGCTGGCCTCGCGGAGCAGGTCTTCAAAGTCGTCGATGGTGCCGATGGCGGGATCGATGGCCTGGAGCCGTCCGGGAAGGCTTCCGTCAGCGGGCGAGAGGTGAGTGAGGGCGATTGCGTCCACGCCGAGGGAGTGCACGTAGTCGAGCTGTTTGGCGACACCGGCGAGGTCGCCTTTGCCATCGCCTTTAGAGTCGTGGAAGCCGTGTGGGTCGATCTCGTACAGGACCGCATGGTTGTACCAGGCTTCGAGGTTCATGCCGGAGCCAGCCCAGCCGGGGCGGGCGAGCATCTGTCCTGAAGCGGCGAGAGGGAGAAGGGCGAGAACGGCGTATCCAGTGAGGCTCGATACGCGCTTGCGGAGGGCGGTGCGATTGAGAGAGAGCATCGGCATAGGGAGGACAGCTATCTCTTTGATGCTACCCGAGACCGCTCCGAAACGGCTTCTCCAAACAATGATCTTGTTTTAGAGGAAGGGTTTGAGGGATGTGTCGCCTTCGCGCAGATGGAGGCTCTGGTCGGCTTTGATATGGGCAAAGGTCTGGACGAGGTGCGAGGTAGGCCATGTGACTTCGATCTTCTCGACCATTGTGGCTGGACCGAGGCCGATGTGCTGGCGCAGCGGGTTGCCACCGAAGCTGGAGCCGTAGCCGACAGTCCTGTAGATGCGACGCGATCCGTCTTTTGTGGCGACGGTGACGCAGATGCGGGCACCGAAGGCGGCGCGGTTGGTCTGGACGCCTTCGAGCGAGAGGGTGATCCAGTGGTTGCCGTGGCCGGGGTTGCGATAGAGAACGCTCTGGAAGGTATCGCCGGGAAGAGCCCCGCCCATCTCTTCGAAGACGTCCTCGTTGCCAGTGCCGCGGAGATCCCCGAAGGCAATGGCGTGGCCCTTTTGCAGGTTTCCGAAGCCGCCGGAGGTGGTGATGTCCTGAAAGCTTTCGCCGCCGTGGTTGCGGAACATGCGGTTGGGCGGGAGCGACTGGTAGAGGCTTTCGCCGGTGCCGAGGTAGAGGTCGAGCCAGCCGTCGTTGTCGAGGTCGCCGAAGTTCGCTCCCATGGCGAGGATGGCGCGGTCGAGGTGGACTTTTTTCGTCACATCTTCGAAGGTGCCGTCGTGGTTGTTGCGATAGAGGCGCGGGGTCTCGGCGTGGAAGGGGTGGCCGAGCTCGAAGGCGCCCACATCCTGCGTGGAGTCGGTGGAGTAGCCTGCGACGAAGAGGTCGGGCCAGCCGTCGTTGTCGTAGTCGAAGAACCAGGTGGCGAAGCTGCTGCGCTGCTTGTCGACGCCTGCGCTTGCGGTGACGTCGATGAACCTCCAGCCTGATCCCTCTTTTCTGCCGTCGTTTCGGAAGAGGCGGTTGCGGCCGCCCATCACCGAGATGTAGAGATCGGGGCGGCCATCGTTGTTGTAGTCGCCCCAAGCGACGCCCTTGACGAAGCCGAGGTCGCTGAGGCCGCTGGCGGCGGCGATCTCGGTGAAGGTGCCGTCGTGGTTGTTATGGAAGAGCTGCGAGGGATGCAGGTCGCCGGGCGTTGTCTCGTGGCCGACGAAGAGGTCGAGCCAACCGTCGTTGTCGAAGTCGGCCCATGCGGCGGTCTGGGTAGGGTGAAGCGAGAGGAGGCCCGCCTGTTCGGTGACGTCGTCGAAGGTGACCTGTCCGTTGTGCATGCCGTTGTTGCGGAGCAGCGACATCGGATACTCGCCCTGCTTGCCCCACCAGCCACCGCGCAGGACGAGGACATCGGGACGGCCATCGTTGTTGTAGTCGGTGACGACGAGGTTGAGGCCGCCGGTCTCTCCCATGAGGCCGGACTGCGCGGTGATGTCCTTGAAGGTGCCGTCGCCGTTGTTGTGGAAGAGATGCATCTGATCGAGCGGACCGGAGGAGCTGACCATGATGTCGAGCAGGCCGTCGCCGTCGAAGTCCTCCATGATGGCTCCGCCGGCGTGGCTGGTGAGATCGAGTCCGGCGGTCATGGCTACATCGTCGAACGCGCCGATGCTGGCGTCAGAGTCGAAGAGCTTTGCGGGGGCCAGATACTTTGGCGGAACCTTCGTGGGGTATTGGCCTAGCTGCATATAGGCGATGTTGAGGAGCCAGCGGGATTCGTCGTCACTCGGGTTCGTATCGAGTAGCGCGGTGAACTCGCGGACGGCTCCCTCGGCTCCGCGCGCGATGCTGTGGACGCCGGAGCCGCGTATGGGAAAGATGCAGGATCGCTGGCCGTGGTTCGCCATGCAGTTCTGCTGCTCGCCGAGGCGGAGGTAGGTGAGGCCGAGCCATTCGCCGAGCGTGCGTGCGGCGGTGGGTGGAAGTGGCTGGTGCGTGTCGGCGCTGAG
Organism: Granulicella arctica; assembly: GCF_013410065.1. Lineage (NCBI taxonomy): Bacteria > Pseudomonadati > Acidobacteriota > Terriglobia > Terriglobales > Acidobacteriaceae > Granulicella > Granulicella arctica. Next base: position 762,819 of record NZ_JACCCW010000001.1, read on the forward strand.
CTTGCGGAGGGCTTCGAGGTCGTTGATGGCGGCTTCGCTATCTCCTGCGCCGAGGAGCTCGATGGCAAGCTGCTGGCGGATGGTGGCCTCGTCGCGGAAGCTGAGGTGGTTCTTGAGGAGCGAGGCGTAGTAAACGGCTCGCTGGGCTTGTTTGGTGGGGTCAACCTTCCAGTCGGTGTCGCGGTAGATGCGCTGGAGGAGCGCGGCCATCTTCTTCGTGCTCTCGGCCTGATAGATTTTGCCGTCGGCTGGCATTGGGACGGGAGTGACCCAGGCGGGGTCCTGCTGCATGGGCATACTCCTCTGGCCGCAGAGCGGTGAGGCAAGTGTGGCGGCGAGGAGGAGCGAGATGTAAGCACGCGCTTTCATTGCAAGGTACACCGCTGCCCTGCGTAGCTGCCGGTCGCGAGGAAGGTATGGAGTTGCGGGTTATCGGGGGCGAAGCGTGACAACGTCTGGAGGGTGGCGAGGGCTTTCTGTTTGTCGCCGAGACGGCACTGGATGAGGGCGAGGTTGAGACCGGCGGCGGTCTGGATGGGGTCGGCGTCGATGACGCGCTCGAGGAGCTGGATGGCCTCGACGGTGCGTCCATTGGCGGCATCGAGGACGGCGAGGTTGCCGAGGGCGGTGGGCTCGTAGGGGTCGGCTTTGAGGGCAGCCTCATACTCTTCGCGAGCCCTGGCGGCGTTGCCGGAGCGTTGGTTGAGGAAGCCGAGCTGGACGTGGACCGGCGTGTCGGTTTGCCCGGCTGCTTCGGCTTGCGTGAGGAGTGCGAGGGCCTTCTGCCCGGAGGCGCGGTCGCCTCGCTCAGCGAGCTGCGCATAGGCGAGGCCGAGGTCGCGATCGGTGACGGTGGTGTTACCGACGGGGATGAGTTCGGTGCTCTCACTGAGGCTTGCGAAGCGGAGATTCGCGGTGGCTGGGTTGCGCTGGATGTTGTGGTCGGTGGACTGGTTGTGGGAGACGTCGATGGTGTTGCGTGTGGGCATGTGGCAGGTGGCGCAGTCCTGCTGCTCTGGATGGTGCTGCGTGGCCATCGCGGTGCCGGTATGGCAGGTGAGGCACTTGGCGCGATAGAAGGCGACTCGTTCGGTTGCGGTCGGCGTGCTGTGCGGGTCGTGGCAGGTGGTGCAGGTGAGCTTATCGCCCGCGCCGGGTTTGCCGCTTACTCCAGCCTTGCAGGCGCTGCGCAACAAGGCTTCGTACTGGCTGGCGGCGCGACCACCTCCGGATTGCGTAGCGGCTTTGACGAAGTAGACGGCGTAGCGGTCGAGGTCGTCGCCGGGGCGGAAGTCTGCGGGCGAGGTATTCGCGCGGAAGACGGCGGCGTCGCCTTCGAGATGGCACTGGAGGCAGGTGCTGTCGCGGCGGCTTGCGGCTAGCTTATCCGGATTGACGATGGGGGCGTGACCTTGCGTGGCAAGATGTGCGGCGGGGTCACCGTGGCAAGAGACACAGCCGATGCCGGATTGCAGGAAGGGTGCTCCGGCGTAGCGATTACGCGCCTGCGGGAGAGCTGTCTGGACGCCGGTGGTGTGGCAATGCAGACAGTTGGCGTCGATAGGCAAGGGCGATGGCATCGACGTGACCGCGCCGAAGCCAGGAGCCATGTCCCACAACGCTTTGCGACTGTAGTAGTTGATGGGGGCCTGGAACCAGCGGTGATCCTGCTGATAGAGGAAGGTGCGGCCACGCTGGTTGGAGCCGATGAAATAGACGAGCTTCAGCTCGCCGTGGAGTGATGGCTGAGTATCGCGGTTATAGGTGAGCCACACGTCGCTGTCGCGGAGAAAGACGCGGTAGTCGACGCTGGAGGGAGCGTGGCGAAAACCGCCGGGCACGAAGCTGCCGAGACCGTCGAGCGCGGGGCCGCTGCCGCGGGCCATCGGCGTCTGCTCGTAGCGGTCGTAGATCTCCTTGTGGCAGCCGGCGCAGGCGACGTCGGGGTTTTTCGACGTCTGGCATGTAGCCGGGCGAGCAAGAAGCAACGCGGCCATCGCGAAGAGGAGAGAAGCGCGCTGCATCGTCGGCCGCCTACTTCACATTCTGTAGCTTGGGTTCCGTATCGGCCTGTAGCTTCTCCGCTGTTTGCGTCTCGCGTGAGGCGTCGGAGGTGCGTCCGAGACTGCGATAGGCCTGCCCGAGGAGGCTGTGGGCCATGTAGTTGCCGGGGTCCATGCCCACGGCGTGCTCGAGGTACATGGCGGCGTTGGCGGGGACCTGCTGACGGAGAAGGACTTTGCCGAGGAGGATGTAGGGCGCAGAGTTATACGGCTCAAGCAGCACGGCGCGCTGGAGGGACTCGAGCGCGGGCTGGTAGTTGCCTGCACGGGAGTACGCGTCACCGAGGCGATCGTAGACGGCGCCATCAAGCGGGTTGCGGGCGCGCTCTTTTTCGAACTCGGCGATAGCCTCGTCGAGATGATTGCCTGCCAGAGCGATCTCGCCGAGAAGCTGATGGACCAGGGGGAGTTGAGGATCGAGTGCGAGGGCCTTTTCGGCAAAATCCTTCGCGACAGGAACAAAATCGCGACGGAAGAGCATGCGTGCGGCGAGCAGATACGACGAGGCGGAGTCAGGTGGGAAGCCGTACTGGAGCGCGAAGGAGTGGCGCGCATCGTCATAGCGGCGCGTATCGAGGTAGCAGAGGGCGAGGACGTAGCTGGGATCGACGCGGGTCTGCGGACCCCAGTTGTGCGCGGCGGTGAGCAGCGGAATGGCCTCGGCGGGCTTGCCCATCCGGAAGAGCGTCAGGCCGCGCATCTGCGTCGATTCGAGGTCGTGCGGGTCCTGCACGAGCGCAGCGGCGAAGGCAGAATCGGCATCTGAAAAGCGGTTCGCCGCGTAGTACGCCTGTCCCTGAAGCCGATGGACTCCGGGCACGACGGGTTGCGTTACGGCTAGCTCGTCGAGTCGCTTGAGGGCTTCATCGGTATGGCCCTTGTCGATCATCTGCTGTACTTGCTTGAGATCGTCGGCGGTCGCTGGAGCTTGCGCCTGACTCGCCGCACTTGGGGCATCCGCTGCGACCGCAAGGACAAGCGCCAGCAGCAGCCACACGGCGCGGGAGCGGAGGCTCTGCACGGAAGCAGGAACACGGCGGATCGCGGAATGACTCATGGATGTGCGGGTATTGCCTGGATGGCGCGGGTCTTCGAAAAGTCTCAACGTCCACCCTCTTTGAGAAGAGAAGAAGCTAGCGGTTCGTCCGACGTTACGCGTATGCAAATGCCACTGTCAATTTCATTTCCAGGATGCATTTTGAAATCGAAGGACGATCAATTGATATATCACATTGCCATGGATTCCACATCGGCCATTTGTATCGGATTGAAGTACATCCATCTCCCTCTGCATTGCCTAAGTCGAGGCTATTTCCTGCTAAATCGAGACTTATTCGCGTTGCTACTCGTCATGGAGTATCACGGACAAATATTGGGCCTCTTTATGGGGAGGTTTACTAAGAGAAGTTTTTGTCTATACATTATTGGTGTTGGCTCGCTGCCGCCTAGAGGATCGCTTGAAATCTGGAAGACTACATCCCGGGAGTACGGTTTCCACGCGGCGAAGCGCAGCTTCTGAACCGCAGTCCGAGGCAGGCAAGCCGCTCGAGATCCCCAAGTATCGCCAGGTGTATGAAGATCTGCTTTCGTCGATCAAGTCCGGCACCTTCCGCCCAGGGGACAGGCTGCCGAGCGAGGCGGAGCTGGGGAAGCGATACGACACGTCGAGGATCACGGTCGCCAAGGCGGTCAATGAGCTGCACCTGCGCGGACTGGTCTCCCGGCGTGCGGGCTCTGGGACACATGTGCTCGCACCTGCTCGAACCACCGGCCACCTCTTCGGTCTGCTGATCCCCGATCTTGGACGCACGGAGATCTTCGAACCGATCTGCCATGGCATGATGCAGTCGCCGCTGTCGAAGGCACACTCCTTGCTGTGGGGCCATGCCATGGGCGACGCAGCGTTGCAGGAGCGCGAAGCCGAACAGTTGTGTCGGCAGTATATCGAGCAGAAGGTCTCTGGCGTGTTCTTCGCGCCGCTGGAGTTTACACCGGCGAAGGATGCCGTCAACCACCGCATCGTCAGTGCGCTCGAAAAGGCCGGTGTTGCCGTTGTACTGCTCGACCGCTGTTATGCGCCGTATCCGCTGCGGTCGAAGTACGATCTTGTCGGCATCGACAATCGCCGGGCAGGCTTCCTGATTACACAGCACCTGCTGCGCCTTGGCCTGAGGCGCATCGCCTTCGTCGCCAAGCCGCTCTCCGCGTCGACAGTCGTCGCACGCATCGCTGGTTATCGCGAGGCGCTGTTTGCCTACGGCATCGATATGCGTGAGGATCTTGTCCGGCGCGGCGATCCCGATGACCCGGCGTTCGTCGAGCAGGTGTTGCAGACGTGCAAGCCGGAGGCCATCGTCTGCGCGAACGACGCAGCGGCAGCACGCCTGATGACGCATTTGAATGCGCAAGGCATCCGCGTTCCTGAGGACATGCGCATCGTGGGTATCGACGATGTGAAGTACGCCGCTATGCTGCCGACACCGTTGACGACCCAGCACCAGAACTGCGCCAACATCGGTGCCGCGGCACTGAGCGCCATGCTGGAGCGGCTGGAGAATCCGCAGCTCCCGACACGCGACATCCTGCTCCAGACGCATACCGTGGTGCGGAGATCGTGCGGAGCCCATCTGCACGCCGGCAAGACGCTTAGCTAGCCGGAGTGAGCGCCTCGGAGCTGCGTCGTGGCCAGCAGAGAATGATGGCTAAAGGAAAGAGCACATAGACCGAAAGAGCCGAGATCCAGTGGGAGATGTCCCCGTAGCGGTGGAGGCCAGCGCTTCCAAAAAATTTAAACACCGTGTAGGCACTTAAGAAAACCAGGAAGATTTGCCCCAGCTTTGCGTGCGGGAAGAAGAAGCGCATTGCTCCTGGCAGAAGTCTTGCGAAGAAGTGCCACACCGCCGCGCAAAAGGGGATGCCCAACACAAGGGCAACCCACCAGGGAGATATGTTCAGCCCTCGCTCTACGGTGAACATATCCGCGTGGGTTGTGAACGTTCTGGCAGGCACATACGAGATAAAGTTGCCCGCATTCATCATGCAGAACAAGAACATGAAGAGAGCCAACATGTGCCTGCCATGCTCTTTGGCTGTAGCGTAGAGGCGTCTTGAGAGTAGGTAGAACAGGCCATTGCCGAATAGAACTCCGGCGACAGCAATCAAGGCCGCAAGCCATCCGCGACCCGCTGCAAATATGGGATCGTAGTCGACATTCTCATCAATGTCATCCAGGTAAATAACGTTATCCCAGCTAAGGTGTCCATAGTCGAGCGCTAGAGGATTCGCCTTATATCCAGATCCCCATGCGACAAACGAATGAGCATATTCGTGCACAAGGTAACCGAGCGCGTGAGCCAGCCATAACTGCACGATGAAAACGAGGGCAAAACCTACCCGCGTCCCAAAGGTGTTTTTTCGATCTGACAGCATGCCCTGAGTATGCCTAGTTTGGGCTTTGGGATCAACGGTCCAAAGATAAATAAAGCGCAGCTACGCACATTCGGCGATTTTCCCTTATTTATGTCAAATTCATCCCTGTCACGTCTGCGGTCTGGGCGCGTGGACTGGTGAAGCATATATGCTTTGGAGCATTGCAGTTTCCGGAGACGAAGCGTTCCATGAAGATGACCCCGTACCTGTTCAAAAGCACCATAGTCGGCGCGCTCGGCGGCCTGTTGTTCGGATTCGATACGGCGGTGATCGCCGGAACCACGCAGCAACTGACGACGGTCTTCCATCTGACGCCGTATACGCTGGGGCTGACGGTCTTCATCGGCCTGGTCGGCACGGTGATCGGCGCGATGACGGCCGGGGTTCTGGGACAGAAGATCGGCGGCCGCGAGGCGCTGCGGGTGATGGCGATCCTGTATACGGTCTCTGCCATCGGCACGGCGCTCGCATGGGACTGGCCCTCGCTGATGGTCTTTCGTCTGATCGGCGGATTGGGAATCGGCGGCTCGTCGGTGCTGGGACCGGTGTATCTGGCAGAGCTGGCTCCGGCGAAGTGGCGCGGAAGACTAGTGGGGTTGTTCCAGTTCAACATCGTCCTCGGTATTCTGCTCGCGTACTTCTCGAACTTCTTGATCTCCGCTTACTTTCTTCGTCATGTTGATCTCTTCTGGATGCAGTGGCGCTGGGAGCTGGGCGTGGCGGGGCTTCCATCGCTGCTCTTCCTCATCATGCTGTACGGCATTCCGCGCAGTTCGCGCTGGCTGGTGACGCAGAACAAGACCGACGAGGCACTCGAAGTCCTGAAGATGATGGGCTCGCCCGACTCCGAGGCGGAGCTGCGCGAGATCATGGACTCGATCCACATGGAACGCGGCATGGCGGCCGAACCGCTCTTCAAGTCAGCCTATCGCCTGCCCATCTTTCTTGCCGTGTCCATCGGACTCTTCAATCAGCTCTCAGGCATCAACGCGATCCTCTACTACTCGAACTTCATCTTCGCGGCGGCGGGCTTCAGCCAACTCTCGGGTGCATTGCAGACTGTCATCATCGGCTTGATTAATCTATTGGCCACGCTGCTGGGCATGTCGCTGATCGACAAGATCGGGCGCAAGACGCTGCTGCTGGTCGGCAGCGTGGGCACAGCGGTCTGCCTTGCAGGTGTTGCGGGAATCTTCTTCACCAACAGTCATCAGGATCTGCTGGTGTGGCTGCTGTGCGGATACATCACCTTCTTCGCGCTCTCGCAGGGCGCGGTTATCTGGGTGTATATCTCGGAGGTATTTCCGACGCGTGTGCGGGCCAAGGGGCAGAGCCTTGGCTCTTCGTCGCACTGGATCATGAATGCGATTATCTCGTTGATCTTCCCCATCCTGGCGAAGGCTTCGGGTGGCATTCCCTTCGCGTTCTTCGCGGCGATGATGGCGCTTCAGTTCTTCGTTGTGCTGTTCATCTATCCGGAGACGAAGGGCATCACGCTCGAGCAGTTGCAGCACAAGCTCGGCATCCACTAAACCGTTTGAAAGAACGAGACTTGATTTTCGCTGAGTCCAAACAGCCGCTTCCTATCACCGGGAGCGGCTGTTTTCGCGGCTTTCAATGACATGGCAATGTTTCCTGCAATGTCATGAAGATGGTATGGTAGTGCGGTCGCAGGAGATAGATTTTGATCAGCCACCAGCAGCGCAAATCAAAGATTTTCCATGGATTCATACTCATCACCGCAGCCGCGATTGCGTCGATCACATCGCTGTGCTGCACACCAGCCTTGGCCGAGATGCCGAGTGCCTCGTATGCTCTTGCTAAGCACTCGGCCAATGACCCCTGGTGGAAGCACGCGGTCATCTATGAGATCTATCCGCGCAGCTTTCAGGACTCGAACCATGATGGCATCGGCGATCTGAACGGCATCACGAGCCGCCTCGGCTATCTACAGTCGCTGGGCATCGATGCGGTGTGGCTCTCGCCGATCTATCCGTCGCCGCAGGTGGACTTCGGTTACGACATCTCCGACTACGAGAATATCGATGCGCAGTACGGCACGCTCGCCGACTTCGACAAGCTTCTCGCTGAGGCAAAGAAACACGACATCCGCATCGTCATGGATATGGTGCTGAACCATACCTCGGATAAACATCCGTGGTTCGAGGAGTCGAAGAGCTCGCGTACGAATCCGAAGGCCGACTGGTACTGCTGGCAGGATCCCAAGGGCTACGATGCGAACGGCAAGCCGATTCCGCCAAACAACTGGATCAGCGGCTTCGGCGGCTCTGCGTGGGAGTGGGTTCCCGAGCGCAAACAGTTTTACTACCACATGTTCTACAAGCAGCAGCCGGATCTGAACTGGCGCAACCCCGCGGTCGAGAAGGCGATGTTCGACTCGATGCGCTTCTGGCTGGATCGCGGCGTAGCCGGCTTTCGGCTCGATGCAATTCCGACACTCTTTGAAGACCTGCAGCTTCGCGACGAGCCTGAGACAGGCGGCACAAACGCGCAAGGCGATCCGAACCTGAGCGACATCTACACGAGCAACCTGCCTGAGGTGCATGACGTCATCCGCCGGATGCGAACGATGGTTGAGTCCTATCCCGGCGATCGCGTGCTGATTGGTGAGACCTATCTCCCGAACGTTCAGGAGCTCGACAAGTGGTACGGTGGCGACAAGCACGATGAGCTGCAACTGCCGATGGATATGCAGGTCGGCTTCACCAACAAGCTCGACGCAAACCTGTTGCGCCAACGCATCAACGATGCCGAGACGAAGATCGGCGCCAATCAACCACTGTTCGTCTTCGACAACCACGATAACCATCGCAGCTGGGAGCGCTACGGCGACGGCGTTCACAACGAAGCTATCTCCAAGATACTGGCAACTCTGCTGCTCACCTCTCGCTCAACGGCCTTGATGTACTACGGTGAAGAGCTGGGCATGGTGACCTCCACGCCAACGCATCGCGAAGACGTGAAAGACCCCATCGGCATCACCGGCTGGCCGAAGGAGGAGGGCCGCGACGGTGAGCGTACGCCTATGCAGTGGGACGACACGCAAGACGCGGGCTTTAGTGATGCGGCGAAGACGTGGCTTCCTGTCGCGTCCGACTACACTACCATCAACATGAAGTCTGAGGAGTCCGAGCCGACCTCGATGTTGAACTGGTACAAGGAGCTGATCGAGCTGCGCCGGAAAAATCGCGCGATCCACTATGGTGCAATGGTGATGCTCGACGAGAGTAATCCGTCGGTGCTCTCGTTTATCCGCAAAGGCCCTGGTGGAAAAGCATCGGTCGTCGTTGCGGTGAACTGCACCAGCGAGCCCCAGTCGGTGTCGCTCAATGCACAAGCTGCCGGAGTGAGCGGGACAGCGGTGAAGACGCTCGCGACCGACGCGCCATCGCTCAAAGGAGCGTCCAGCCTGAACAACATTACGCTGCCCCCGTTTTCGTCGTGGGTCGCGTCGATCCAGTAATGCATTAACGTTAAAGAGTACGGGCCCGGCGTTATTTCCTGACGCCGGGCACTCTTGCTTTTATCCGTCTCTGTGAGGAGCTCTCTATGAATCGTTTCGTCCGCAGATGTTCGTTGCTGCTTCCCCTTGTTGCTTCTCTCGCAGTGGCACAAGTTTCAACAACCGATGCTGACGCGAATACGAAGGTGCTCACCTACATTCAGGGTGGATGGGATACGCTCTCGCGGTCGATGTCCGAGTGCAAGTCGGTCGTCGATTCCAAAGTGTCGACGACGCCGATCCTGTACCTTCCCGCAGGCATAGCGACTCCCTCCTCCGTCGTTGCCATGCAGCAACAGTGCAAGGTGGAGGTCGAGCATCTGCCGCGCAAGATCGCTCGCATGGGCGATGTGTCCGTGGCTGAGATCCCGAAGGAGGGTCTGCTGTATCTGCCCAACCGCTATGTCGTGCCTGGTGGCCGCTTTAACGAGATGTATGGGTGGGACAGCTACTTCATCCTGCTTGGCCTGGTCGCGAGTCATCGCACCGATCTCGCGAAGGGCATGCTCGAAAACTTCTTCTTCGAGATCGAAAACTACGGCGCAATCCTGAACGCGAATCGCACCTACTTCTTCACGCGCTCGCAGCCTCCGTTTCTCAGCTCGATGATCCGTGAGGTGTATGAACACCCGGGCGATACGCCGCTTTCGAAGGCATGGCTGACCACTGCCTACGGGTACGCCGAGCGCGACTACCAGCTCTGGACACATGCGCCGCATCTGGCCGGAGACACCGGCCTCGCTCGCTATGAAGACATCGGCGCTGGCCCTGTGCCCGAGATGGCGGACGATAACGGCTACTACCCCGATGTGATCCGCTGGCTTCTCGCGCATCCCGATGTGCATACGGACTATCTCGTCGATGCGCCCGACGATCCCACGCCCTCGCAGGCTGCTGAGCTTGTAAAGACGAGCTGCGATATCGCCGCCTCCCATGTCTGCGCACGTGCCCACGTCGATGGCCATCGCCTTAGCGCCGATTACTATCGTGGCGATCGTGCGATGCGCGAGTCCGGTTTCGATACCAGCTTCCGCTTCGGTCCCTTCAGCGGATCAACTGATCACTATGCTCCGGTCTGCCTGAACAGCCTGCTCTACAAGTACGAGCGCGACATGGCTCACTTCGCAACACTGCTCGGGCGCAAGTCCGAAGCAACCGCGTGGGAGAAGCGCGCCGACGCCCGGCGCGATGCGGTCAACAAGTATCTCTGGCACGCGGGCAAGGGACTCTACGAAGACTTCGACTTCAGCACCGGCAAGCCCTCAACCTATGACTACATCACCACCTTCTACCCACTCTGGGCCGGGCTCGCAAGCCCCGAACAGGCGAAGGCGGTCGCACAGCATCTCGCACTCTTCGAGCATGAGGGCGGAGTCGCGATGAGCGAGGACGCCTCCGGTGTCCAGTGGGACCTTCCCTTCGGCTGGGCTCCCACCAACTGGCTCGCCGTCAGCGGCCTCGCGCACTATGGCTATACTGACGACGCGGATCGCGTATCGCGCAAGTTCATGACGACGGTGCGGCAGAACTTCCTTCTCGATGGAACGATCCGCGAGAAGTACAACGTCGTCAGCGGCTCGGCAAATGTGAAGGTCGCCGCCGGATACAAAAGCAACGTCGTCGGCTTCGGCTGGACCAACGGCGTGTACCTGAAGATGAACGATCTTCTGCGGCACGCGCCTTCGCCCATGCCCGCACCCTGACTGCTACCATCGCAATGCCGCACAAACATCGACGCATCCGCTGTATCCGCTTGGCACCACCGTGGACGGATGTATGATGGCCCTTAATCAAGGAGTTCTAATGAAACTGCACCTCGTGCGCGCCCTTCTGCTTGCCTGCATTTTGCCATCGATGGCGATCTTTGCGCAGACGCCTGCGGCAGCCGCCGCACCATCGTTGCCTGCCGTCCTCACCGCGCTGGAGGCAACGAAGATCCTTCCGCCCTCTGTCTTCTTTCGCGGACTCAGCGCTCCCATCCAAGGCCGCAACTCCGCCGGTGTGCGCTTCGCGAACAAGAACCTGATGCTCGTCACACTGGTTGACACCTCCGGCTACTCGACGCAGGTGCAGGAGAAGTACCAGGCATACCTCATCACTGAATCTCCGCTCGATATCGATGGGCATCGGCTTCTTCCCGGCGCTTACGGCTGTGGCTTCATCGCCGACAACATCTTCATCGTGCAGGATCTCGGCGCACACGATCTCTTCACCGCTCACTCTGTGCGCGACACTGCCCTTCGTCGTCCTACTCCGTTGCAGATCGTGCCAGCACCGGGTAACGCTGGAAGCTATCAGCTCTATGGTGGGCGCAGCTACGTCACCTTCCGCGAGGCAGGCAAGTAACCAGCATCGCCTCCCGTTTTCGTATCGACCCGACGTAGACTGGTCTTCGCATGCACTCTCTTGTCTACCTCGCCCTGCTGCTACAAACCCAGCAGCAGATCCAGTCCGCGGACGTGGCCTTTCGCGCAGGTTATGCGGCGATGGCGCAGGGAGATCTCGCTCACGCAGAGGCTGAGTTCGCCCGTGTCGTGCGCCTCACTCCAAAGGTTGCAGTCGGACACAGCGCTTATGGAGCCGTGTTGCTGGCGGAGGGAAAATCTGCTGCCGCTCTGCCGGAGCTCGAACAGGCACATCGTCTCGATGCGAAGGATGAGACAGCAACGCTGAACCTCGCCGCTGCGTACAGCGATCAGCGGCGCTACGCTGAGTCGATCACAATGTTCCACGCGCTTCGCCCGGAGACGAGCCTGACGCCCGAAGCATCCATCGCCTATGCCACTGCGCTCGCCGCTACCGGCGGCCTGACCGAGGCAACCAAACAGTTGCAGCAGACCCTCACTGCGAATCCTCAAAGTGCAGCGCTACAGGACGCGCTGGGCACCGTGCTCGCCCAGCAGCAGCGCTATTCAGAGGCGCAGGACTGCTTCGAGCAGGCAATCGCTCTCGATACGCACTCCGCCTCCGCGCACCAGCATCTCGGCTCCTTATATCTGTTGCAGCAGAAGATCGATGCAGCGATCTCGGAGCTGAGCACCGCCGCTACTCTTACTCCTGGCAATCTCCAGACATTGCTTCAGCTCGGTCGAGCACAGATGACAGCGCGACAGGATGAGGCCGCAGTCATGACGTTGACTCGCGCTCGGCAACTCGCGCCGGCATCGACTGAAGCTGGATACACGCTCGCGCTGGCCCTGCAAAACGCAGGCCGCAGCAAAGAGGCGCTTCCTCTTTTTGCGACTGCTGCCGCAGCAAGTCCAAACGACAACGCTGCCCTCACCAACTACGCTCTTGCACTCGTGCAGACCGGCGATGCCAAGCAAGCCGTCGCGCTCTATGAACGCGCTCTCGCCCTCGATGGCAGCAACCCGCTGCTGCGCGAAGATCTCGGTGTGGCCTATCTCCAGCAGAGCGATCTGGACCATGCCATCGCGCAGTTTCAGGCTGGGCTCGCGCTACCCAATGAAGGCGCGCCTATGACACCGGAGCTGCACTACGACCTTGGGCTCGCGTGGAAGCTCAAGGACAAGCTCCCCGAGGCCATCGCGGAGTTCGAGCTTGCCGCAAAGGCAGATCCATCCCTGCCCGATCCACACTACACACTTGGCGTTCTCTATATGCAGACCGGGAAGTTTGCCGAGGCCGCTGCCCAGATAGAGAGGGTCGCCACGATGAGCCCCGGCAACGGTGAGGCATGGTCGATCCTCGGCAACATCTATAAGGAGATGGAGCAGCCGGACAAAGCCGTTCCTGCACTGCGTCGCGCCATCGAGCTGTTGCCCACACAGCCCAGCCCACACATCACCTTAGCCGCGATTCTCTCGCAACAGGGCGACCGCGAAGGAGCAGCGGCGGAGCGCAAGAAAGGCGCGGAGCTCAGCCGCATCGCCGTCAGCCGCCAGCGCGCCGACTTCGCACTGAAGAGCGGAGCCGAGTTGTTGAAGGAGGGCAAGCTCGACGAAGCGATCGCTCAGTTGCAAACCGCAATCGCAGCCGACCCCACCTATGCTGCGCCGCACAGCGTGCTGGCCGAGACCTTGGCTCGGCAAGGTAACGCAGGCGAAGCAGCACTCGAACGACAGAAAGCTACAGCGCTCGAAAGACCGCAGCCATAAAAAAGAGAGGAGCCGAAGCTCCTCTCCAGGTGTGTCAATCCGAGCCTGTTAGAACTGGGCCCGGAGAGAGAACTGAAGTTGACGCGGCGTGGATGAGCCATTGACGCCCGGACCCGCAGTAATCGATCCGGTCTGCTCGACGTTGCCGCCGGGATTGCCATAGTTGATGTGGTTGAATCCGTTGAACGCGTCGACACGGAACTGAGCGAGAATGCTCTCCTTGATCGGGAAGTTCTTCTGAAGCGATAGATCGCCATTGAAGAACCGCGGCCCAAACCGGCTATTTCTGCCCGTGTTGCCGATCTGGTCCAGACCAGCCGCGCTGAATCCACTCGTCCCCCCTAACACGACGCTGTTGTAGAAGCTCAAGCCGTTGGGGCCGCCAGGAAAGCCAACGCTCTTGGTCTTCAGCGACTTTGCATTTCCATTGACATAGCACGGCGCAGACGACGTGGGAATACTCTGCCCGCACTCGCTATAAGAGAGCGTAAACGGCAGGCCGCTGGAGTAGTTGATGACAGGGCTGAACTGCCATCCTCCAATAACCTCATTCACGATCGTATTGGCGTGCCCAAGGAAGTACTTGTTCCGACCGAAGGGAAGCTCATACGTGCCGTAACCGACGACCTGCTGCTCGCGGATCGAGTCGTCACGGCCATACACTGCGGTCTTGCTCCAGGTAGCGAAGTTGTTGGCGAAGTTGAAGCCCCGCTGCCAGGCATAGTTCACATTCATCGTAAGACCATGGCTCGTCTGCTTGGTCAGCGTCACCTGCAAGGCGTTGAAGTGAGTATTCTGGTCGTCTCCATCGTATTGGATGGCGTTGGTCCAACCGCAGGCACCCGCAGGCAGACCAGCGACCGCTGCCGCTCCGGCAGTCGTGTTGGTGTAAGCAGGATCGGCGCAGGCCGCGAGTTTGCCGCCATAGTAACGGCTAAGGTAGGTCGTATTGGCAGTACCGTAGTTCGCCGAAATGCCCGCAGGGCCGCCGGGAATTCCGACTGTTGTGGAGAGCACGTTTGGATCGTAGTGGAGCGGCTGCCCAACCACGCTGTACTGCGCGGGCAGGGAGATCGCTGCTTCATTTGGATTGGTGGAGTTGCCATCCCCAGCACTCAGCGTGTGCGTCCCCTTGTTGCCGACATACGCCATGGTCAGCGAGAGCGTCGGTGTCAAGGCCTGCTGAATACTCAGGTTCCACGCATCGATAGTAGGGAGGCGAAGCGTTGTGGGGCGTGCCTTGCTATCCACTGCATAGCCTGGCGAAGGCAGCAGGCCGTCGGAAGGCACAGCGGGAAAGACATACGCTGAAGGCCCAGTCGCCAGATCGAAGGCGTGCGCGGTCGCTCCACCCGTTGTGGCAATCTGTTGATTCGCCAGGACAGGAAGATTCTGCGTGGACGTATGGCCGAAGACCGAGCCGAAGACTCCCATATCGAAGCTGCGTCCGTAACCGGCACGAACAACCGTCGACGGTGTCGCCTGATAGGCCATGCCGATACGCGGGTTATAAGGATTGCCCGGCTTGCCGTAGCTCATGTTGCTTCCAATGTTTCCGACACCCGCGACCTGAAGGTAGCCAGTAGAAAGGTTCAGCAGCGCACCATTACCTGTCGCATTCACCGTCTCGGGGAAGTAGAACTCATAGCGGAGACCGAGGTTGAGGGTCAGCTTCTGCGTGACGCGCCACGTGTCCTGCACATAGAAGAAGTCGCGCTTCTGGAACTCCTTCGCATTGGTCGAAGTGCTGACATAGCGATTGAAGTTGGTGACGTCGCCGAGGACGAAGGTGGCAAAGCCGAGACCGGTTGAACCGCCGCCGCCATTCGATGTGGGGCCGGTTCCAAAAGCATTGATGCCGGTACGATCGTTATCGCTCGGCACTCGCAGGTTGCGCGCATAGCGGAGATCCGCACCGAACTTCACCGAATGATTACCCAGCGTCTTGGTCCAGTTATTCACCACTTGGAACTGGTCTTCGCGCTCCGTCAACGGGCAGTTGCAACGATTGACGTTGAGGCCGTTGCCATACTGCGGACCTTGCGCAGTGCCATTGCCCGTCGTGCTGCCGTTCGGTGCACCGAAGTAGCCGACTTCAATAATGTTGAAGCCGGGTGCACCCCCCGTCGTCAGCGTCCCGAGATTCTCACCTGGGATACCTAGATTCGTCGCCGTGTTCGTCGCCTGGTCGATCTTCTGGTCGATGATGTTGTACCGGTAATAGCCGAGACGAATATCCGTAACCAGCTTCGGGTTGACCGCTATGTCCGTCCCGAGGGCAAGACTATCGTTCGCTCCATTGGAGACACCGCCGTAGCCGCCGAGGCCGAAGCCCGATCCACCCGCCGCCCCGAAGAGCGCCTTGCCAGAGAGCACATCCGTGAACCGGCTGAAGCGACCGAAGGCGTGGACTCTGTCATTCACCTGATAGTCGCCGCGTACATCCCACTGATTACTGTTGAACAGGCCCGTGCCGCCGCCCGCATAGTTGTCTACCAACCCCGGGAACTTACCTCCCTGCCTGTTTGGTGTGTACGGCTGCAAGAGCTTCAGAAGATTCAAAGCTGGCGCCGAGAGCTGCGATGTCGGGATGACATTGTTCGCATATGCGGTACCCGTTGCGGGATTGTAGATCGCCGTGGTCGCGCCCGCATTGACGTACTCGCTGAAATCGCAACCCGCAGTGCCGCTGGCGCTGACCGACGTCCCGAGACAGGTGGAGATCAGATGGGCCGAAGGAACAGTCTGAAGCTCGGATGTACCCACCTTCTGCCGGACGCCCTGGTAATCCGCGAAGAAGAAGATCTTGTCCTTCCGGATCGGACCGCCGACAGAGCCGCCGAACTGATTCTTCAAGCCCGGAGGGAAGACGGTCGGCGTTCCATTGGCCTGCGTAAACGGATCGCGCGCCAGATTGGCTGTGCTCTCGCGATAGTCGAAGAGCGACCCATGAAATTTGTTTGAACCCGACTTGGTCTGCGCAGTCACAACCGATGAGACGGCCTTGCCAAACTCGGCATCGAAGTTCTGCGTCGTGATCTTGGACTCGGAGAGCGAATCGACATTGGGGTTGATGACGATGATGCCGAGGATGGGGTCCTGATTATCCGTACCGTCGAGCTCGAACGCAACGCCGCCGAACGCCTGGCCGTCTACCTGGATCTGCTTCGAGCCCTGCGGATTCTCATCCGGCGCATGGCTCCATCCAAGCTGTTGCGCGCCGGGAAGAAGAAGCTGAAGATTGGTAAAGTTGCGATCGCCGATCGGCAGGTCCTGAATCTCCTTGCCGCTGAAGACCGTTGACACATCGGCGCGATCCGTCTTCATCTGCGGTACCGCATCGGCGTTTACCGTGATGGTCTCGCCTGCGGCATTGCCGACCTGAAGGGCCGCCGTCACCTTGGTCGACGTATCGGCGAAGAGCTGGATGCCTTTCTGTTCGAACCCGGCAAATCCCGTCGCGACGACCTTCACATCATAGGGGTCCGGGATGAGGTGTTCGACAGTAAACTCGCCACTCGCATTGGACTGCGCGGTGAACGAGGTTCCCTTCGCCTCGTCCGTAACCGTGATGGTCGCGTTGGGTACAACAGCGCCGGAGCTGTCGGTGACTGTTCCGAAGATCGATCCATACACTGCCTGACCGAAGCTCGACGACGATAGAAGGAGGGAACACACTCCCAAAAAGATCGCTCCACGGACAAATTTGCTCTGCATCCTGTTCTCCCTTGAACTCCAACCGTCTGGAGAAGTACATCCCGCGACTTCTTTTCTGTCTTTTGTGGCTCCCGGAACCCAATCAATTCCAGGGACACGGCCCAGTAGCCCTTCCGCATAGGAGACGCGGAATCTCGGTTTTTTGAGGCACACCGGAAAATACGCGGGTCTCTGCACCCATGTCAACCTTTTGATCGAGACAATTGATGGGAGAAACTCATTGATCGGCATTGACAGCTTGACGAATGGTTAGACCACCGTCTTCCATAAAAAACGGGCCTAAAAATAAACCCCCATAATCTCTCTCAAGTTACTGATTTAATGATTGTTATTTCACTAAAACGCTTGAACATTATTTGCGCAAATATTCTGAAAACCATAGACCTGCTATCCGTTTTATGTAGAAATAAATTCTCAAAAAGATTGAAATGACTATACATTTGCTCGCGAACCGAGGCCTTGCTTTGAATCACCATTCAGTTTGTCCACCCTCCCCTTCTTTCTCTATACTCAAGCCCTCTGCCTGCTTAAGCGGTCCAACGCTTGCACAGTTCACCGCAGCCCCAATGCAGAGGAGCAGGCTTCTGGAGAGTGATTTTTGAGTTGGAACCGCCGCACGTTTCTGCGCTCTCTTTCGACGACCGCACTGGTCCTGACCCTCGAGGATGTGCTCGCGCTGGCCTCTCCGTTTTCGCCACCCGGCCAGATGAATAACGGCCAGATTGGCTCTCGTCCCACGTACAATACCCAGCCACGGTCCGCCCCCAAAGCACCATCGCCCATCGCCGGAACCCCGCTCGGCGTCACCTTTCTCGATGTCGCGAAGCAGGCAGGCCTCAACGCCAAAACCATCTACGGCGGCGAGCACAAAAACAAATACCTGCTCGAGACCACCGGCTGCGGCGTCGCCTTCTACGACTTCGACCACGACGACTGGATCGACATCTTCCTCATCAATGGCTCACGCCTCGAGGGCTTCCCCAAGGGCCAGGAGCCCGTCTCGCATCTCTTCAAAAACAACCGCGACGGCACCTTCACCGACATCACCCTCCAGGCGGGTCTCGCCCGCAGCGGCTGGGGACAGGGCTGCTGCGTCGGCGACTACGACAACGACGGCTGGGACGATCTCTTCGTCAGCTACTACGGCCAGAACGTCCTCTACCGCAATAACGGCAACGGAACCTTCACCGATGTCACTGCAAAGGCCGGCCTCACGCAATCGAAGACGCGTTGGAACTCCGGCTGTGCCTTCCTCGACTACAACCGCGACGGCCACCTCGACCTCTTCGTCGCCAACTACATCGACTTCGACATCAAGACCGCGCCGCTCCCCGAGGCCGCGGGCTGCGCCTACAAAGGCATCCAGGTAGCGTGCGGACCACCGGGCCTCGAAGGCGGCAAGAACATCCTCTATCGCAACAACGGCGACGGCACCTTCACCGACGTCTCGCAGAAATCCGGCATCTGGGACACCATCGGCACCTACGGCCTTAGCGTCGCTGTCTGCGACTACGACAACGACGGCTGGCCCGACATCTACGTCGCCAACGACTCCACCGCCGCCACGCTCTACCAGAATCAAAAAGATGGCACCTTCAAAGATGTAGCCATCGAGGCCGGAGTCGCCTACTCCCCCGACGGCAAACCCCAGGCCGGAATGGGCGTATCCATTGGCGATTTCAATCGCGATGGACTCTTCGATATCGTCAAGACCAACTTCGCCGGCGATACCGACTCACTCTACCTCAACCTCGGCGACGGCACCTTCGAGGATCGCACCTACCTCTCCGGCCTCGGCGTCAACACGCGCTATCTCGGCTGGGGCGTCGGCTTCTTCGACATGGACAACGACGGCTGGCTCGACATCCTCATCTCGAACGGCCACGTCTACCCTGAGGTCGATGGCAAGGCCGTCGACGCACCCTACGCCGAGCACAAGTACCTCTACCGCAACCTCCGCAACGGCCAGTTCGAAGAGGTCACCGCACAGGGCGGCCCCGGCATCAACGCGCTCGTCCCCGCGCGCGGCTGCGCCTTCGGAGACTATGACAACGATGGCGACATCGATGTCGTCGTCAACTGCGTCAACAGCCTCCCGCAGCTCCTCCGCTGTGATTCAACAACCGGCCGCAACTGGATCAAGATCCGCACCGTCGGCACAAAATCCAACCGCACCGGCATCGGCGCACGCATCAGCATCACCACCGTTACCAATGGAAAACCCTTCGTCCAGATCGACGAGGTCCGCAGCGGCGGCAGCTACTACTCGCAGAACGATCTCCGCCTCCACTTCGGCCTCGACCACGCAACCAAAGCCGATGCCGTCGAAATCCGCTGGCCCTCCGGCACCATCGACAAGCTGACGAACCTCGACGCCAACCACCTCTACATCATCCAAGAGGGCGGCAAGATTTTGAAGACAATGTCTATGGGATCGGGCAAGACGCAATGAAGATAACGCAAAGCCCGGGTGCCCCATCCTTCGCAGCCTTATCGCGAAAGATGGGATGGATGCTGTCAATCCTGCTGTTTCTTCTCGTCGTTTCCCTACGAGCGCAGAAACCCTACCCGCCAACCACCGATCACGCCCCACCCGCATGGTTCGTCGACGTCGCCACCCAGGCAGGCATCACCGTTCGCAACGTCAACGGCAGTATCGACGCCAAGCGCTACATCATTGAGGCCACCGGCTCCGGCGTCGCCATCCTCGACTACGACAACGACGGCTGGCCCGACATCTTCCTCGTCAACGGAACCACCATGCATCCCTCCGATGCGAAGGACGCGCCCACCAACCATCTCTTCCATAACAATCACGACGGCACCTTCACCGACGTCACGGTAAAGGCCGGGCTCGTCTCCACCGGCTGGGGCCAGGGCGCCTGCGTCGGCGACTATGACAACGACGGCAATGAAGACATATTTGTAACTGGATATGGCACAAATCGTCTCTTCCGCAATCAGGGCAACGGAACCTTCAAACAAGTGGCCGAACAAGCCGGAGTAGCAGGCTCCGGCAAAGAGTGGGGAACCGGCTGCGCCTTCGTCGACTACGACCGCGACGGCAAGCTCGACATCGTCGTCGCCAACTACGTCCACTTCGATCTCGCCACCACCCCTGCACCGGGCGAAGCCGCAGGCTGCATCTGGAAGGCCGTGCACGTCATGTGCGGCCCGCGTGGTCTCGCCAGCGCACCCAATGTCCTCTTCCATAATTTGGGTAACGGAAAATTTGAAGATGTCAGCAAGTCGAGCGGCATCGAGCAGACCACCGGCCACTACTGCTTCTCTGTCACCACACTCGACTACAACGACGATGGCTGGCCCGACATCTACGTCGCATGCGACTCAACCCCCGCCATCCTCTATCGCAACAACCGCAACGGCACCTTCACCGATGTAGGTGCCGAGGTCGGCGTCGCCTTCAACGAAGACGGCCGCGAGCAGGCAGGCATGGGCTCCACTGCCGCCGACTACGACGGCGACGGCCGCATCGACATCTTCAAGACCAACTTCTCCGACGACACATCGACGCTGTATCACAACAACGGTGACGGCACCTACAACGACGTCACCTTCCCCGCCGGACTCGGCATCAACACCGATGACCTCGGCTGGGGGGCCATGTTCACCGACGTCGACAACGACGGCTGGCCCGACCTCCTCGTCGCCAACGGCCACGTCTACCCCGAGGTCGACTCCGCAAAACTAGGCGCGTTCTACCGCGAGCCCCGCCTCCTCTACTACAACCTCGGCAACGGAAAGTTTAAAGACCTCAGCAAGACCTCAGGCCCCGGCCTCACCGAACCTCGCTCCAGCCGCGGCCTCGCCATCGCCGATCTCTTCAACGATGGCCGCCTCGAAGCCGTCATCAACAACCTCAGCGACAAGCCGATGCTCCTCGTCAATCTCGCGAAGAACCAGAATCACTGGCTCGGCCTGCACCTCACCGGCACCAGGTCCAACCGCGATGCTATTGGAGCCCGTGTCACCCTCACCAGCGCCAAGCGCCTCTGGGTCGATGAGGTACGGAGCGGCTCCAGTTACAACTCTTCCAGCGACCTCCGCCTCCACTTCGGCCTCGGCGCTGAAACACAACTTGCAACCGTCAAAGTCCGCTGGCCCAACGGCACCACCGAACTCTTCGACCCACCCACCACTGTCGACACCATCATCAACCTCACAGAAGGCAAGGGCCATCCATCTCCCTGATGACTGCTTTTCCGTCGTCATCCTGAACGGAGTGAAGGACCCCTGTATTTGTAGCTGCTTGTTTTTGTCTTGATAATGCTCTAGCCAAAGATTTCCGAGGTTCACCATGCGCCACGCATCTCTGCTCTGCCTTTCTCTTCTCACTCTTTCCACCATCGCTAGCGCACAGATGCAACCTCCGCTGACCATCACCCACGTCACACAGGTCACCCCGCTGCCGAACGGCATCGCCGTCACCGCCGACGGAGGCATCCTCCAGATCACTGCGCTGCGCCCCGACGCCCTCCGCATCCGCATCACGCAGGGCACGCAGCTTCCTGAGGACGCATCCTGGGCCGTGCTCCCCGCCGCACGCACCGCCACCACCACCGTCGAGCAGGACAGCACAGCCACCACCGTCGGCTTTCACACCGCCGACCTCCGCGTCATCCTCGATCGCGCATCTGCAACCATTACGGTTACAGATACAGCCGGCCACATCCTCCAGCAGGACATCCGCCCCGTCGAATACCACGGCACCGGCTTCCGCCTCTATAAACAGATGCAACCCGACGAGCACTTCTTCGGCCTCGGCGACAAGGTCGGCCCGCTCGACCGCCGCGGCCAGGCCTTCACCCTCTGGAACTCCGACACCTTCGGCTGGCAGGAGTCCACCGACCCGATCTACAAGTCCATCCCCTTTTTCATCTCCTTCAATCAGGGCCGCGCCGTCGGCATCCTCGTCGACAACACCTTCCGCAGCAGCTTCGACTTCGGCAAGGAGCTCCGCGACGCCTACTCCTTCGGCGCGCCCGACGGCCCCATCGACTACTACCTCCTCTACGGCCCCACGCCCAAGCAAGTGGTCGAGGACTACGCCTGGCTCACCGGCCCCAGCCCGATGCCGCCGCTCTGGTCGCTCGGCTTCCAGCAGTCGCGCTACAGCTACTTTCCCGAGTCCCGCGTCATGGAGATCGCCAACCGCCTCCGCGCCGACCACATCCCCGCCGATGCCATCTACCTCGACATCGACTACCAGCACCACAACTGGCCCTTCACCGTCGACACCGACCGCTTCCCAACCTTCCCCGGCATGATCAAAGAGCTTGCCGCCAAACAGTTCCACGTCGTCGCCATCACCGACCTCCACATCGCCAAACAACCCAACGTCGGCTACGCTCCCTACGACACCGGCGTCGCCGGCGACCACTTCGTCAAGAACCCCGACGGCACCTACACCGGCTGGGTCTGGCCCGGCAACGCCGTCTTCCCCGACTTCACCCAGCACCAGAGCCGCGAGTGGTGGGGCACCCTCTACAAAAGCTTCTACGATCTCGGCATCGCCGGTTTCTGGAACGACATGAATGAGCCAGCGCTCTTCAACATCGCCAGCAAGACCATGCCCGACGACGTCCAGCACCGCATCGACGAACCCGGCTTCCTCAAGCGCACCACCAACCACCTCGAAATCCACAACATCTTCGGCATGGAGAACACGCGCGGAACGTATGAGGGTCTTCTCAAACTCAAGCCCGACCTACGACCGTTCGTCCTCACCCGCGCCAGCTACGCCGGTGGCCAGCGCTACTCCGCCACCTGGACCGGCGACAACAGTTCCACGTGGAACCATCTCCGCCTCACCACGCCCATGCTCCTCAACCTCGGCCTCAGCGGCTTCGCCATGAGCGGCGCGGACGTCGGCGGCTTCGCCGGAACCCCGCAGCCTGACCTCCTCACCAAGTGGATCGAGCTCGCCGCCTTCCAGCCCATCGACCGCGACCACACCGCCGACGGCACCGGCGACCAGGAGGTCTGGGTCCACGGCCCCGCGCAGGAGGACATCCGCCGCCGCTACATCGAGCAGCGCTACAAGCTGATGCCCTACCTCTACACCACCGCCGAGCAGATGGCCCGCACCGGCATCCCCATCGTCCGCCCACTCTTCCTCGAGTTCCCCGACGCCACCCCCGACCACCACCCGCTCGACCTCGACGCCCCCGCCGAGTTCCTCTTCGGCCCCGACCTCCTCGTCGCCCCCGCACCCTACCCCGACGAGCTCGACGCCTACGAGGTCCACCTCCCACCTGGCGAGTGGTTCGACTTCTGGACCGGCACACGCGTCAATCACGCCGCACCACTCGTCAGCCAGGACGCCGAACAACGCAACGCTGCCCAGGTCCACCTCATCGTCAAACCCACCCTCGATGTCCTGCCCGTCTACGTCCGCGGCGGCAGCATCCTCCCCCTCCAACCCCTCGTCCAGAGCACCAACGAAACTCCCAGCGGTCCTCTCACCCTCCGCGTCTACCCCGGAGACAACTGTCACGGCACCCTCTACCAAGACGACGGCATCTCCTTCGCCTTCCGCACCGGCACCTTCCTCCGCATGGACTCCACCTGCCAGCTTACCCCCGGCAGCCTCCACATCCACATCGGCGCCCATCAGGGCACCTTCCACCCCTGGTGGAAACAACTCGCCATCGAAGTCTACGGAGTCCCATCAACCACGACCACCGCAACCGTCAACGGCAAACCCTACTCCCTCACCGCCCCATCCGACGGCAAATTCACCATCACCGTCCCCGACACCGGTAAGGGCATCGACCTATCGCTTCCATAGAACCTGCTTAAAGCTGCAATCGAAGGAAATATTGATTCAACTGTTACAAATCATCGTTGCCCAAAAACAAATGGAATGTTCATGTGTTCATGCACAGGAGAGCAACAAGGGGGCAGCATGTCGAGTGGCAACACCATACAAAAAACGCGGCACGTATCGAAGATTGTCACGCTGGCGCTACTCTGCCTCCTCGCTCCAGGCAACGCGATGCCGCAGTCCGCTTCAGGCCCAGACCATGCGTTCTCCCTCGAATTGGGACAGGAGAGCACCTTCCTTACCACCGCGCAGCGTGCCAGCTTCGGGTTTCAATTTGGCCCACCGGACGGCACCCTTGGCGTACTAAGGTTTCGCGGCAAAGATACCTTCTTCGCCGCTGCGCGAAGCTCCTCGACCTGCGCGGGCACCCCACTTACTGAAGGCACCTACCGCCTCGGTGGCAGCCTGACCGCAGTCTCGGCGCCCTATGAATGCAAGGCACTCATACACCCCGGTGGCGATCCCAACGGATACACCTTCGATCGCGACTACGCCGGCGGCGGCCCGGTACTGCCCATCTTCGATCTCGCCGGCAAGCTCGCCGTGCTGCACATCTACCACGGCGAGTGGCACGGAGGCACCTGCGCCAAGATGGGCTTCTGCTTTTACGCTTCGCTCGGCATGGCTATCTCGAAGGACGGCGGCGCCACCTTTACCAAACTTGGCGAGATCCTGCAGCCCACGATCTCACGTCCCGACTCCATTGCCTCAGGGAAGAACCTGGACATAGGCGGAGGAACACCCATCCTTGCCGACCAGGACGGCCGCCACATCCCCGACCTTGCTGCCGTCGACCCCGCCAACGTCTACCTTTACATCTTCTATCCCGACAAAGACCTGACGGCAAGCACAGTCGGCCCCTGCTCCAGAACCGCCTGCGTCGCGATCGCCCGCGCGCGTCTTTCCGAAGTCGTCGCTGCCGCGCTCGAGGGCAACTCCGCCCGATTTCCCACGCTCTTTCGCAAGTACTATCACGGAGCGTTCACGGAGCCAGCGACCAGCGGCGACCCGGACGCCGCATATCCCTCAGGCCACTACACGCCAATCGTCTCTGATCCCGGAAATTTTCCAACCGTTGTCTACGACACCAGCATCCATCAGTACCTCATGGCCTACACCACTGGCAACGATGCAATTGTGATGCGCAGCGGCAAAAACCTGCTCTCATGGTCCGATCCCATCACTACCGGATCAATCAGCCAGCCTGGCGAGAGCTTCCTTTACACCACTCTGGTAGGCGAAGGAGCCGATCCCTTCACCAGCAACGGCAAGCCACGGCTCTTCTATGTCCGCTCTCCCAAGTGGCCCGACTGGCCTGATGCCGTGGTCGTGAGTCGCCAGGTCCACGTCGGGTATCGCTAAGCCCATATGTCCTTTAGGTCCTTCCTGAGTGCGTCGGCAGGACGGGAGTACGCTTCATCTATGTTTCTATCGCTGTCCCGCATTCCTGGCTGGGGCTCTTTCCTGCTCCTGCTTCTGTGCGTCGCTCAACTGCAGGCACATGCCCAGTCGCTGAGGTCACCTTGGGAGCAAGTTCCAATCAATGCCTCTGCGCCAGCGTTTCCATGCCCTCCAGCGATCGCACTGCCCCAATCTCTTGTGTTCAACGGCTACTACACCGACGAACACCACTCCATCGTGGATCCTCAAGCCAAGGCCGCATACAGGGCAGCGTCGAAGGCAAACGAGCTCTTCATCAAACAAGTCGCGCACGCCGCTGATGCGTATCAGACAAGTCGCTCCAAGGCCGCCGCGCAGTGCGCTGTCACCTTGCTTGACGAAGCTGCTCACCAGCATGCTTTTACAACTGCCCAGCTCGGCAAAACGGGAGCGAGGGACGGCTTTTACGTTCAGGCCTTCTACCTCGATGGCCTCTCCATGGCCTATTTGAAGGTTCTCAAGAGCCCCTTTGTCTCGAACCAACAGCGGACCGACATCCAGTCATGGCTAGTGCAAATGGCGGAATCCGTGCGGGATTTCTACAACAGCATGACCCGGCAGAATGCAGGAGACAGTCGAAACAATCTCATCTACTGGGCGGGCCTCGGAGTAGCTGCGACCGGGGTCGCTGCCGATCGCAGCGACCTCTTCGACTGGGGAATCGCCCAATATCGGCTTGGCGTTGGGCAGATTGGCACGGACGGCACTCTTCCGTTAGAGATGGATCGCGCTTCGATGGCGCTCCACTACCACCTCTTTGCTTCGGCTCCGCTCGTCCTTCTGGCTGAATTGGCCAAGCCAAACGGAATAGATCTCTACGAAGCGAACAACGGCGCCATCCATCGGCTGGTGAAGGTGACCGTTCGCGAGTTGGGGAATCCCAGCTTCTTCCAGCAGAGGACTGGAGTCGCTCAAGTGATGCCGGAGGAGTTGGACGGAGAGATTATTGGTTGGGCGATCCCCTACCAGAGACGGTTTCCCGACCCCGTACTCGCATCACTTCTCGCCAAAACCAAGTCGACATCCTACTGGATGATGGGCGGTAATCCTCCGAACTAAAACGAGAGCGCGAGGAGCGATGACAGACCTCAGCGACAGAATCCCGTTCTCTCCGAAAATCCTGTCAAGCCCCACCCATCACAAAACCCGCTCCAGTCCTGCAAATTCGCGTGGCATACTACCCCTGCTCAATTCGCTATAATGGAAATATCGAACATTCCACCATCCAGCTCAACTGGCCCTCGCAAAGACGAAGGCTGGCTAAGTCCAATGGAATCTTATATTTGGCATCTAACTCGTTTAGAATCTTATATTTGGCAAGATGGAAAATTGCTAAACCATTGTAAATAAATGATTTAGCCTCACACGTATAGGGGGGGGGGGGTAACCCCTACCCGCCTGGAGAGCAACAGACCGGACGGCCCGTCGCACACCTCGCGACAGGCACAGTCCATGGCTCTACCGCTCGGGCGGTATCTCTTGGTCGGTCAATTCTCTTTGGAATTCGAGCCAGGTAGGCAGTAGGTGCCTGGCCCTGATGTCAAACGGCGCCTCTAAGAGCGTCTATTTGTCTTCGTCCAACGCGACTGACTGAGCGGCAGGGGCTTCAGGAGCCTTCGCTGCGGCAATCTCATTTGCAATCGCTTCGGAGCCCTGCTTCTTGGGCAGGACCTCCAGACGAACATTGGCGACACCTGCACGACGGATGCCCAGCATATCTGCGGCACCGCGCGAGAGGTCGATAATGCGCTCCTTGAACAACACGCCGCGGTCATTGATGCGGACCACAACGGACTTGCCGCTATTCAGATCGACCACGCGAACGATCGTCCCAAACGGCAGGGTCCGATGGCAGGCGGTCATCTGGTTCATGTCAAAGGTCTCACCGCTGGCCGTCTTATGGCCGTTCAACACGGCGCCATACCAGGATGCGAGACCTACATTGGCCCGGCGAAACAGCGACAGCTTCTTCTTGGCCGGTGCGTCGACAACCGGAGCATTCACGACGGCAGGCTGAAAGCTGGCCGGAGTTGCAGTGGGAGTGTCGAAGGAGGGTTGAGCGTTTCCTTCAAAGGGCTGATGACCGAGACCCGGGATAGACATCATCAACAGGGCCACGACGGAACAGCTTGCGAGGCGAACTTCGTTTGTAAAGATCAAATAGTCTCCTGCGCCGAAATTGCTTTCCGACCCCTTAAGTTTACCCTTCCGGCAAGGGATAACCAAATTAATCGGCGCATCGATCTACCACAAAATCAAGGATTTACCAAGTCTCCCGAACAGATTTTTAGAGGTGCCTACTCGTGCACTTGCAGGATCATCACAACCCGATACTCTAGTACGCTGAGGCTTCTGCAACTCCGGATCCCGCCTTTTTCATGCAACTAAGTACATCCGCATTCTTTGTCTTCTTCCTCACCATCTGGTTGCTCTATTGGGCAACAGCGCGGTTTCGCGCCGCACGACTGCTCGTTCTGGTTGCGGCGAACGGCTTCTTCCTGGCAAAGTTCGGCCTGCTCTACCTCGCGCTGCCCGCAGCCGCTTCAGTCGACTTCTGCGTTGGAATCGGTCTCAGCCTCGCCCGCTCGAAGACCTCCAAACGACTACTCCTCGCCGTTTCGCTCGCCGTCAACCTCGCGCTGCTGCTCACGCCGAAGTTCCTCGCGCTGCGACCGGGCAGATCGCTCGGCTGGCTCCTGACGCTCAGCCTCTCCTTCTACTGCTTCCAGTCGCTCACCTACACCATCGACCTCTACCGAGGCGACAGCGACGCAAAGGCGACTCGCAACCTGCTCGCCTACCTCTCCTCCGCGCTCTTCTTCCCGGTCCTAGTCGCCGGGCCGATTATGCGGCTGCACACCTTCCTGAAGCAGCTCCTCAATCCGCCGACGCTCACCAACGCGCAGGCCGGACGAGCCTTGCTCCTGATCGGCATCGGCCTGGTCAAGAAGCTCCTGATCGCCGACTTCCTCGGCCAGAACCTCGTCGCCCGCGTCTTCGACACCCCAACGCTCTACAGCGGAGCCGAGGTTCTCACCGGCGTCTACGGCTACGCCCTCCAGCTCTTCTTCGACTTCTCCGGCTACACCGACATCGCCGTCGGCGTCGGACTCCTCCTCGGCCTCGACCTGCCCGAGAACTTCCGCCAACCCTATCTATCTATTAATGTGATGGAGTTCTGGCGCCGCTGGCACATTACCTTCTCCGAGTGGCTGCGCGACTACCTGATGGACTCGCTCCCGCAGCGTCGCCGCCAATGGCCGCTGCTCTCCTATAGCTACTCGGTCATCGTCACCATGATGCTCGGCGGTCTCTGGCACGGATTGAGCTGGACCTTCCTCATCTGGGGAGCGCTCCACGGTGTTGCGCTCGCGGTCGTCCGGCTCTGGAAACAGTACCGCAAGGGCGCGAAGCCGGTTCGCGGCGGCAAGATCGCCGCAACGCTCCTGACCTTCCACTTCGTCTGCTTCACCTGGATCTTCTTCAACTCCTCCTCGGTCGGCAACGCGATCGAGATCCTCCAACGCATCGGCTCGAACACCTGGTCCGTCGATAACCTCACCCTGCCGATCGTCTCGGTGATGCTGCTTGCGGCAATCGCCCATTGCCTTCCGCTCAAGTGGCTCGACAGCTCAGCCGAGCTGATGGGCCGTGCACCGTTCTGGCTCCAGGGAGCCGTGCTTGCCGGCCTCGTCCTGCTGATCCAAACCATCTCCGGACAAGGCTCCGCTCCCTTCGTCTATGGGAACTTCTAGCCATGCAATTCCCGCTCAAGACCGCCCTCGCTCTCTCTACCTGCGTCCTCGCGCTCGCGGCCGTGCATCACTGGAAGCCCGACAAGGGACTTTCGCCCTCTATCTATGCTGAGGCCTGGACGGTTCATCTGCACCGGAATCCGCCCGCAGGGGTTCAGCCGCTCCCCGCACAGGTCGCCCCAACCGCGCCAGCCGATCTGAAGGACCCTGCTGCTCCGCGGGTTCATTACGCGTCCTCAGCCTTCCTCGTCGACGACAGCGGCGCGCTCGACCCGCTCTTCGCCAGGCTAGCCCAGCTCAAAGATGGCGAACACGTCGCCATCCTGCACTACGGCGACTCGCCGACGACCGCCGACCTGATCACCGGCGATGTTCGCGCCCTGCTCCAGCAGCGCTTCGGCGATGCCGGTCACGGCTATCTTCTCGTCGCCAAGCCTTGGGCCTGGTACGGCCATCGAGGCGTCGACCTGACCGGACACGGCTGGACCATCTCCACCGCAGTCGGCAAGATGCGCGCCGATACCTACGGACTTGGCGGAGCCAGCTTCGTGGGCTCCAGCGGAGCATCCAGCCGCATCTCTCTCAAAGACGCCGACCAGTCCGCCATGGAGCTCTCCTTCATGGAGCAGCCCAACGGCGGAACCGTCCGGGTCTCCGCCGACGGCCAGAGCATCGCCACGGTCGACACGGCCGCCGAGACGCGACAGCCCGCATGGAAGAGGATTCCACTTCCCGCCGGAGCAAAGACTGTTGATATCGCTGCTGAATCCGGTCAGGTCGAACTCTTCGGCGAGACCTTCGAGCGCTCACAGCGCGGCATCCTCTATAACAGCCTCGGTCTCAACGGAGCCTCGACCACCGTCATGTCGCGCGGCTTCAATCCTGCGATCTGGAGCGCCGAACTCCAACACGACGCGCCCGCCCTCGTCATCATCAACTATGGCACCAACGAGAGCAGCTTCGGCTCCTTTGTCGATAAGCAGTATGAGGGCGAGCTTCGCACCGCGATCCAACGCATACGGAACGCGCTGCCAAACGTCTCTATCCTTGTGATGAGCCCCATGGACCGCGGCGAACGCGGCGGCATCGACGAGATCCACACCATGGCGACGATTCCGCGCATCGTCGCCATCCAAAAGCGCGTCGCCGCCGACACGCACTGCGCCTTCTTCGATACCTTTGATGCAATGGGTGGAGATGGAACCATGTCGCGCTGGTACACCAGCAGCCCGCATCTCGTCTCCGCCGATCTGATCCATCCGACACCGCAAGGAGCTTCCATCATCGCGCAGATCTTCGTGAAGAACCTGATGCAGGAGTACGACAGCTACACGGCGCATCAGCCCGGCATTACACAAGATACGACACAGCAAGCGAAGCCCGAGCAGAAACAGGTCTCCCAACCATGACCTTCCGCCCTGGCCATCTGTCGAAGCTCCTCTGTCTTCTGCTTGTCTCGCTCCCGATATTCGCCGTAACGACGAAGCACACGAAAGCACGTCCCCGCGCTGTAGTAGTCCCACAAAGCCACAAGCGAGGGACAGCTACTCTGACGGTCAAGGGCAAGAAGAAGGCTCGCATTCCCCGGACGCTTCGTACGGTGCCGGTCAGCCCGGTTGTGCGCCTGAGCGCCGTTGATCGGGTTCAGGCTGACCTGACGGAGACAGCCAGCTCTCCGTTTCTCTACCCTGGTGCGCTCCACGACTTCTTCAAGGCGCTTGAGGCGCAGCAAAGCGAGCGCACCGCAGGCGAGGCCTCTTCTGCAACAAGCACCGTCCGCATCCTCCAGTTCGGCGACTCGCATACTGCTGCTGACATCTTCACCGGCGAGCTGCGCGCGCGCATGCAGCAGCAGTTCGGCGATGGCGGCCTTGGCTTCCAGTTTCCCGGTCATCCCTTCGCCGGGTATCACCTCGCCGGTTCGCTCCGCTCACAGACAGCCGGATGGTTTACCGAGGGCAATCGCTTCACAGATCTTGGTGACGGCGATCTCGGCCTCGGCGGGATCAGTATCTCGACCTCGCAGCCCGGCCAAGCCATAACGCTAGAGACCACCTGCACCACGCTGCAACTTCACTTCCTGCAACAGCCTGGCGGAGGCCGCCTCCAGTTCTCCGATAATGGTAGCGTCGTCTCCACCGTCGAGACGGATTCGCGTGCCGACAGCAGCAATAGAGCTGGGACATTTTCCTACTCCTGCGCCTCGGGTCAGCATGACTTCGAGTTCACCACACTCGATCACGCTCCGGTCAAACTTCTCGGCATCATCACTGAGCAGCCGGGCGTTACCTACGAATGCCTCGGGATCAATGGAGCCATCGCACCGCTGATGCTGCGCTGGAATCAGGCGCTGTTCGACGACTATCTTCGTCAGCGTGACCCCAGCCTCATCGTGCTGGCTTATGGCACCAACGAGTCCGGTAGCTCTGCCGAGCATTTGGAGAGCTACCCCGCTGACTTCGGGCGCATTCTCGACAACCTGCACCGTATCGCTCCGGCAGCGTCCATCCTTGTACTCGGACCTGCTGACCGCTCCATGGCATCGCATCGCGCATGGCATCCGTTCGCCGGCACCGATCGAATTATCACGATGCAGAAAGAGGCTTGCCGCCTCCACGGCTGCACCTTCTGGGATACGCGTCGCCGCATGGGCGGCTTCGGCTCCATGCAGCAGTGGGTCGCTGCCGGATGGGCACAGCCTGACCGAACCCACCTGACCGGCACCGGCTACCGAGCGCTGGCCGACGCGCTGGATAACGATCTTGTTCATGCGTATAACCTGTATCAGCAACACCCACGCACCACAGTCGAGGAGAGTAGTAATGGAAAAGCGCCCAGGAATCCTTAAGGTTCTACATGCAGTCGCGGAGAAAGATCTCACCCCGAAGGACGACGAGTCTCTCTTTACATCGGGAATGCTCGACTCGTTCGCTCTGACCGATTTCGTCGTCGGTCTTGAGAAGGAATTTTCGGTGAAGATTCCCGATGCCGACATGACCGCACGCAAGTTCGACACGATTGAGAAGGTCGAGGCGTACCTCGCGGACAAGGGCGTCTAACATGGCATTCCTGCGCGGCTTTGGCGCCTACCTGCCAGAACGGGTCGTCACCAACGCCGAGCTTGCGCCGCAGCTCGGCACCGAGCCTGAGTGGATCCTCAACGTCTCCGGCATTGCAGAGCGCCGCTATGCAGCTGCCGAGGATACTGTCGCGAGCCTTGGCACACGGGCAGCCCTCGACTGCCTCGAACGTGCCGGACTCGCGGCCTCCGAACTCGGCATGATCCTTGTCTCCAGCGGCTCGAGCGAGCGCTTCTGCCCGGGCCCTGCAAGTCTGATCGCTGCGAGCCTTGGCCTTAGCATGACTCCTGCCATTGACCTTCCTATTGCCAGCGCAGGTTCGCTGGTTGCGCTCGCGATGGCCTCGCGGCTCGCCTCTTCGATGGGACACATTCTTGTCGTTGGCTCGGAGATCATGTCGCGACGCGTCGCGCATACTCCCGAAGGCAAGGACACAGCCATCCTCTTCGGCGACGGAGCAGGCGCGTGCATCGTCAGCCTTGACAAGGGTTTTGCCGCAATTGCTGATTCCTGTATCTACACCGACGGCAATATGGCCGATGTCCTCGCCATTCAGAACGACCTCATCCATATGGACGGTGCGGCGATTATCCGGCACGTCTCCCGCAAGCTGCCGCAGGCCATCGCTACAGTGCTGGAGCGCAACGGCATCGCTGCACAGGGCGTCGATACGTTTCTGCTGCATCAGGCTAATCTGAATCTGATCACACGTATTGCAAAGTCGCTCGAAGTACCGGCTGAGCGCTTCTTCGCCAATATCCAACGTTATGGCAACACTTCGTCCGCCTCCATGCTGATCGCCGCGGCTGAGTGGCAGCAGCAGACGACAGGCGCGATCCAGGCCCCGCTCATCCTGGCAGCCTTCGGCGTTGGGCTGAACTGGGGAGCGGTGCTTGCCCTTCCGCCTGCCTGACCTGTTCTCCTTGCGACCCATCTTCATTTGAAGCGAGTACACTTCTGCGTGAAAGAATTTTCACCCAGACGAAGAGATTGAGGAGAACTGTGCGCTCGCTTTCAAGGACCTTACTCGGAATCGTTTCCATTATTTTTCTTGCTCCTATATTGTGCTCGGTTGCGAAAGCTCAGAGCGAACATAAGTCCACTCCGGGTAATGGACCGGAGGGCGTTCCTCAAACGACATTCCTCACTCACCAACTCGGCTCGGACCACGCCGAGGCAATTACGACACTCGACATGAATGGTGACGGAAGACCCGACCTCCTCAGCGGGGCCTACTGGTATGAGAACCCCGGGCCGGAGGGAGGAGAGTGGAAGAGACACCAGTACCGTACGGTCGGCATCCTTAATGAGTTCGTCTCCGACAGTGGAGAGTGGACGGTCGATGTCAACCATGATGGCGCTCCGGACGTAGTCACGACGGGATGGATGGTGAATGGGCTGTGGTGGTTTGAAAATCCCAGGAAGCCTGGTGTCATGTGGCAACCGCATCTGATCGTCGATAGTTACGACACGGAAGGCGGGACCATGGCGGATATCAATGGCGACGGCAAGCCCGATATTATTCTGGCTCACTACAATCACTCGGAAATTTTGTGGGTTGATTTCTCAGGACCTCAACCGCGTGTACATCATGTTGGCGATACGACGCAGGATGGTCATGGCATCGGAGTTGCCGATGTGGATGGCGATGGCAAAGCGGATATTCTGACCCCCTTTGGATGGTTCAAAAATATCGACGCCGACAACGACAAATGGGAGTGGCACGGTGATTGGAATCTTAGTGACGCGGGGTTTCCTATCATCGGGTATGACGTAAACAATGATGGCAAGCTGGATATTATCTATGGCCAGGGGCATAGCTATGGACTCTACTGGCTCGAACAGGAAGGCTCGGGTGCATCGCGGCACTGGCAGAAGCACATCATCGACGAATCGTACTCGCAGATCCACGCGCTGAAGTTAGTCGATATTGATGGAGATGGTGAGCCGGAGTTACTGGCGGGCAAGCGCTATCGCGGACACTCCGGCAACGATCCGGGATCGTATGACCCGCTGGTGATTTATTACTACAAGATTGACCGTAAGACGGCTCACTTTGCACGCTATCCGATCTCAGTCAATGGGCTTGCGGGTGCCGGAACACAATTCATCGCCGAAGATCTGGACGGCGATGGAGATATCGACATCGCTACTGCCGGAAAGACTGGAGTTTTCTTTTATGAAAATCTCACGATCAATCATGTACCAAAGACAACACGCGAGCAGCAGATCTTCCTGAACAAAGACTGGCCGTTTGCGGGCGAGGGTGTCGTTGTCCAGCAACAAAATGGTCCCACAATAAAATAATCTTTTCGATGGAGAAGCCATTCACTTAGATACTGCGAATTGGCTTCGTAACTTTTGCCCGGCGAATTACACATAGCGGATCATCTCCGCTGATGAGAGAGCGCGATGAACACATTGAATCGAAGGATGTTTCTGAAGGCAGCGAGCGTAACGGCAGCAGGATCGCTGGCGGGAGTTACTCTACCTATGTTTGCAGCAGGTGCGGACGAGCAAGCCCGCACGATTGCAAAAAACGATCATCTCCAGATCGCTCTCATTGGGGCCGGGATTCAAGGCCAGCACGATACTCAATCTGCCTTACAGGTTCCAGGAATTAAGTTACTCGCCGTCGCAGACTGTTATCAGGGCAGGCTCGATCGCAGCAAGGAGTTATGGGGCAACGATCTCTTCACCACACGCGACTACAGTGAGATTCTAGCTCGCAAGGATATTGATGCCGTGATCATTGCAACACCTGACCACTGGCATAAGCAGGCCGCTGTTGATGCAATGCGCGCCGGCAAAGATGTCTATTGCGAGAAGCCGATGATCCATCTCTATTCCGATGGCCCAGAGATTATCGAGACAGCACGCGCAACGAATCGCATTATTCAGATCGGCAGCCAGCGCGTTAGCTCAGTGGTCTATGCAAAGGCCAAGGAGCTCTTGGCCGCGGGCTCCATCGGACAACTCAATACAGTGACTGCGCGATGGGATCGCAACTCGGCGATGGGTGCTTGGAACTATACGGTTCCGCTTGATGCAAGCCCTGAAACATGTGACTGGGAACGCTTTCAAGGCACAGCGCCCAAGATTCCATTTAACCCTGAGCACTTCTTCCAGTGGCGTAAATGGAAGGCTTACGGTAGCGGAGTAGCGGGTGATCTCTTCGTTCACCTCTTCAGTGGAACGCATTTCGTGACCAACACGCTTGGACCCACGCGAGCCATGGCGACCGGAGGTCTTCGCTTCTGGAAAGATGGACGCGATGTGCCGGATGTGATGTTGGCGCTCTTCGACTATGCCGAGGGCTTCAATCTTAGCCTTCGCGTCAACTTCGTCGATGGAGGGGAGGAGAGTGAGGGGTTGATCTTCACCGGCTCGGAGGGCACGATCGAGATTGCCGGGAATACTGTCATCCTCAGTCGCGTGCCTCTGCAAAAAGCGCCCGGCTACACCATCAACACCTTTACCGATGCGATGCAGAAACGCATTCTCGAAGGGTATCGTCAGAAGTACCCGGTCAGCCACGAAGCTGATACGACTTCGCCTGAATACGAGAAGTATGTGGCACCAGCCGGTTACAGCGATAGTTACGATCACTTCAAAAACTTCTTTCAGTCGGTGAAGACGCGCACACCTGTCGTCGAAGATGCAGTGTTTGGCTTCCGCGCCGCGGGAGCCGCATTACTTAGTAATCTTAGTTACGAACGCGACTCGATCATTCATTGGGATCCAACCAAGATGAAGGTGGTTTGAGAATCAACTTCGGACTAAGCTGCCTGCCGACATCGACAAGCTCGAAGGGCTGGTCGAGGTGCAAGCGTCATGCGTGCGATTGCATCCCCACTACCGTCTTGTGCGCGTTCGAGCCGTGGCAGTGATAGGGGCTCTCCTTCTAGAGTCTGGCTGCTGGGACTACTACACCGGTTGCGATCGCTTAGTAAACATCGCGATGGTAACGATGTTGATCCTTGATAGTTTGCATGAAATCTTTGGCGGATTCAGAGTCCATGTGACCTTGCTGCCCGACGATCGTGTGGAGAGTCGAGTCAACATCTTTGGCCATGCGCGATGCATCGCCGCAGACATAGATGCTGGCGCCATCCTGCAACCATGACCACATGAGCGGTGCCTGCTCGAGCATGCGGTCCTGTACGTAGACCTTATGGTCCTGATCGCGTGAGAATGCGAGATCGAGACGTGTGAGGTGTTTGTCCTTGTACATCTCTTCGAGCTCTTCGCGA
This sequence comes from Granulicella arctica, assembly GCF_013410065.1. NCBI lineage: Bacteria > Pseudomonadati > Acidobacteriota > Terriglobia > Terriglobales > Acidobacteriaceae > Granulicella > Granulicella arctica. Next base: position 799,044 of record NZ_JACCCW010000001.1, read on the forward strand.
TAAAGAAAGTCAGTGGCGGCGCTGCGTTCTCCAAAGAAGAGCCAGTTGAGGCCGGTAGAACCAAGGGCGCGGCGCTCGTGCAGAAAGGCTCGGAAGGGAGCGATACCTGTGCCTGGACCAATCATGATGACGGGCGCGTCGGACTGCGCGGGGAGGCGGAACTTCTTATTCGGCTGAATGTAAATCGGCAAACGTTCGCCTGTAGGGATGCGATCCGCAAGGAGTGTAGAGCAGACGCCGCCTCGCTCCCGATTGTGGGAACGATAGCGGACAACGGCTACGGTCGTGTGGATCTCACCAGCGTGTGCGTGAGGGCTGGAGGAGATAGAGTAGAGCCGCGGCGCAAGCCGAGACAACATAGCAACAAGGTCGGCTGGATCGTGTAGGACGCCGGGATAGTCATGGAGAAGATCGATGAGGCCTCGATCATAGGTGTACTTCTCCAGATGAGCTTGTTGCTCCGGAATGAGCAGACCGGAGAGGGGCTGACACTCGCCGATCGTTGCATAGGCTTCGATCATTTTGCGCGTAAGGCGAGTGATCTGAAGATGATTATGCAAGGCGTCCTGTAGCGTAGTGGACCCGGCCTTAGGGAGTTGGACCGGAACCTGGCCACTGAAGTTAAGCGTATGCAAAATCTCTTCGACAAGGCGAAGATCGTTTTGCGGTAAGACGCCGCACGCATCGCCGGCCTCGTACGTGACGTCGGAACCACTGATGTTGAAGGCCATGTGCAACGTCAGCTTGCTGGAGACCTCATGTGTGAGTGGACGCTTATCGACAAGCGGAGCGAGGAATGGATTGTCGCGGGTATAAGTCGAAACGGGGTCAGGTTCGTCACCTTCGGTGGATGGCTCTTTCGTCACCGAAGACGAAGGCACATTTCTCGATGGACGGGCGGCGACGATGTCGTCAAGACGAGCGTACAGAGACACCTTCCATTTAGCGAATGACTTGTCTATCTCGACATCACAGTCAACACGGTCGCAGATACGATTGCCGCCGAGAGTTGCGAGTTTGTTGTCAAGATCGATGCCGAACTTACAGAACTGTTCGTAGGTAGAGTCACCGAGCGCTAGGACAGCGTAAGAAAGATTTTCGCAACAAGGGAAATGCTCGAGGCAGAGCTGCTCATAGAAGGGTTGAACAGCGTCGGGTGCGTCACCTTCGCCATAGGTACTGGCAATGAGGATAGCGTAGCGCTCCGCGATAAGCGCTGCTGGCGTATAGCCTTCAAGCGAGATGAGCGACGCGATATGTCCTTTCAACTTGAGCTCTTTGGCAACCTTGCGAGCGAGTCCCTCCGCAGTACCGGACTGCGAGGCATAGAGAACAGCGATCTTGAGGGAGGGCGGCGGATCTACGCTGGGATTGGTCGAGACGGCAGCGGTGGAATAGAGACCAGCAAGAAAGCCATTGAGCCAGCTGCGCTGCTCAGGTGTGAACGGAGCGCTGTCAGGAATGAACGGGACCAGGTTAGACATGGTTTAGTTCTCCTGGGACGCACAGAAGACTCTAAGTTCCCCAATGCTGTGGCGACGGGTGAAATTCAGAAAAGATTCTTCCGAGCTGCGCTTGTCAATGTAAGTACGAAAGAGGCGATCCATTACAGGAGTCAACTCGACGAACTTGATGGAGGATATAAGTTCGCGCCCCAGTCCTTGCTCCTGGTCAGTGCCCCCACCGATGACGACCTGATAGCCTTCTTCCCCGCCAACCTTGACGCCCATAAGACCGATGTCGCCGACATAGTGCTGGGCGCAGGAGTGGGAGCAGCCTGTGACATGCAGGTTGATCGGCTGCTGAATCTTGAAGTGGCTATCGAGGTGATTGGCGAGAGCGACGGCATGCGACTTGGTGTCGCTTGCAGAGAAACGACAACCTTTGTTGCCCGTGCAAGCCACGGTTCCACTGAGGACCGTACCAGCCTCAAACTGAAGACCGGCAGCGAGAATAGCTTGCTTGGCCACCTGAAGGTTCGCGTTGGAGATATTAGGAATGATGAGATTCTGCCAAACGGTGAGGCGCAGCTCACTGGTGCCGTAACGCTCGGCGATTTCGGCAAGCGCGCGCATCTGCGCAACGGGAAGCTGGCCTACAGGCACGGAGATCCCGATATAGTTGAGGTTCGATTGAGCTTGCGGATGGGTGCCGATGTGGACTGCACGATCAATAGGATTGCGGGGTTCGCAGGCAGCGATGGGGAAACGAATAAGTGGGAAGGAGAGACGCTTCTCGGTTTCGGACAGGAATTTTTCAGTGCCCCAACGATCAACGAGATACTTGAGGCGCGCCTTCTTGCGGTCGGTACGATCGCCATTCTCGCTGAAGACACGGACCATAGCAGCAGCTACGGCAACGGTCTGGTCAGGACGAAGCAGAATGCCGCAGTCAGTGGCGAACTGCTTGTGGCCGGTGATGCCACAGAGCAGAACACGGAAGTAGATGCCTGCGGGAACACTCTGTCCTTCTTTGACCTTGACCGCGACGAAGCCAATGTCGTTCGTGTCTACAACGACTCCGATGGAACCGCCGTTATCGAAGGCGATGTTGAATTTGCGTGGCAGTCCATACATATCGCGCGAGTTGAGAATGTAGTTACTCATCGCCTTCGCGAGGGAAGTTACGTCGTATAGTTCCGCTGGATCAAGGCCCGAGAGGGGTGAGGCGGTGATGTTGCGAATGTTGTCCGCACCAGCGCCGCGAGAGGACATACCAAGATCGCCGATCTTGTTGAGGACACGAACAATGTTCCTGGGTTGGATCTCACGTATTTGCAGATTGCTTCGGGTAGTAATGTCAGCGCGGCCACAACCCCAGTCAGCAGCCATTTCGGCGATACCACGCAGTTGGTGCACGGAGAGAGTAGAACCGGGCACGCGAAGACGAAGCATAAAGGAGTCCTGGGTGGGAGCGACATAGAAGAGGCCGTGAAACTTGAAGCGAAAAAGATCGTCAGGAGCGGGGGTCTTATCTTCACTGGCATGAGCGAGCAGCTTATCCCAAACATCGAGAGGATTCTCGTCGTACTTCCAGTGCTCTTCCCTGCAAAGATCGGAGACAGGAGTGCCGAAGTACATCGTCTCCGGAGCTTCAGCGGCCTGATTGACGAGACCGGAGGCAGGATCATTCGTGATCTGTCCGGAGGCGTTGTGACCTACGAAGGGGATAGCGCCACGCTGAGCTATGCCAGCAAAGAAACCCTGAAGATATTGCTGCTGCTCCTCAGTAAATGCCGCCGAATTACCTACAGTCTGAGAGTTCATGCAGAAGGTCCTCGTCCGAGATTTCCGATACGAAAATGGTGTCGAGAGGCTTGTACATACGGTCGTTCTACGAGAAGGTGCGAACGATCGTTTAGCCAAATCAAACATCGCGCATATCAATCGATTCCAAAGGTCGATCAGTGCGATGGATTCAAGGCTCTTCTCGGAGCATGAAAGTATCAGGGAATCACGTCCCGAAACACGGCTTGGTGCTGGGCTGACTTACAGTCATGCGAATAGCACGGCTGACTCGTCTGTGATGATGTGATAGTAATGCTAGTCGGGATGCGCTGCAAGCGTCTTCGTGCTGCCGCACTCGGAATAACACTCTTGATAGTAATGCCTATGTTTATATTTCTCTTGCGTGAGTGTAACTACCATGTTACAAAAAGCTATCTGCACTCAAGTCTCGATGACACCTCGACGTGTCGCTCCTCCGTAGGGACTTTTTGCTCTACACTTGAGCAGCGAAATCGTCTGGCCTGCACTTCCGCGTAAGCGGCCAGGCACGCGAGCAATCTTTCTACAATCAATCTATCTACAAGAGCCGGCACTGGCTAGGCTGCCTTCTTTACCGAGCCGAACTCTCATACGGATCATCATCTTTGTAATAAAAAAGGTCCTTCTAGAAGCTTTTCCATTCTCCTAAAGATGATCTACCATTCCTGTGTTCAAGATAACTATTTTTTGCAGCAGTCGACTCCTACTTCCGGTGGCCTATGAAATTTGTTATTACGTCGCTTCTTCTGGCCAGTACAGCATTTGGTCAGACTTCAACAGCACCATCACCGTCAGGCAGCCTTCCTTTCAGCGTCAGCGTGTACGACCGCACACGCGCCGATGCTTCGCAATGGTTCGCCTCTCCACCTCAAGATAATACCTACGGTTATGTTGAATCCTTGGTACGGATCGGCATCGCCCAGCGCATCCAGCACTTCGATTGGCAACTCGAGCTGTCGCAACCGGCCATGCTCGATCTACCGTCGCACTCCATCTCGCCTATCACGGCTGCCGGGCAGCTTGGCCTGGGTGCCACATACTACAGCTCCAACACCAGCAACGCATACCCCGCCGCCGCTTCACTAAAACAAGGTTATTTGCGTTACCACTTTGGACAGGAAAAGAACAACATCCGAGTTGGCCGCTTTGAGTTTTTTGATGGACAGGAGACACAACCCAAAAACGCATCGCTCCTCTGGCTTCAAACCAATCGTGTCGCTCAACGTCTGGTTGGCAACTTTGGATTTTCCAACGGGCAAAGGAGCTTTGATGGCCTGGACGCACACCTGGGCGGCTCCAGTTGGGACCTGACCGCCATGACTGGACGTGCCGATCAAGGCGTCTTCAACATGAATGGTAATCCAGAGTTGAATGTCGACCTTCAGTATCTGGCGCTAAGTCGCTATGAATTGAAGCAGCATCTCTTGTGGAGAGTTTTTGGTATCGGCTATCACGACGGAAGAACCGGCTTAACCAAGACCGACAACCGCGCCCTGGCCGTCCGTGCCGCCGATCACCATAACATTCGCATAGGGACCTACGGAGGAGATGTTCTAACCATTTTGCCTGTAAGCAAAGGGCAGTTCGATTTTCTCGCCTGGGGCGTCCTTCAGAATGGAAACTGGGGCCTGCTGCACCACAGCGCCGGCGCGGTCGCAGCCGAGGGAGGTTTCCAGTTCACCAAGATTGCTTCCTCCCCCTGGATACGCGGTGGGTTCTTTCGCGGAACCGGCGACAACAATGCGACGGACAATCAACACAACACATTCTTTCAGGTACTCCCTACACCTCGCGTTTACTCTCGTTTCCCCTTCTATAACCAGATGGATAGTGAAGATCAGTTCGTCCAGCTCGTCGATAAACCATCCAAGCGAATTGAGCTGCGCAGCGACCTGCACTGGCTTCAGCTCACCTCGAACAAAGACCTCTGGTACCAGGGTGGCGGTGCCTTTGATAATAAGGTCTTCGGCTACACCGGACGCCCGGCTGGCGGACATTCCAGCTTTGCTTCCGTGGCCGACCTCAGTGCCGATTGGCAGGCGACTCAGTCTGTTGCCTTCAATTTTTACTACGCTCATGTCTGGGGGAAGTCTGTCGTTGCCGCAATCTATCCCACCGATCACTCGGCCCAGTTTGGCTATGTCGAAATGGTTTATCGCTGGAAGCGGTCTCAATCTGGAGTTACAAAATAATGAGCACTCTGGCACCTGAACTTCGAGTGAGAAGTGCTGGATCTGGCATTGTTCACAAGAGCTTTGTCATGGATGGCATTAGCCGCTACTATCGTGAACAACGGGTCGATTCCAAGAAGAAGACAAGCAGGCTTTCAAGCTAGAGCAGAATGGCTCGGCGCTTCCTTCCAGAGTTGGCACGGCAAGTTCACGCCAGACTAATACGAGATTGCTTCGGGAGAAACGCATGGCTCATGCGAGCTTCAATGGTTTGCGAGTATTGTCGCTTGAGTCACGTCGCGCCAAAGAGGTTTCGAAGTTGATTCGTACCTATGGAGGCGATCCGTTTGTCGTCCCATCGATGCGTGAGATACCGCTCGAGTCCAACACACAGGCGTTGGAGTTCGCTGGTCATTTAATGGCAGGCAAGTTCGACCTGGTGATCTTCTTTACCGGGGTGGGCGTGCGTGCACTCCTCGATATTGTCGCTACTCGTCATAGTCGAGAAGATTTTTTGACGTCTCTACGGGCGGTAAAGATCGCCGCTCGTGGACCGAAGCCAGTGGCTGCGCTCCGCGATGTCAACGTACCCATAACAGTCACTGCGGCGGAGCCTTCTACATGGCACGAGCTGATGAGCGCGATCGATGCAGAATTCGGCGACTCTCTAAGCGAGTTTCATGTGGCGGTGCAGGAGTATGGCGCGTCGAATCCGGAGTTCCTCGCCGAGTTGACCATGAAGTGCGCCGCAGTGACGAAGGTGCCGGTCTATCAGTGGGCGCTGCCTGAGGATATTCGTCCCCTGCGGGAGTGCGTACTAGGCATCGCCAGTGGCAACGTGGATGTCATTCTCTTTATGACCGCCGTCCAGGTGATTCATCTGTTTCAGGTGGCAGAGCAGATGGGTTGTGAAGATGATCTCCGAGCTGGTCTCGCATCGATTGTTGTGGTCTCGATTGGCCCGACGACGACGGAGGAGCTCGCACACTACAAGGTCATCCCGGACTTTGAACCGTCACGGCCGAAGATGGGCTTTATCGTCAACGAAGCAGCACAATATGCCTATAAGGTTCTAGAGCGGAAGCGCGCCGCGAAGACGATCACAACGGACACCCTTGAAGGAAATGTGCCGTCAATAACAAAAGCCAGCACCACCGTAAAGATCGCGGCGACGACCGACGCGAAACAGGTGCGACGGGTTCAGTTGTCGACGCCAGCCATGGCAGGCTTTCGCGATGGGTTGACCTCGATCGATTTTCTGCACGAGATCAGCAGTCGCATAGCGGCCGCCGACCCGCTCCATGTGGTGCTTGGCAGCATCGTCGATTTTGTAACGACGGTAGTTCCCTGCGACTCCTGCTTTATCTATGTTCTCGAGCACGACAAGCTAGTTCTGCGAGCCTCTAAGAATCCACATGCAGATCTCGTCGATCAACTGGGCGTTCCACTCGGGCAGGGAATCACCGGTTGGGTAGCAGAGCATCGCGAACCTGTGGCCATCGCGTCGAATGCCTCTAACGATCCCAGATTCGTCATCTTCAAAAATCTTCCGGAAGATCACTTTGAAGCGATTCTTTGTACGCCGATTGTCTGCGCGAGTAAGGTTGTTGGGGTCATCAATCTACAGCATCGACTGTCGTATCAGCACACACCCAACGAGTTGCGCCTGGTATCTATGCTGGGCTTCCTGGTGGGAGCGGAGATTGAACGCGCAAGGCTGGAGACAGAAAACACGCAGCTTGCCGGACGACTGGAGACACGGAAAGCGGTGGATCGCGCTAAAGGCATCTTGCAACGCGATCTGGAGATCACCGAAGATGAAGCCTACCGCACAATGCAGCGAGAGAGTCGGCAGAGGCGCAAGTCAATGCGTGAGATTGCCGAAGCAATTCTACTAGGCAATGATATGAAGAAGCGCTGAGTAACGACCCACGCTCTCTAGAATCAATCCTACTTTTGGAGCTTACGCATAGAGTCAGCGTCAATCCTTAGGTGTTTGGTCTTTGCATTTGAGAGTGCATTCTATTTCCAAGGGGGATCAACGCGCACTACTCCAGTACACAGCCGACAGTCCAGACGAGCCGAATGCGAGACAGGACAGCATTTCGCGACCCAAGCATTACGGTTCGGCCTCATGGCCGTGGAGAACATTTTCGATCGCGCTATGAACATACAGTAAGGGCATGGCTCTCGAATCGGTCCGCGGCTGAGTTTGCCCTGCGTTGTGGATCAAGAGCGCAGGACGCGGGTCGAAGCCACCGCGCGAGGCTTGCTCGTCCTCCTCAGTCCATGACGGCATCCAGTCCCAAAGCATGGTGCGCCAGGAGTGGTCGCCCTGCACGATCAGCGTGGTGTCTTTCCATCGCGGCGAGCTTTGGAGCGTCGTCAATAGCTGCCCCAGCTCGCGGTCGACCAACGCAAGATTGTCCAGGTAAGAGCTGCCACAACTCTGCGTGTAGGCATCGTTGGTGCGACTCCAGATGTTCGGGCTGTGGGGGATGTCGAAGTGGAGGAAGATGAAGTCTGCCTGATCGGAGGCGACGACCTGGAGGCTGTGCTGTTCGAGATCCTGGTGCGTCTGATAGCGTTGGCGGACATCGATGTCGCAGCTTTCATGGGCTGCAAGCGCAGGCGAATGCAGCTCTGTCCCCAGGTTGGCGAGCGGCGACCAGGCGTTGCTCCAGAAGCCTGCACGCTGCGCCATGTTTCCATCTGTCCGGTCAAGATTGGACCAGTAGCAACTGTCGAGGGCACTGCCGTAGATGGTGCAATAGGGGTTGTACCAACCAACGGCGGCGGTGCGCCAACCGACTAGCTGCGCATCATGAAAGACCGTGCCGTTCCCATCAAGCGGATGCCAGCCATGTTGTCCGGCATAGTGCACGGTGAAGCGGTTGTCGAAACTGTAGCGATAGTCGTCGATGGCACCCCCGCTGAACAAAGACGGAATGATCTTTACCGTCTTCAAGCCAATCGGCTGCATCTCGGTAAAGAGCGTGCTCTGGCTGCGCAGGGCATCAATATTCGGCAGAGCAAGATCGTGGGCACGGAGCTGAAAGAGCTGATCATAAGACAGCTCATCGAAGATGATCCATACAAGGAGAGGATGATGACGTGGTGGCTGCGCTCCCGCCATCCATGAAGCTTGGATCTGTTGACGACCGGGATGCCAATGCATGATCCACAGCAATTGCGCCATGCTGCATATGCCAAAGATCGCCAGAAAAACACCGGCCGCATCGCCCACACGCACCAACCGTCGATACCACTGCGGAAACCTGAGCAGCAGCAGCAAGAGCAGCGCAGCCCACACGATGGCAAGCACCAGCACCAGGCCGTCGCTCACCTCGAAGGGGAACAGCGTCTGTGTGCGCTCAATAAGGTAGGGCGGCACAAGAAAGACAAAGAGCAGACGTACCCACGAGTAAAAGCGCGTACTCTTCAGCGCAATCAGTACGACAAACAGCGCGAAGCCGAGCAACAGAATGTCAGCGATCTGCGCCAGGCATACACCTGTGAGGCTGTATGGCACATGCATGCGAACGTCCGCGCCGCCGCCCAGCAGATCGCCGTAGTTCATGACCAGGATCAGCGAGGCCAGGCCGATGCACTGGCAGAACTTCTTTAGCATTGAATGTTCTTCACGACACGACTTTACTACAGCGTCTCGCGGGGATAGGTCTGTTATTTCTCAAAGAGAAACAGGATACGACCATTGTCGAGAGTCTGCCGCTGCAAGGTGCGGAAGAGACCGTCGCAAGCTGCTAGAAGGTCAACCTCAGTGAGCGAGCCATAGAGCATGTCGCGTCCGCGCATCAGGCTCTGGTACATCGGGTCAGTCGCCGGAACCCACTCGATCACAAGGTAGCGCCGCGTGAGCCGATGACACAGCGCAACGATGGCAGGCAGAGGGATCTGTTCGATCAGCAACAGGTGGTGAACGACGGCCAGGAGCATGACAAGATCGAACCTGCCTTCCAGCCGAGGCAGAAGCGCACTGGATTCGCGGTTCTCCCATCCGACGGAGGGCGTTGGTCGCGCAAGATCGGCGTGGATCGTCTGGATGGGTAGCTCCTGAGCACGACTCAGACGAACAATGCGCTCGGCAGCTTCCGCATCGCGTTCGAGCGCGACGACTTCGGCTCCACAGTTGGCAGCAAGAACACTGTACTCCCCGGTATTTGCACCGACATCCAACAGGTTACGCGGACTCAGCTCCTCAAGCACGGAGCGCACCCATACCTTCTTCTGTGCGCTTTGCGCCGAGGTGTAATGCGTCAGCGTATCCGTATATCCGGACCAATTCGAAGAGGTTTGCCGAGGCAGTGCCGCCCGCGTCCGCTTGCGCAGACCAGCCAGCGTGCGCTTGAGGATATGAAGCGATAAAGCCGGATCGCGACCGGGAGCGCTCGCAACTGAGGAGCCGACTGTCTTGCGACGATCCAGCAGCGTCGGAATGGTGATCGGCCACAGAGCCGCGGGCGATAGCCGTTGCGACCATCGCATGGCTGCATAGACTTCGGCAGGCTCATAGCCATCACGCTTGAATAAACTCAGCTCCAACGGCCAGTGCAGCAGGCGGTTCGCAAGCAGCGGAAGCAGAAAGGTGCGTACATACTGGCCGTAGGCAAGCCAGAGGGAGGCCGCCGGATCGCGGCGCTCAAACGAAAGCACGTCGACGAGCACGGGACGAGAACCAATAAAAAGAATGTTGAGCGGCGTGGCATCCTTCAGGACCCAGCCCTCTTCCAACCCTTCATCGCACAGGCTAAGAGTCAGCTCTGCCGCCGCCAGCCACTGTGACGGCGTCCACTCCCATGGATATGTAGGAATGGGAACGCGAGGATGAAGGAGTCGCAGGCCCACGGACGATTCTTCCGGCGCCGTGCCAATCATGTCGCCGCGCTCTACCAACCGCCAGTAAAAAGGAGAGTCTATGAACCGTTGTACCGCCTCCCGGGCTTCGGGATGGATGTGGCGTACCGCTCGGTCCTGCTCGAGCACAAGCGATCCGGCCGGATCGCGGAAGGTAGGATCAGGAAAAGTGAGCGTCATGCCTCCTTGCGCGTCCCACTCTTCTCAGCTGCAAGTGGAACCGGAACCACCGTCGGGGCCTGACGACCGCCAAACAACGCCCTGATACGTCTGCGCATAAAGTATCCGACAGCCACCATCACCGACGCAGCCGATTGAAGCGCGAGTAAACCCGATCCCGGATCCACATAAGCAAGCGCCTGACGCTCTGTAGCAATCAGCAGGCAAAAACATGTGAAGAAGGCGAGCGAAAAAGATAGAAGACGCTTCATCGAGAACTCTCCGAAAAGCCGAGATAACGTGACTCTTGATTCTGATGCCTATCGGGCCCAAAAGGAAGGAGACTAGGGCTGAAACCCGAAGGGAACAACTTAGTTGCGCGCATCTTTCTGAAGATACGAGCTAGAAGAACACAGGGAATATAGACGCCGCTGAAGATGAGAAAGACTCCCACGACGAAGAAATTTCCTTGTCGACATTACGTTTTTTGCCTTTTTTGAAAGTACTCCTATCTGGAGTTAGGACACCCGGATGTACCCTGTGCAATGCTTGGCGGCAGTTCCGCTGCATAGAACGTTCGCAGACACAAACCCCAGCTTCGCTGTGATTTTTAGCTTTATTCAGATTTCTTTGGGCTCTCTAGAATAAGTCAATGGCGGAGGGAGAGGGATTCGAACCCCCGTTACCCGTTAAGGTAAAGCGGTTTTCAAGACCGCCTGTTTCAACCGCTCACACATCCCTCCGCATCGTGAAACTAGTGCGGTGACATTATTGTACGATGGGGTACGGCTCACCCCCAACAGCTTGGATTTCCTGCTCCGTCGCTTCCGATGAGCGCAGGATAATAACGGCCAAGCTAGCCCAAAAACACCTGAGCACAATATCGAGTTAAAACGGCGCAGCACAATGTGACTGGATACAATGCAGGTGGCGCATTGCGCGCCTCTCATTCATGCTTGAGAGAGAAGCTCTTGATCTACACTGGGCAATAGAGTGAAGAAGCAAACAACCATCCACGAACCTTTTGCACGCGGCGAATCCCGTCGGAAAAGAGTCGCGCGTAGTGATCTCGGAGGATGGAATCGCAAACTCCGCGAGCGTGATCCACTACAGTTGCTCGACGAGTCCATGCAAGGCCGCGTACGCTCGCTGATCTCGTTGAAGTATCAGCGTATGTCAGCCTCGCCGTTCGGCTTCTTCCGTGGCGCCGCGCCAGTGATGGCATATGACCTGTCTCTTTCAGCGCACACCGGTATTGTGAATCAGTTGTGCGGCGATGCACATGTACAGAACCTTGGCGCTTACTGCGGTATCGACGGTCGGCTGATCTTTGACATCAACGACTTCGACGAGACGATTCGTGGCCCCTTCGAGTGGGATGTCAAGCGGATGGCGACCAGCATCCTGCTTGCAGGCGAGCAGGCCAAAGTGAAGGGAAGCGACTGTCGCGGTGCGGCACAGGCTTTTTTGGACTCTTACTGTAGGCTCATGAAACGTCTATCGCTGCTGCCCATACTCGACGTTGCGCGTTTCCAGGTGCATCGACTCGAAGCAATGACGCCGATTTTAAAAATCTTGCTCCAGGCGGAACGAGCCACTCCGCTGCACTCGCGCGATCAACTGACGGAGATCACTAGGGCCGGGCGCATCTTCCGCTCAAACCCACCGGTGCTCTGGCGCGTTCGTGGTGATGAAAGACGCGCAGCACTTGCGTCGCTCGACCGTTACCGCAAAACTTTGCTGCCCGAACGACAGCATTTCCTGGCACAGTTTCGGCCGATCGATGTAGCGTTCAAAGTGGTAGGAACAGGATCCGTTGGTCTACGCGATTACTGCGTTTACCTGGAAGGAAATGGTCCGGATGATCCCCTTTTCTTGCAGATCAAAGAAGAGACGGCCTCCGCGTACGCACCATACCTGCAAAAGAGCGCTTCACCTGAAATGCACAACGGCCAGCGTGTCGCTGACGGACAACGTGCTCTCCAGCTACAGAGCGATCCGTTTTTGGGATGGACCAGCTTCGGCAGGCGCGATTACCTTGTTCGACAGCTCAACGATCACAAAGCTTCGCTCGACGTAACCACGCTCAACACAACCGGCCTCATTGAATACGCGCAGGTCTGCGGCGAGATGCTTGCGCGAGGCCACGCTCGCTCCGGAGATGCACGCGAAGTCGTCGGCTACCTGGGAGGCGGTAAGCGCTTCAAAGCAGCAATCCTCGAGTTTGCCTCTGCCTACGCCGACCAGACCACAGAGGACTGGAAGGCGCTTCTGGCACACCAACACAAAAAGAAACGCTGAAGGTATTTTCTACGTGAGTAACGGCAAGTAGCTCTTAATAATTGGAATGTTGCTCCCAGCAATAAAGACAGTGGAGACTTTCGTCTCCACTGTTGGTTGTCGTTGCAAAACTACGGTTAGTTAGAAGTTAACCTTCAGAGCAAACTGCCCGAAGCGCCTTTCGTCATTGACTCCACCAGCTACGCCGCCTTTTTGTGCTTGAATCAAATTGCCACTACCCACATCGTTCGCTGACATTAGCAGGTAGAGGTTGTGGTGGTTCAAGACGTCAAACCCTTCCGCGCGGAACTCGAGGTTGATCAACTCATGAATCGGGAAGGTCTTGCTGACAGAAGCATCGAGATTCCAGGCTCCAGGACCGCGGAAAGCATTGCGAGCGGTCATATCGGTTGGGAACGGACCCCAGTCGGAAGCCCCCAGCAATGCTGCATTTCCGAACGAGTTCGCAGCCGGGAGCGTACCAATCGTGTAGAGGTTCGGTCCATTAGCAACTGCACCGCCAGGAATGGACTTGTAGGTATGTTGTGGCACAACACCGTCGGCCGGCGTGTACCGCGCAACGTTGTAACCCGAAGCATTGTTGGTTGTGTCGAAGTAGCTAAATGGCGTACCCGTCCGGACGGTGTAGATTCCGGTAACTTGCCAACCGCCAAGTGCCTCATTTATGAAGCGGTTTTGCAACGAAGGGGTGCGGTAGATTGGAGCAAACACCAGGCGCTGACGAATATCGAAGTCGCCGCTGCCATGGTCTAATGCCGGGTTGAATGGATCCGTGTACCCTAAGCTGAACGCGTTGTTCGTCTCAGAGAATGTCGTGCTCAGGTCGTCCGTCTCGTGAGCAAGCGTGTAGTTGGCCACGAAACTCAACCCAGTGTGATAAAGATTCCGGCTCTCGAACTTGACGTTCATGCCATGGTAGTAAGAATCGCCGTTAGAACCGCGATTATTGATATCGGAGTACTGTGGATTCAAACGAGTAAGCGCAGTGTCGCCGCTGCCGCTGGGATCGAGGACAGGATCGCCAAGCAGCGCATTGCCACCTCCAATTCCGTTGTAGTTTTTAATGTCATACAAATGTAGACCACGGGATCCCGTGTACTCAAGTGAGAGCACAGTGTTATGAGCTAATTGCTGTTCAAGCGCCAAACTCCAGAACTGCGTCTGAGCAGTGCGAATATTTTGACTGACATTGCGCAGGCTGGTCGGTGGCAGAGGGACATTCCCACTAGCGGCGGAAAGCGGTCCGGAATTGGAATTGGTAACCGTCGTATTGTTAATAACGATAACTGCATAGTTGGGCGGGTTTTGGATAAGATTGAAAGTCACATTACCGAAGTTACGCTCGTAGCTGATGCCATAACCGCCGCGAATTGAGCTCTTACCATCACCGAACACGTCATAGGCGAACCCTAGACGCGGGGACACCGTGCCGTACTGCGGGGCCCACAGACCGTGGACCGGGCTGTTGGGGCTGGTCAAGACCTGACCGTCTCGGATATTGGCAGGAGTAACGCTTCCATCCCCACCAAAAAAGTAATTCGAGTCCAGATTGGGGTTGCTGTTATGTTGAACGCCGAAGTATTCATAGCGAACACCATAGTTAATGGTCGTCTTCGAAGTAGCTTTCCACGCGTCCTGAGCATAAGCAGCCCAATCATGAAAACGTTCGCTGCGAGCGAAGCTCGGCGCAGTAGCTGGCAGGTTGATCGAGCAAGCCGTTGTCTGCGTCAGTACGCCGGTATATTGGTTTTTCACGCAGGGCAACGCACCGTCAGGATTCACCGCCGCCTCAAACTTGAAAAGGCTGCCACTCTGTAGGTTCTGTAGTCCTGCTGTTGGAGAGTTGCCCAGTTGCTCGCCTGCCTGGGCATAGGCACCATAGGCATTATTATCTTGGATATATAGGATCTGCCCACCGAACTGAGCAGAGTGCTTACCCTTGACGATGCTCAGATCTTCGTTGATCTGCACCGTATTCTGAGGACCACCATATGGCAGGCCGCCATTTCCAGGATTCGTATTGTAAAACCCTGGAAGGTTGATTGGGCTACCCGAGACAGGATCCGTCGCGTTTACGTAACTAAACAGTGTCGGAACGTTCTGTAGGGTCGTGTCATATGCATACGTCGTATCGAAGCGGCTGAAACTCGACTTTGTGATCGACGAGATCGCAGGGTTGAACTCATGCGCCACGCTCAACAAATAAGCCTGATTTTTAACGGTACCCCCCACATCATACTGAGAATAAGGAGAGTTGAAGTTACCGCCAGTCTGGTCGGTCTCGCTGTAGTCCACATAGCGGAAGAACGCTTGGGTCTTCTGACCGAGGTTGTAGTCCACACGCCCCGTGATATTGTAAGTGTTCTGCGGGATGCCTCCACCTGCGTCTGCTGGAGCCTGATAGGCAACTACACCGAGCACGGGAAGATTGGCCGGCAGGCTCGGATAGAAGAGGCCCGAAGCGTTCGTAGTTGCCGTAGCCGTACCGAGTTGCTGATTCGTCGAAGTGGATAGGAAGTTGAAGTTGTGACTACCTGCGTACGCACTGAAAAAGCTCTGAATATTAGAAGCAGAGTCTGCAAGAAACTGCGGCGTCGGGACTGCAGCGGTAATGTTAGCTGAGCTGCGTACCCGCGTAAACTCCGTGCTACCGAAGAAAAAAAGCTTGTCCTTGAGAATGGGACCACCCACTGCCCCGCCAAACTGATTACGGGTATAGATACCCTTCGGAACCGGCACTGGCTGCGAGTCATTGGTTTCGGTGTTTGCCGTATACGCGGAGAGCCGGTTGTACTCCCATACAGTGCCGTGGAAGCTATTTGTACCAGTCCTTGTGGCGACATTGACTATACCACCCGAAGCACGTCCATACTGTGGTTGAAAGTTGCTCGTAACAACGCTGAACTCCTGCACTGCATCGAGAGGGACAACGATGCCAACTCCATCGCCGAACACGGCAATGTTTTCAACACCATCCAGAAGAATCTCCGTACCGGTGGAGCGCTGCCCATTCAAGCTATAACCAACACCACGTGAGGTAGCATTCTGCGTTTTGCCTGCGGCTGTATTATCTCCCGACGAAATATTTCCCGAAAGCGCAATAAAGTCATACGGGTTGCGAGTTAGACTGGGCAACTGCGCAATCTGTTCCCGGTCCACAACCTGCGAAAGCTCCTGATTCGTTGTATTGACCTGAGCGCCACCCTCAGCTGCAACTTCAACAATGGTGCTCGCCGAACCAACGCTCAATTTGATATCGAAGGTCAGCTTGCCGCCGACCGTCACCTCGGCCTTCGCCTTGTAACCTTGAAAACCACCCGACGTCGGCGTTGAAAGCTCATAAACAGCGGGAACAAGGTTAACCAAAGAATAGGACCCTGTACTGGATGTAGTCGCAGTTCTGGAGGCATTCGTGCCTACATTGGTCGCCGTGACAACAACCCCTGGAACCGCAGCTCCACTACTGTCCGTCACATTGCCGACGATCTGGCCAGCATCCTGTGCATGCAGGGCCGGAGCCAGCAAGATAAGGGCAAAAAGAGCATAACCAAAAAGAACAATTTTGCTCTTCAAAATCTTGGTAAAGGTCTCTGAATTGGCGTGAGAGAACATCTTTAGGCGGGTAGTCATACAATTGGGCAAGTAATTCGGTGGCCATTCATTTCAGTGAGGAGCCACCTTCCTTCCCTCAACATCTCTCTGCGCCCCCCCCTACAGATTCGTAATGCTAAGCACCACAGACTCTGCATTTTGGACGCAAGCGCAGAGCATCTTTGACCTACTGCGAGACGTCTCAAGCTGAGCTTTTCACAGGTGAAACAATTTGCTGGCCGCGCGGCTCCATCGAATTGATATTGCATTTGGAAGAAAATCCAAAAAACAATATTCCCCCGACTAAGCCCCTGACGCTCTCTGCCTCGCCGAATCATGGTCGAAATGGCCATCCGAATATAGTCGAGCGAAAGCTGAACCTGAGCGTCTGTCTGGATAGAAGGGCTTATGGCGTCAATCGGGGAATGCAGCTTGGCTTTGTCTTCTATAGAGGATGCGCGCTCGGACATCGATCTCGCAGCTCTCGTGCAGACATATTCCGCTCTTCTGTTCCGTGTAGCGCACTCAGTCCTCCGGAGTCGAGCAGAAGCCGAGGACGTCGTCCAGGACGTCTTCGTCCGCGTTCTCGAACATCGTCTCTCCCTTCCGGCGGTACGTGACATGCGTGTATGGCTTATTCGCATTGCATGGAATCTCGCCATCGACCGGAGGCGGCGAATACGGCCGCAGCAGATGGACGAAGGCTTCGCGGAGACCTTGGTTGCAAGGAGCATACCGGCAGACCAGTCCGTAGCCGAAACACAGCAGATTCAGGCCGTGCTGCGTGAGATCGAGAGACTGCCCAAAAAGGAGCGCGACGTTTTGCTGCTCTCCGCCCTTGAGGAGTTGGAGACACCAGAGATGGCAAAGGTTCTAGGAAGAAGCGAGTCTGCTATTCGGGCATTGCTCTTCCGCGCGCGAATGCGGTTACGTGAGCGGCTGGAGAAGAGAGGAGACGCATGATGAAAAACCCCGACGAAGCAGTGAAACGGGTACTGTCAGGGCTGCGCGAGGTGGAGGCTCCTGGAGGAATGGAGCGGCGCATCCTGGAAGCGGTGAGGGAACGTACCTCGACTCAATCTCTACCGAGCTGGCATCGGTTGCGATGGACCTGGCTGGCCATGCCAACACGTCCAATGGCAGCTATCTCCCTCGCAGCTATCTTCGTCGTGGCCTTGGCGATCCCTTCCATCTCACGGGTCCGTCGACTTGGTCATTTTTCGGCACAGTCAAAGAGAACTGTGCCCCCCGTAGAGTCACAGACTCCATCAGCTTCAGAGGTAGCCACAAGAGATATGCCCCCTCCTTCACTAAGCCGGGGCACGCGATCGGGAGGAAAACCAAATGCGCGCAGAGCGGCACGCGTCCTCGACAGTGATTCTGTAGCTCTACAGGGGATGCGTGCCGCCAGTCGCCCAGCGCCACCACTGCCTCTGACCGAGCAGGAGAAGCTCCTATTGCGTATCGCGCATAAAAGAGATCCGGAAGAGTTAGCGATGCTGGACCCCGAGATGCGTGCCAAGCAGGACGCGGAAGGCAAGACAGAGTTTCAAAGGTTTTTTGAACCACCAACCACAGGAGATAACAAGTGAAATTGCACTGCGACGAAAGAGAGAGGTCGAAGATGAAACATGCATATGGGATTCTTGGAATGACTTTAGCCTTGGCGTTCTGTGGACAAGGCGCATGGGCACAGACGGCACCTGATGCCGCGAAGCCAGACTCGGAGTCCGTCCGAACCTTCTACCTCACCAACATCAGCCGGGCCGAAGACGCCACCGAAACAATTACCGCACTTCGCAACCTGCTCGATCCAACGGATAAGGTCTTTCTCGTACCGTCGCAAAACGCAGTCATCGTACGCGCAAGCCCTGAGCAGCTCCTCCTCACACAGAAGCTCCTCACCGACCTCAACCGACTCAAGAAGATCTACCGACTTACCTACACGATTACCGAGACGGATGCCGGCAAGCGCATCGGCATACAACACTTCTCCCTGATCGTAGTCTCGGGAGGGAAGACGACACTCAAACAAGGCAGTAAGGTGCCACTGGTGACGGGATCCTACACCACTGGCACCTCCGGCACACAAACGCAGATGACCTACATCGATGTCGGCCTGAACTTCGACGCATCACTCGATGAATTCGTCGATGGAGTGAGATTGCGGACAAAAGTGGAACAATCGGCCATCGCGGAGGAGAAGTCCAGTCCTGGGATGGCGGGGGACCCAATAGTACGGCAGACCGTTCTGGAAGGCACATCGATCCTGGTCCCCGGCAAACCGCTTGTGCTGGGCTCACTGGACATTCCAGACAGCACCCGGCATCTGGATGTTGAGGTGGTAATGGAGGCCGTTCGATAAGTAGTACGGGGGCGGACGGCCCAAACACCTTCTGGGCCGCCACCCCGACAGATTCAGACCACTAGAGAAACAATGGCGCGAGAACCAGCGTGATCGTTGCAAGCAGCTTGATGAGTACGTGAAGCGACGGCCCCGCGGTGTCCTTGAACGGATCGCCGACCGTATCGCCCACAACAGCAGCCTTATGCGCGTCCGACTTCTTGCCGCCATACTGCCCTGTCTCAATCCACTTCTTGGCGTTGTCCCACGCGCCGCCACCGTTATTCATCAGCATCGCCAGCAGGATGCCGGAGATAGTCCCCACCATCAACAAACCAGCAACAGCGGAAGCCCCCGCAAGATTCACCGGAACGCCATTAATCGACGGAACATTCGCCATGCCATTGCTCGTAAGTACCTCCGCGCTGGCTCCATAGCTCGCACTGAAGTTTCGAAAGATCAGTCCCACGGCAACCGGCAGCCCCACCGCAAGCAAACCTGGAAGAACCATCTCCTTCAGCGCAGCCCCCGTGACGATATGAACGCAACGCGCATAGTCCGGCTTGGACGTCCCCGCCATGATCCCCGGATTTTCGCGGAACTGATCGCGCACATCCTTCACCACCATCTGCGCCGTACGGCCCACAGCCTTGATAGCCAAAGACGAGAACAGGTACGTCAGCATCGCACCAAGCAGAGCGCCCACGAAGACCGGAATCTCCGCAAGATTAATGTTCGTGAACGACCAACCCACAGGCATGTAGCCACCCGGAACATTAACCTTCGCCGTGACGATGGTTTTGATCTCCTCGAGGTACGCCGAGAACAGCAGAAACGCTGCCAGCGAAGCAGACCCAATCGCATACCCCTTGGTCAACGCCTTCGTCGTGTTGCCAGCCGAATCCAGTTTGTCCGTCTTGTCACGAACAGAATCAGGCTGGTTCGACATCTCGATAATGCCGCCCGCATTGTCCGTAATCGGCCCGAACGTATCCATCGCCAGGATGTATGCCGCGCACGACAGCATGCCCATCGTCGCAATGGCCGTGCCATAGATCCCCTTCGCATAGGCAGAGATGCCGGCAATATCGGCCAGACCCTGCACGCCGCAGTAGTAGCTCAGCAGCAGGGCTGCTGAGATGACGATCACCGGCAGCGCGGGCGTCTCCATGCCGACCGCAAGCCCGCTGATAATGTTTGTCGCGGGGCCGGTCAGCGACGCCTCCGCAATCGAGCGCACCGGACGATACTTGCTCTCCGTGTAGTACTGCGTGATCCACACGAACAGGAAGGCCGTCACCAGGCCAATGATCCCGCAAAACAGCAGCCATATCGGGTGCACGCCCGGCCCATTGAGCATCTCGTATACCGCTCCAGCAAAGCCCGCCAGAGCAATCGCCGAAGTCACATAGAAGCCCCGGTTCAACGCGCTCATCGGATCTTCCACATCGTTCGTCTTCACCACCGCAACCCCAATGATCGACGCGATCAGGTTGATGGCATGAACGATCAGCGGGAACAGAATGCCCTTGATGCCGAAGACAGGATAGAGCGCCGCCCCAAGAATCATCGCGCCCACATTCTCAGCAGCGGTCGATTCAAAGATGTCCGCGCCACGGCCCGCGCAATCGCCCACATTGTCCCCAACAAGGTCCGCGATCACAGCAGGGTTACGCGGATCGTCCTCCGGGATACCCGCCTCCACCTTGCCCACCAGATCGGCACCCACGTCAGCAGCCTTGGTATAGATTCCTCCACCCAATTGCGCGAACAGCGCCACCAACGAAGCCCCAAAGCCGAACCCAACAAGCTGGTAGGGAACTGCCTGTGGGTTCTCCAACCCGCCAAAGAGCAAAAACAAAGCACCAACACCCAGCAGCGAAAGCGCCACCACCACCAGACCCGTAACAGCTCCACCACGCAACGCCGTCTGCAAAGCCTTGTTCAGACTCGTGCGTGCGCCCGCCGCCGTGCGGATGTTCGCGCGAATTGACACATACATTCCCGTAAAACCCGATAGAGCAGAACAAAGCGCCCCGACAAGAAAACTGATGACCGTCTTGAGAGCAAACGGTGCAGTCCGAGCCGAAGAGTGATACCCGAAGAAAACCAGCACCGCCAGCACCACGGCGAGAATCCCGATCGTGCGGTACTGCCGCGACAGAAACGCCTCGGCACCTTCGCGAATCGCATTCGAGATGTTCTGCATCTCCTCCGTGCCACAGTCACCGGCCAGCACGATCTTCGCCAGGACAAACGCCGCGATCAGAGCAAGGACGCCAACCCCAAGAGCGATCCACAGCCAGATGCTATCGCCCGCATGCACCAGCCCCGGATTGTTGATCGGGGCACTCTGAAGGTTGAGGTAAAGCGCCACGGTTGGGCCGACATGCATGAAGAAAGTCCTCCGGAAGACCATCGTCTGAGTAGCTCCCCTCCGTAGAAAACACAGAAGAGATCACTCTTTGGAACGGGCGAATTAGAGCACACGAGGGAAATCAGGTCAACGATCTACTGTCACCATAAGCCGCAAGCCCTCAGGATCACGCCCGCCGGCACGAAAATCCGCACCGCTGCGATACGAAAGAGCGTCTAATCTTGTATTGATGGCCAAGATGCTCACCTCCCGAAGCTCGTTCGACCGCACCCTCGCCAGTGCCCGCACCACCATGGTCTTCAGCGAGGTCGTACAACTCGCTATCGACAGCTTCCGCGCCAGCAAGGTCCGCTTCCTCCTCACCATGCTCGGCATGATCATCGGTTCGGCCTCGATCATCCTCGTCACCACACTCGGCCTCACCGGCAAGCAGTATGCCCTCGACCTGATCTCCTCGATCGGCACCAATATGGTCGAGATGCAGTACTCAGGCGGCAGCATCGTCGGCCCCGACAACACCAGTACCCCCGACTTCATGACCCGCGAAGACCTCAACGCCGTCGTCGAGCAGGTCCCCGGCATCGTCGCTTCCTCCCCCATGCTGGAGTTTCACGACAACATCAGCATCGGCGACGGCATCACCAAAAACACCATGTTCCTCGGGGTCTCCCCGCAGTACAAGACCGTGCGCAACCTCGCCGTCACCGCGGGCCGTTTCTTCGACGATCAGGACGCGCTTGCCCATACAAAGGTCGCTGTTATCGTTGAGCCCTTCGCCCGGACCATCTTCGGTTCGGACTCCGCCGCCATCGATCAAAGCATCAGCATCAAAGGCATTCCCTTCACCATCATCGGCGTCTTCAAGATGCGTATCGATACCTTCGGTCAGTCCGAGGTCAGCGACCAGACCATCCTCATCCCCTACTCCGTCGCCCGCTACTTCACAGGAACCGACACCGTCAAAGAGATCTTCTTCTCAGTCAAGGACTCCACATCCGTCGTTCCCGCCTCAAAACAGATCCTCTCTGTCATCAAGAACCGCCATCGCCCTAACTCCGTCTACAACGCCATGATCATGACCGATATCCTCGCCGACATGGCGAAGATCGCGGACATGCTGACCTACGTGCTCACCCTTGGAGCCTTCGTCACCCTCATCGTCTCCGGCGTCGGCATCATGAACTCCATGCTCGCCAACGTGCAGGCCCGCATCCGCGAGATCGGCATCCGCAAAGCCATGGGAGCCACCAGCAAAGAGATCCGCATGCAGTTCCTCACCGAAGCCGTCTTTCTCTCGCTCGCCGGAGGCGTCGTCGGCACAGTCCTGGGCATGGCCTTGCCGTTTTCCGTTCGCTTCCTGACACCGTTCACGATTCCTATCTCGATCTGGTCGGCCGTCATCTCCCTTTCCACCTCGGTCCTCGTCGGCGTCATCTTCGGAACCCTCCCCGCCAACCGCGCCGCCCGCCTCGACCCCGTAGAAACCCTCAAATACGAGTAGATCGCCTTCGCCATCAACTCTATGCAACTCAGTAGCATAGAAGACTTCATTGGCACACATCCCCGCAATATGCGTTCGCAAGCATTGAGAGCATGGCCATGTAGCTCGACGGTGATACAGAGGCTTGGTAGTTCTTATCGATGTCTACCTGATGCACGATCACCATTCCCTTCGCCGGCAACACTGTAATGTAGGTTCCGCCGGTTCCAGCCGCCGTATAAGCTCCCTGCATAAATCCGATATAGGTATTGCCCGGAAACATCTGCTGGTCCCACACCCACCACAGTAGACCGTACCCCCAGCGTTCCGGCTCACCATAGTTGCGGAGCCCCGTCGGGTTGATATCACGGAAAGGTGTTTGGAGGTACGTGCTATAGCGTGCCCAGTCGCACGAGATGATTGTCTTGCCGTTCCATTCTCCGCAATCCAACATCAGCAGCCCGAGTCGCGCCATATCGCGGGTCGATAGATACATCGCGTACTCCGGGTGTACGCTCTCGGGAGCGTAGTTCTTCTTCTGTTTTGAGAGCACAAAGTCCTGCATCCCGAGCGGTTTTGCGAGGTCGTCCTGTAGAGCCTGAAAGATGTCTTTCCCCGCCAGCTTCTCAAATGCGGTGCCCACAGCGTCGAAGTCCCAGTTGTTATAAAGAAAATAACTGCCCGGATACTCAGACCCGCGTTGCGGCAATATCTTTGCCTGGTCCTCATTCCCTGTCGGTATATAAATTCCGGATCGCGACGCCATCAACTGTATGAGAGTCGCATTTTCTTCGATCGGCAGAAATGACACCTTGTCGTCGAGACTCAACTGTTTGACCGTCTTGTTCAGGTCGGTATCTTTGATTTTGTCTTTGAAGAAGTACGCGCCGTAGAGCATATCCAGCACGCTCTTGCGCACGGAAGCAATTTTGCTGGTGTGAGAGACGTCGCCATAAGAAAAAATCACGCGACCTCGCACGATGACCATCATGGAGCCTGTGTCCTGGGTCTTGACCCAGGCGCGGAGGGCATCCAACTTAGCACTCGAATAGCCGACAGACTCCGGCGAAGTCTCCTGCCATGCTGTACCGGGAACTACGCTGTCCGTGAGCAGCTTTATGGCTGGCACGGTCGTCTGAGCCGCCAAAGAGCGCAAACTGAGGGCGAATAACAAAGTAAGCGCAGCGATCGGAAGCACCAGGTTGCGAGATATTGGCATTCGACATCTCCTTCTCAATGAGCAGGTGACCTTTGAAAAAACCCATAACATACAGCCTTAAGCTTTCTGCACCTCTATGATATTTAGGCTCCTCTATGCTTCTTTGCCAACAACAAATCCAATTCCGCCAAAGATCTAGCCTAACGGTCGGCCCGGGAGCCCCAGATGAAACTCTTGGTTAGCCATAACGCCACACGCAACAAAAAAGCGCCGCCTCCGCAAACATCGCGGAGACAGGCGCTCTTCTTATCCGGATCGAAACGACTTATGCAGCCGAAGTCTCAGCGGCAGGCTCGTCGCCCTTCACCGTGACCTTCACATGCGTCGTGACCTCGCGGTGCAGCTTCACCGGCACGTGGAACTCGCCCAGCGACTTCAGCGGCTCCTCGAGCGAGATCTTGCGACGGTCGATCGTGTAGCCCTGCTGCTCCAGCGCGTGCGCGATGTCGCCCGAGGTCACCGAACCGAACAGGTGATCGTGCTCGCCCACCTTGCGCTCGAACACCAGCTCGATCGCATCCATCTGCGTCGCCAGCTCCTGCGCCGCAGTCTTCTCCTTCGCCGACTTGCGGATCGCCGAGCCCTTCATCTGCTCGATGACCGCCTTGTTCGCCGCCGTCGCTTCAATTGCAAGCTTGCCCGGCAGCAGGTAGTTACGCCCATAGCCATCCGCGACCTTGACCACATCGCCGCGATGACCGAGCTTGTTGACGTCTTCCTTCAGAATCACTTCCATTGCAGATCTCCAATCTCCGTTGCTAACTCGCTGACTTGCTGATTCGCTCGTGTCTCGCCTTAGAACCGCGCGGCAAAGGCCAGCAGCGCGATGTTGCGCGACTGCTTGATAGCCAGCGAGAGGCGGCGCTGATGACGCGTGCACACGCCGGTCAAACGGCGGGGAACGATCTTGCCGCGCTCAGCCACAAATCCCTGCAACAGGCGAACATCGCGGTACGAGATCGCGTCGATCTTCTCCGTGCAGAACTTGCAGACCTTCTTGCGGCGGAAGAACTTCCGTCCGCCGGGGCCGCCGCCAGGAGCGCCAGCCGGGCGCGGAGGACGCGGTCCGGAGTGAGGGCCCGAGGACGCCGGGCGGGGCGTGTGCTGCTGTGGTTGCTCGGAAGCGGCAGTGCTGTTCGTTTCGTCAGCCATGGTGTTTCCCTTTCAGGTGCGTTGTGCCTTCCGTCCGCTCCAGACTCGCTGTGGAGTCTCTGAACATCGAAGCCGAAGCTCGATGGAAGCGGGGTCAGGCGGTTATACTTCTTTGCGGCAACCGGCATAACCGGCAACCGCGAATCTCAAATCCGTTTAGACTGCGGCCGGAACTGTCTCGGCGGCCACTTCAACCTCAGCAACCTCGGCAACAGGAGCCGGAGCAACAGGAGCTTGTGCCACTGGCAGCGAGCTGCGCTTCACCTTCGTGTCGCGGATCGCCTTCACCTTCGCCAGACGCTTCTCTTCCTCATCCATGCGAACCGTAATGAACTTGATGACCGGCTCCGAAACGCGCAGGCGGCGCTCGATCTCGGTAATCAGCTTGCCCTCGGCGGCGATCGTCAGCAGCACGTAGAAGCCGTCGTTGAACTTCTTCACCGTGTACGCAAGCCGGCGACGGCCCATCTTCTCGACGCTCTTGATCTCGCCGTTACCGTCGGTAATGTTCTTCGAAAAGCCTTCAATCAGCTTGTCGAGATCTGCTTCTTCTACGTCCGGACGGACGATGAACATGATTTCGTAGGAACGATTCATACTGTCTGCTTCTTTCTGCGAAGTTCTGCTTCGCACCGTACCAGCGTCTCTTCTGCCCGCACGGTCTGGAAATACAACGTTGTCCTGCTTCGAAACCAGTCCCTAATCGCTAGACCCTGGTCCCTGCTTCTGATTAAACTCATTCATCGCAGCTCCGACACCCTTCGTCAGAACCACCTCGACCGCACGCTTCGCCCGGTCGAGCACCTCATCCAGCACCGCAAGCTCCTGCTTGCGCATCGGACTCAGCAGGTAATCCTTGCCGCCTGCCTTGACCGTTCTGCCATCGTCCAGTGCGGGCTTGCCCACACCAATCCGAATCCGCAGCCACTCCTCAGTTCCAAGCGCCCCGGAGATCGACTTCACTCCGTTGTGCCCACCCGCCGATCCACGCTCATGAACCCGGAGCGTGCCCAGCGGAAATGCCAGCTCGTCATAAAGGACAATCATCTCCTCCGACGGCCGTTCAATCTCAAGCTCCCGAACCAGCGCGGCTACTGAAAGCCCGCTCAAGTTCATGAAGGTCTCCGGCTTCGCCAGCAGCACATCCTCGCCTGCCAACCTCGCCTTCGCCGTAAGTGCTCTACCTCGGCGATTCGAAAGCACCACACCGCATTCGTCTGCGATCCGGTCCACCGCCAGAAATCCGGCGTTGTGCGGTGTGAACTGATACTCGATACCAGGATTGCCCAGACCGACTATCAGCTTCACTACGCTTTCCTTTCCTGCACTGACGCCCATCCAATCGGAAGAGCGTCAGATCAAATCCGCCAAAGCTACTTGTTAAAGCACCGCTCTGAAGGGGCGCGGCTTCAGCCGCGCCATCACAAACCCGAAAAGACCGGGGCTTTAGCCCCTGAGGGAATATTCCATCCGGCCATTCCGACAATATCCTTACTTCTTGGCCTTCGCATCCGGTGCAGCTTCCGCATCGGTCTTGCCCTTCTTGGCAACCACCGGCTCGGTCGGAGCAGCTGCAACCGCATCGGCGGCCGGCTCCTCTTCCTTGATGCTGGTCACATGAGCAACGGTCGCATCCTCTTCGCCGAGGAACTTGATCGAGCCCGAGTGCGGCAGGTCCGAAACATGGATCGCAGTGTTGATCGCGAGGCCGCTGACATCCACATCCAGGTGGCTCGGAATATCACTCGGCAAGCACTCGATCTCGACCTCACGCAGCACATGCTCGAGAATGCCGCCCTGCGTCTTCACGCCAACCGGAACACCGACCAATTGGATCGGCACCGACACACGCATCGTCTTGTCCATCGCGATCCGCTTCAGGTCGATGTGCAACAGCTTGCCCTTGATCGGCTCATTCTGCCAGTCAACAATCATCGCCTTCACAAGCGACGCGCCGGTCACATCGAGATCGAAGATCGTGTTGTGACCCGAATCCGAGTGCAGAATCTTGATAATGACGCGTGGGTCAACCGTGACCGCAACCGCATCCTGTCCCGCACCGTAAACAACGGCGGGAATCTTACCTGCAACGCGAACCCGGCGTGCGGCATTCTTGTTGAACTTGCCCTCACGGGGCGTTGCGACGACTGCTGGAATAGTAGAAGGTGCTGCCATGGTTTCATCTTCCTTTCGGGCACGGAGTTCATCCGCTCCCTTTGCGGCAGAGCCGCACGTTAGTCCTTCGTGTAAGCAAGCCGGGGGGAGAATCTCTCGCCCCTAAGTCCTGCCCCTAGTTGAACAGCGTACTTACGCTGGTCTCCATGTGAATGCTCTCGATCGCCCGGCCCAGAAGCCCCGCAATCGAAAGCACCTTAATCTTCGCCACACCCTGCGCATCCTCACGCAGCGGAATGGTATTCGTCACGACCAGCTCTTCCAGCCGTGATGTCGCAATGCGCTCGACCGCCGGGCCCGAAAGCACCGGATGCGTCGCGCACGCGTAAACTTTTTCCGCGCCCTCAGCCAGCAGCGCATCCACCGTCTTCACCAGCGTTCCCGCCGTGTCGATGATGTCGTCGAGAATCAGGCACGTCCGGCCGCGTACATCGCCGATCACGTTCATAACCTCGGTCACATTGATATCCGTCCGGCGCTTGTCCACAATCGCCAACGGCACATCCAGCTTCTTCGCAAAAAAGCGCGCACGCTCCACGCCTCCCGCATCCGGTGACACCACGGTCAGGTTCGGCAGGTTCAGATCTCGGAAGTAGCTCACCAGCACTGGGCTGGCAAACAGATGATCCACCGGAATATTGAAGAACCCTTGAATCTGTGCCGCATGCAGATCCACCAACAGAGCCCGGTTCGCACCGGCCGTGGTCAACAGATCTGCCACCAGCTTCGAAGTAATCGCCACACGAGGCCGATCTTTACGATCCTGCCGCGCATAGCCGTAGTACGGAACCACAACCGTGATCCGCCCGGCCGAGGCGCGCTTCAGCGCGTCCATCATGATCAGCAGCTCAACGAGATGCTGATCCACCGGAAAACAAGTCGGCTGCACGAGAAACACATCCGCACCGCGAACGTTCTCGAGCAGCTGAAAATGAACCTCGCCATCGGAGAATCTCTGCAACCGGGTCTCGCCCAGCGGCACACCGACGAACTTGCAGATCTCTTCCGCCAACGCAGTGTTGGCCGATCCGCAAAAAATCTTGAAACGTTTATCTTCGCTCGGCCGCACGGAGCGCTTCTTCTCCAGTGCGACCTTGGCCGTAACGCCGTGCGATGCAGCAGACTGGGAGCTTGTTTCTGGCTCCACAGCCTGCGCTGAAATAGGGGAAAGAACCGCAGTCGTGTCTTGCTTGTTCACGTGAAACCCTCCAGGCTGGTTGACCTTGGTAGCTCCTGCTGCATTGTCTTCCGGAGACTGTTTCTTCCCCGGTACTTCTTTTACGAAAAGTACGACTTCGGTCTTTCAAACTTCTTGCTTCGTGTCCGCGGTGTTCTCGCTGGGACCTAAAACCAATTCAACTTCCGCGACATGTTGTTGCCGCTAAAGAACCCTAAGTTGCCTGTTTGCAGATTCCCCCAAGGGGAGTCGGCGTCGACATTTTTGGTTGGGCGACTAGGATTCGAACCTAGACAAAGAGCTTCAAAGGCTCTGGACCTACCGTTAGTCGATCGCCCAATGATCGCCGGTTGCGCTACTCTCCGGACGAATATCACTCTGCGAACATTCTGCGCCAGTAATCGTCTCGAGGCAAGGTTGCTGTCAGCAAAGCCTCGACCCCAGACGCCTGAACGCGTTGTTGAGCTGCCCGCGCATCTGCCATGGACCGGTAAAGTCCAAACAGCGCGGAACCTGAACCCGAAAGCGCCGCATACAACGCGGGGCTACCCGAATCACTACCCATCAATTGACGCTTGGTTTCACGCAGAGAGGGATACTGAGGAAAAACGACCGCTTCAAAATCATTTTGAAGGCCGTCTCCAATCCCGGTGCGGACAAGCGCGAGAAGGGCATTCTCGGCCAGATCATCCAACATGCCATCCTGATCTCGATCAGAACTTCCTTGTTTGTTGCCAAGGTCCCACTCTGGGAGGTCACCGCGGACAATACCGGAGGCGCCAGGCTCAACCACCCCAGTCTTTGCAGACCCCGCTTTCACGGATTCCGTTCTCACGGACAAGGATGAGTAAACCAGACTCAACTCCTCTAGCCTATCTCGTATTCCAGCGGAAGTCAATGTCCCCCCCGCCTCCAACTCCGGGTGCCCCATCTTCGCGACAGTCCCATCGTCGCTAAGGTGGGCATTCGCGCCCCGCGCGAACCGCTCTCCCCTCGCCACCACCGCATCCCAGTCCCGAAACGCCGCCGGCGTCGACACCCCCACCCCCGGCACCGCCACCACACACGGAATCGCCGCAAAGTCCCGTAGCGACGTCACCAACTCCCCACGCCCCACCCCCAACACCGCCCCTCCAATCAGAAACAGAGGCACATCCGACCCCACCGTCGCCGCCAGCTCCAGCCGTTCCGCCTCACCCAGAGCCACCCCCAGCTCCCGCTCCAACCCCAGCAGCGCCGCCGCCGCATTCGCCGACCCGGCCCCCATCCCACCCTGCACCGGCAGCCTCTTTTCGATATGAACTTCAACCTCCGCCGCCATCCCCAGCCGCGCCAGACACCCCGCCACCATCTTCCAAGCCGTATTCCTCCCGTCCACCGGGACCCGAGCATCATTCGTCGTCAACGAGATCGCCGTCACCGCCGCCCGCTTCGCCGACACCGTCACCACATCATGCAGCGCCAGCGTCTGATACATCGTCGTCAGCGCGTGGAACCCATCCCCTCGCACCGGCCCAATCGCCAGCCCCAAATTGATCTTCGAAAACGAACGAACACGCGTCGACATAGGTCTTTGATTCTAAACGCGCCTACTTCAACTCACTCGCAGTCATCTCGATCTGCATCGCTGCATCCTGCATCATCGACCCATCCTTCGCAGCAGTCGCGCCTAAAGACCCAAGCGGCTTCAGCTTGGATGAATCCACATCCTTCGAGTCGAAGACCACCTTCGGCGTATTCAGTGGCAGCTTTACCGACAGCGTCACATTCCTCTGCGAGATCACCGGCTCCACTGTCTCCACACCATCCCGGTTCTTGATTGAGATCATCCGCGTAAGCCTGCTCGTCTCCAGAACAATCGACATTGCCAGCCCATCACCCTCAAGACGAACATCGTTGCAATCAAACTTCGTACCAACGTCAATAAACTTCGTCGCAACTCCCGTACCCACCGGCACCTGCGAGGTCATCCGCGTCCTGCACGAGCCTATCCTTCCATCGCCGTACACCGCAACCTCCGTCGTAATGCTCTGGCTCATCGGCTCCAGCTCTCCGTTCGTTGGATACTTCAGAACCATCGTCAGCTTGAAGTACCGCATCGCCGACAACGCAACACTCGCTCCGGCAGACTTCATCGGCTGTTGAGCCACGCATACGCCTGATACAACCATCACAACCCCAAAAACCACTCTACGAAGCATCTTCCTCATCGAACCTCCCCGTTCCCATCTCTGCTCTCTGCTGTAAGCGATGCAATCTCGATCGGCTCAATTGTCAATGGCTCAATCTCAATCGGATCGACTCGAAGCGGAGGCTCTCGCAACAAAATCGAAGAATGCTTCCGATTCACCTTCGTATGCAAGATCAACGTGTCGCTCTTGCTCACAACCACCTCGTCTCTGGGAACAACTTGCGAGTGCGCATCCGTCAAATCTGCCCTCCGCTCATGCGACTCCACATTCGGCCTGACCCACACCAGCATCCCAGCCGCAACAAAAGCACTCGCCGCAATAGCAGCCCATGCAACCCACCGCCGCGAAGATCGTCCCGTTTCCGCAGAAATCCGCGCCATCACCCGCTCATTCATCCCAACCAGCGGCTCAACCCACACATCCTCGCGCAACACGCCATCCAGTAACTCTTCAAAATCGAACTCACTCATCGCCGCACCTCCCGCATCGCCTCGAACCGCTTCTTCAACTCCACCTTCGCCCGCATCAACCGCGTCCGCACCGTCCCCTCCGGAATCCCCATCACCACGCCGACCTCGCGCGAGCTCATCTCCTCGATAGCACTCAGCACCAACACCATCCGCAACTCCTCCGGCAGCCAATCGATCAGCCGTCGCAGCAACTTCCGCTCATCCCCATCCGCCGCGCTCTCCTCAGGCGAACTCCCCGCCGCTACCAACCCCATCTCTGCCACATCTTCCATCGAGCGGCCTTGAGCAGGCAGACGATCCAACGCCACCCGCCACACCGTCCGCGCCAGAAACCCCTTCTCGTCCTCCATCCGCCGCCACGCCTCACCCCGATACAGCTTCAGCAGCGACTCCTGCACCGCATCCTCCGCATCATGCGCATTCCGCAGCAGCGAGTACGCAACCCGAAACATCAGCCGCCCCTGCCGTGCGACCAACCCAGC
This sequence comes from Granulicella arctica, assembly GCF_013410065.1. NCBI lineage: Bacteria > Pseudomonadati > Acidobacteriota > Terriglobia > Terriglobales > Acidobacteriaceae > Granulicella > Granulicella arctica. The sequence goes on from NZ_JACCCW010000001.1 coordinate 830,475, forward strand.
AAACGCGTCGTCCCGCTCCTCCGTCCGCTCGAGCCGCAACGCTTCCTCTCCTCCGCCACCATACTGCGACCAGACCTCAGCTCCTGCACTCATCCCGACCGCCCATCACCAAACCCTTCACACACTAAGACCGCCCGTACCTGCAAACCGTTCATCTTTCTTTTCCAAGCCGAAGGACTGCCCTCGCAAGCAACGCGCTACCACACCCGCCATCATTCCGGTATCCTCATCTCACCCCTAACATCGGAGAGTCCCTTGGCCCTTCTGAAGCACGCATCGGCATTGCTGTCGGCATCCTGCCTCCTCACCAGCTCCCTCTTCAGCCAGCAACCCGATCTCACCCCCACCGTTGCCAAACATGCCATGGTCGTCACCTGCGAGCACAACGCCACCGATGCCGGACTCGCCATTCTCAAACAGGGTGGTAATGCCACCGACGCAGCCGTTGCCGTCGGCTTCACCCTCGCCGTCACCTTCCCTCGCGCCGGAAACATCGGCGGCGGCGGCTTCATGCTCATCCGCGACAAGCATGGCAAAACCCACTTCCTCGACTACCGCGAGAAGGCGCCCGCCGCAGCATCCCGCGACATGTACCTCGATGCCAAGGGCACCGTCATCCCGGGCCGCTCCCTCGTCGGCTACCTCGCCTCTGGAGTCCCCGGCACAGTAGCTGGCCTCGTCTACGCTCAATCGCACTTTGGCAAGCTCACGCTCGCCCAGGACATGGCCCCAGCCATCAAGCTCGCTACCGATGGCTACCCCCTGCCCGCAGGCGAAGCCCACGACCTCCAGAACAAAAACCTCACCCGCTTCCCCGCCTCCGCCCGCATCTTCCAGCGTGACGGAAACTTCTATAAAGAAGGCGACATCTTCAAACAACCGGAGCTCGCCGCCACCCTCACCGCCATCTCCAAAGACCCCACCACCTTCTACAAAGGCGCCATCGCCCAGCAGATCGCCTCCTTCGAAAAAGCCGGCGGCGGCCTCATCACCGCAGAAGACCTCGCCAGCTACGAAGTCAAGGACCGCGCTCCCATCACTGGCCACTACCACGGCTACGACCTCATCACCGCCCCGCCACCGTCCTCCGGCGGCATCGTCCTCGTTGAGATCCTCAACATCCTCTCCACCTACGATCTGCCCAAGCTAGGCCCCGACCGCTCCGCCGCCCAGGTTCACGTCATCACCGAAGCCTTCCGCCGCGCCTACATGGACCGTGGCGACTACCTCGGCGACCCAGACTTCAACACCCTTCCCCTCAAACAGCTGGCCGATCCTGCCTACGCCGCCGCCTGGCGCAAGTCCATCGACCCCGACAAGCCCACGGCCTCGAAAGACCTCGTCCGCCCAGCCGGATTCCTACCCCCGCCCCCGCAGACGACACCGGCCACCGAGCCGACCCAAACCACTCACTTCTCCATCGTCGACGCCGAAGGCAACGCCGTCTCCAACACCTATACCCTCAACGGATTCTTCGGCTCCGGCGTCACCGTCGACGGCCTCGGCTTCGTCCTCAACAACGAGATGGATGACTTCGCCTCGAAGGTCGGCGTCCCCAACGCCTACGGTCTCATCCAAGGGGCAGCGAACTCCATCGCTCCCGGCAAACGCCCCCTCTCCGCCATGACCCCCACCATCCTCACGAAAAACGGCAAGCTCTTCATGGTCCTCGGCAGCCCCGGCGGCTCCACCATCATTACCACCGTCGCCAATGACATCATCTCCATCGTCGACAACGGCCTCAACATCCAGCAGGCCGCCGACGCACCCCGCTTCCACCACCAGTACCTGCCCGATATTATCCAGCTCGAAAAGAAATTTCCAGCCGACATCGGCGATCAACTCAAGTCCATGGGCTACACCACCAACCGCCTCTCCGTCGCCGACGCCAAGAGCCCCGGCGTCTGGGGAGACAGCGAGATCATCGCAATCGACCCCAAAACCCACCAACTCCTCGGTGGCCACGACCACCGCCTGGACTACGGCAAAGCCGCAGGCTACTAAGCCACATCCTGCCGCGACGCCACCGGCAAGCGGCAGGATGTTTCTAGCCACCACGTTACAAAGACACGAGTCTTTGTCTTCGAACAGGAGTATGTTGTGTTAATGACATAGAAAGGCACAGCATGTCCACATATGCAGCCTGACCGCACGCATCCCGTACTTCCCGGCGTCGATATCCACAACGCGGCCGACGATGTCGGCTTCGCCTCACGCACCATCAGGGCGCGCAATATCCAGGCTGAGCGCAACGCCTACCTCCGCATTGCGCACATGTTCACCAGCCCCACCGACGAGCTCCTGCAAGAGCTCGTCAACCTCTCCATCAGCCTCTGCGGCGCAGAGAGCGCAGGCATCAGCTTGCTTGAAGGAGAGAACTTCCGCTGGATCGCCACAGGCGGTCGCTTCGCACCCCTCCGCGATAGTATGCTCCCCGAAACTGCGGCCCCTTGCAGCATCTGCCTCAAACGCAATACACCCCAGATCTTCAGCGTCGGCCACGCCTACTACGACTTCCTCGAGATCACAGGCCCCACATTCACCAACGGCCTCCTCATCCCCTGGCACACTCCGGAGATTCCCGGAACCCTCTGGGTCATCCCTTACAAGAACTCTCCCGGCTTCGATAACGAAGACCTTCGCCTTCTCGAAAGCCTCGCCGACATGGCCTCGCTCTACGTGCGTATGCGCGATCAGCAGCAGCGCCTGCATGACCGCGACCTCCTCGCCAACCGCGCACTCCTCGCCAACCATCTCGCTCACCAGATCAACAACCCACTCCAGAGCCTCACAAACGCCCTCTACCTCGCATCGCAGCAGAACTCCGATTCTTACCTCGTCATGGCCCTCGCCGAACTTCAGCGGCTCTCCAGTCTCATCGAACAGCTTCTCAAGCTGCCGCAGGTCGATCCCTCTTGAGCCACCCCGCTCCGAAACGCCGCCTCAACCGCTCCCTGCGCTAGCATTGGCGCCTTCGCTAAAGCTGTTATCCTGAGCCGAACTCAGCCACCTCGCCACACCACCCTTATCCCTGAGAAACGGACCATGTACACCCCAAAAGCCTTCAAGGTCGAAGACCTCGCCATCATTCACGCAACCATGCGACAGCACCCCCTCGCGACGCTCGTCACCCTCACCCCGCAAGGACTCGTCGCTACCCATCTTCCCCTCATGCTCGACGAGACCCGCGGCGAGTACGGCACCCTCATCGGTCACATCTCCCGCGCCAACCTCCAGGGCCGCAACAGCGACCCCACCCTCGAAGCCCTCGCCATCTTCACCGGCCCCGAGACCTACGTCACCCCCAACTGGTATCCCTCCAAACAGGAGACCGGCCGCGCTGTTCCCACCTGGTACTACGCCGCCATCCACGCCTACGGCAAGCCCAGCTTCTTCGACGACCCCGAGCACCTCCGCCAGATCGTCACCCGCCTCACCGACCAGCACGAAGCAGCCTTCCCCGCACCCTGGAAGATCTCAGACGCGCCCCGCACCTACATCGACTCCCAACTCAAGGCCATCATCGGCGTCGAACTCCCCATCACCCGCATCGAGGGCAAGCAAAAGTTCGACCAGAACAGCCCCGCCGCAGACCGCGCCGGCGTCATCGCCGGACTCCGCAGCCTCAACGATCCCTGCAAGACCGAAGTAGCCGACCTCATGACCAACATCGAGTCCAAACTCACACCCAAACCCTAGCCGAACGCATCCCGGCCTGACTGGTAACCGTGGAATAGTAAATCGATTACGCTATGATGATTTGGCGTTATCGATCTGACAAATCGCGCGGCTGAAGCGAAGCTGTCAGAGGTAAGGCACGCATGCCACGGTGAACTTTTTCGCAGAAGGGATCTTCATGGACCGTCGCCAATTTGCAGCTCGTTCCCTGGCCGCAGCAGCAGGCGCTATGCTGTATCGCCATCCTGGCTATGCCGCTACGCCACTCTCCGCAGAGCAAGTTCCTGGATCAGTGCCCGATTCGTTAATCGAGCAGGCGCGTTTTCCTGAAGGTTTTCTTTGGGGCACCGCTACAGCCTCCTACCAGGTTGAAGGGGCGTGGAATGAGGATGGCAAGGGCGAATCCATATGGGACAGATTCACGCATACAACCGGGAAGGTAAGGGGCGGCGTGACAGGCGACGTAGCCTGCGATCAGTACCACCGCTATCCGCAGGACATCGCATTGGCCAAACAGCTCAACCAAAAGAGCCAACGTTTTTCCATCTCCTGGCCACGCATTCAACCCACAGGCACCGGCGCCCCCAATATGAAGGGGATCGATCACTACAGCCGCTTCGTCGATGCTCTCCTTGAAGCAGGAATCCGCCCGTGGTGCACGATGTATCACTGGGATCTTCCGCAAGCGCTCGAAGATCGCGGAGGCTGGCCCAACCGCGATCTGGCCAACTACTTCGCAGACTATGCCGGCATTCTCGCCAAGCATCTCGGTGATCGAATCACGGTCTGGGCACCCTTTAACATGCCTTGGGCAATCGCCTTCATGGGCTATGCTGCGGGAGCCTTTCCGCCTTGCCGAACTAGCTTCAGCGATTTCTTGAAAGCAGCGCACACACTAGCTCTTGCTCAGGGAGAGGCACACCGCGCAGTGAAAGCAGCCTCTCCAAAGGCAACCTTCGGAAGCGCATATGAGATGGCCCCCGCATACCCGAAGACGGACTCTGACGACGATCGTGCAGCCGCCGCTCGATACCATGCCATGAACAATGTCTTCTTTCTTGAAGCCGCCATGAAGGGCCAATACCCAAAGGCCTTCGTAGGAGAGCCGCCCTATGAGGTGATGGGCTTCAAGGCAGGCGACGAAAAACTCCTCTATGCGCCATTGGACTGGGTAGGCTTTCACTACTACACGCGCCGCATTGTCTCGGATGCGAGCAAAGAGCAATTTCGCAGCGGAGGCAACTTCAGCGGCACGGAGATCGAGAGCAATTCACCAGGCGGGCGCGATCCTTACACGCGCTTCCGCGCTGCGATGCCCACCGAAGGCCCACTTACCGACGCCGGCCTCGAAGTATGGCCCCGTGGCATCTATGACCTGGTCACTCAAATTTCAAAAGATTACAACCACCCGATCATCGAAATTACCGAGAGCGGCTGCGGGTATCTCGATGGCCCCGATGAAGAGCAAAACGGCCGCATACCCGACGGTCGTCGCATCCAGTGGTACCGCGAAGTACTCGCAGAACTAGCGCGTGCAATCGCCGATGGAGCGAAGGTTCGCGCCTACCATGCCTGGACACTTCTCGATAACTTCCAATGGGGGGAGGGCTATACCGAGCGCTATGGGTTGATCTATAACGACTTTCGCAACCAGAAGCGCACGATCAAAGATTCGGGCCTCTGGTACGGCCGAGTTGCCGCCTCCAACCGGCTCAACGTGTGAGGCTGGTCGCCGAAGCCCGAGTCGCCTTGCCGCCAAGCAACCCAGTCGCCATCGTCCAGAACGCCTCCACCACCGGCGAAACCCACTTATCCTTATGCCGCATCATCTGCGTATACACATGCAACCTCTTCGGAGGCCACGCCAGCGCAACCAGATTCCCCTGCTTGATCTCCTCGTGCAGCACAAACTCCGGCAGCACCGCGATCCCCATCCGCGCCAGCGCACACTGCTTGATTGCCTCGACACTCGCGAACTCCAGCGACTTCGAGATCCGAGCACCTTCCGCCGTCAGCGTCCGCTCGAACAACGCCCGATAGCTGCAACTCGTCTCTGTCATCAGAATCTGCTGCTGCACCAGGTCGTTCGCCGCAATCGTCTTCATCTTGGCCAACGGGTGATCGACAGACACCGCAGCAACGATCGGCTCCGCACGCAATCGATGCACAATCAGGTTCGGCGCCTGCACCGGCTCATCGATCATCAGAGCGATATCGACTCCGGGCTCCATCGCGCTCCCGAACGTGCACACCAACGAAGCATGAAGCGACAGATGCACTGCAGGATAGCGGCACTGAAACGTCCGCAGCAGCTCAGGCATCCGATACGTCAGCAGACTCTCCGAGGCACTCACCGTCAGCGGACCCGCAGGCTCGCCCTTGCTATGCACCGCCAGCTTCGCCTCCTCCGACAACTCCAGCAACCTGTCCGCATAGCTCAGCAACTGATGCCCCGCCGCGGTCAGCTCCACCTGTCGTCCCAACCGGTCAAACAGCGGCACACCAAGCTCTTGCTCGAGCCCGTGAACCTGCGCCGTAATGCTGGACTGCGCATAGTTCAGCACCGCCGCCGCTCGCGTAAAACTACGCTCCGCCGCCACCGTTCGAAAGGTCCGTATCTGTCTTAAATCAAGCATCGCATCCCATCGAAAATACTGATCGCATCCATCATATCAATTCGCTTGACCCGATACACCGGCGCTGCCATCCTCTAAGCATGAAGACCAGCCACCTACTTCAGCTTCTTCTACTATCCGCCGTCTGGGGAATGTCGTTCCTCCTCATCAGCATCGCCGGAGCAAGCTTTCCGCCGGTCTGGGTAGCCTTGCTGCGCTCCACCTTCGGAGCCGCGCTGCTCTGGGTAGTCCTTGTCGTCGGTAAACACTCCCTTCCGCCGCGCAAGCTCTTCTTGTGGCTCTTTCTCGTCGCCCTCTTCAACAACGCGATCCCCTTCGTTTTCTTCGCCTGGGGAGAGCACACCGTTCCCAGCAGCACCGCCGCCGTGCTCAACGCGACCAGCCCCATCTGGACCCTGCTCCTCAGCCTCGTCGTCATCAGCGGACGCATCAACAAATACATCGTTATCGGCGTCCTGCTCGGCTTCTCCGGAGTCCTGCTCGTCATCTACGGCCACAACACCAGCCAAGCCGTCGACACCACCCCTGGCAGCTACCTCCGCGGAGTTCTCTTCATCTCCATCGGAGCCCTCGGCTACGCCATCGCCACCGTGATCGCCAAAATCAAGCTGAAAGGGCTCGACCCCATTGGCCTCGCCACCACGCAACTCAGCCTCGCCGCCCTCATGGTCTTGCCCGTCGCCCTCGCGGGACCACACCCGGCCATCCTGCGAGCCTCTTCCATCGTCGCAATCATCACCCTGGGCATCGTCGGCAGCGGCGTCGCCTACCTCCTCTACTACAACCTGCTGGCCCACGTCTCCGCGACCCACGTCATCGCAGTCACCTATCTGCTGCCCATCTGGGGCTTGTTCTGGGGCTCCATCGCCCACGAACCCATCGGCTGGCCTGCTTACCTCGGCGTCGCCATCGTCATCGCCGGCCTGATCCTGCTCAACCTCCGCTCCGTCCAGCCCGCACCCGTACCCAGGCTACAGACCGAGCAACCAACCTAACGCCTCCCAATCGCCCTATCGATCGCCGCCTGCGCCAGCGGCTCCATAATCGCGTACCCCGCCGCGTTCGGATGCACTCCATCGAGACTGATCCCCGGCTTCATCCCGCCGTTGTCATCCGCCATCGCTGAGTAGTAGTCCAGATACGTGACCGTATGGTTCACGCAATACCCGGCCAGCCAGTTATTCAGCGCCTGGATCTTCAGCGCCGGATGCAGCCCCGGACGCCACGGATAGTCCACCGCCGGCAGCACCGACGCAATAATCACCCGAATCCCATTCGCCTTCGCCAGGTCGATCATCGATTTGAAGTTGTCCTGGATCTCCTCCTGCGTCTCCGGCCCCGTATTCCCCGCGATATCATTCGTCCCCGCCAGAATCACCACCGCCGCCGGATGCAGGTTGATCACGTCCTGCCGAAACCGCACCACCATCTGCGGCGTCGTCTGCCCACTGATCCCCCGGTTCACATACGGCTTGGTCGGGAAAAACTTCCCCCCATTCGCCACCCACGCATCCGTAATCGAATCCCCATAGAACACCACTCGCCCGTCGCCAAGGGTACTCGGGCTCAACATAGCATTCGCAGCCTTATAACGACTCAGGTTCGGCCAATCCTGTAGCTTCGCCTGCATCCCCGCAATCTCTTTCGCGCTTACAGTCTCTGGAGCCGGAGCAACAGACTGTCCATACATCGCACCCGCCGCCAGCATCGCGCACACCGCTACCTGCATCCTCATCGTCCGCTTCATTCATTCCCCCGTCACAAAATCACATACCTTCGTGCGTTCCGATTCTAGATGATGCAAAGGGTTCCCCCGGAGCGACCTTAACCCATCCCGCACCTCTCTCCTGTACCTTTAAAGGCAGATGAAGCCCGGCGTCTCCACTCACGTCTTTCTCCAGCAGCGCCTCCACCACGGCATGCTCGACGCCCTGCGCACCGGCGGAGCCCGCACCATCGAGATCTTCGCCGCCCGCCACCACTTCGACTACGCCGACCGCTCCTCCATCCGCGATATCGCCGACTGGTTCCACTCCAACGACGTCGCCTGTACCCTGCACCAGCCCCTCTACACCGAGGCCAACTGGTCCCGCCACGTCGCCCCCACCATCAACCTCATCGACGTCGAAAAATCCCGCCGCATCAACGCCATGGACGAGGTCAAGCGAGCCATCGACTCCGCCGAGCAGATCCCCTTCACCGCCGTCACCCTCCACCTCGGCCAGAAGGACGATACCTGGAGCCCACGCTCCCTCGAGCACTCCCTCACTGCCATCGAGCACCTCAAAGCCTTCGCCCACCCCCTAGGCGTCAAAATCCTCCTCCAAAATCTCCAGAACGAGGTCACCACCCCCGAGCACCTCCTCGAGATCGTCCGCGTCGGCCACTTCGACTCCGTCAACATCTGCCTCGACGTAGCCCACGCGCATCTCGCAGCTCCCGAACATAACGTCGGTGTAGACGCCGCCTTCGAGCTCCTCGCGCCCCGCATCGCCGAGATCAAGCTCCACGACAACCACGGCCAGCGCGACGAACACCTCTGGCCCGGCTCCGGCTCCATCGACTGGAAGAACATCGCCCGCCACATCGCCACCCTCAAGCCCACCATCCCCACCATCCTCGAGATCGCCCACGAGCTCAACGAGACCCTCGACTCCGCTGCCAAAAAATCCTCCGACTTCTTTTCCACCCAATCCCGCCTCACCGACGACCTCCTCCAATCCAACCCCGCCTAACCTCCATAAAATTGTCATCCTGACCTGGAGGGTGCCCCATCTTCGCGACAGCTTCATCGTCGCTAAGGTGGGCATCGCGCAAAAGCGCGACCGCTCTCTTCCACCCCAAAAAACAAACCGCGTAAACTTAAACCCGCATGCAACCGACCATCGCCACCATCGCCTCCCTCTCTGCCCATGAAGGTCACACCGTCACCCTCCGCGGCTGGCTCTATAACCTCCGCGCCTCCGGCAAGCTCCTCTTCCCCATCTTCCGCGACGGAACCGGCACCATCCAGGGCATCGTCCCCAAGGCAGCCGTCTCCGAAGAGGTCTTCGAGACCCTGAAGAACCTCACCCTCGAATCCTCCCTCACTGTCACCGGCAAGGTCCGCGCCGACTCCCGCGCCCCCTCCGGCTTCGAACTCGACGTAGAAAACGTAGAAGTCTTGCAAAGAGTCCCCGAAGAAACCCCCTTCCCCATCACCCTCAAAGAGCACGGCGTCGACTTTCTCATGGAGCACCGCCACCTCTGGCTCCGCACCCCCCGCCAGTCCGCCATCCTCCGCGTCCGCGCCACCATCATGCGCGCCGCAGCCGAGTTCTTCGACACCAGCGGCTTCATCCGCACCGACCCACCCATCCTGACCCCCAATGCGTGTGAAGGCACCTCCGAGCTCTTCGAGATGGACTACTTCGACGACGACAAAGCCTACCTCACCCAGTCCGGCCAGCTCTACATCGAAGCCACCGCCCTCGCTCTCGGTAAGGTCTACTCCTTCGGCCCCACCTTCCGCGCCGAAAAGTCCAAGACCCGCCGCCACCTCACCGAGTTCTGGATGATCGAACCCGAGGTCGCCTTCCTCGAGCTAGACGGCCTCCTCGACCTCGCCGAAAACTTCATCACCCACATCGTCACCACCGTCCTCACCCACCACCGCGCCGACCTCAAAGTCATAGGCCGCGACATCGCCAAACTAGAAGCCGTCCTCGGCATCACCCCATCAACAAGCTCCGTCATCCTGAGCGAAGCGAAGGACCCCTGTATTTCGTCCGAAGCACCACAAACGCCCGCCAGAACCCAGGCAGACAATCCCATACCGGACGGCGCCGAAGGCGCGTCTGCCACACGCAGTGCTTTCCCCCGACTAAGCTACGACGAAGCCCACGCCATGCTCGAAGACGCCTTCGCCAAGGGCCTCATCGAAACCCGCCACAAAGAAGGCGACGACTTCGGCTCCCCCGACGAGACCTACATCTCCTCGCAGTTCGACCGCCCCGTCATGATCCACCGCTACCCCTCCGCCATCAAGGCCTTCTACATGCAGCCCGACCCCCTCGACCCCACCCGCGCCCTCTGCGTCGACGTCCTCGCCCCCGAGGGCTACGGCGAGATCATCGGCGGCTCCCAGCGCGTCGACAGCTACGACCTGCTCAAGTCCCGCATCGAAGCCCACAACCTCCCCCTCGCCGCCTTCCAGTGGTACCTCGACCTCCGCAAGTACGGCAGCGTCCCCCACAGCGGCTTCGGCATGGGCATCGAACGCGCCGTAGCCTGGATCTGCGGCCTCGACCACGTCCGCGAAACCATACCCTTCGCCAGAACCCTCAACAGAATCTACCCATGACACTTGCTTAATTTAAAAGGAGACCATGGAAAAGATAAAGTCGAAAAAAGGCTTGCTTCATCTCTTCGAGAGTTCACCAAAGGAAATACAGTGGTCCTTCGAATATCTTCCAAGTCTTCTAAGAGATTTTCCATTGGACGTTGTCCTAGCTTATGTGTTTTCTCGAATCGAGCAATCGCATCGAATGGGACTGTATTGCGGGTTAGTGAAGCTGCATAAAGCAGACGCTGGCCTTGCAAGAAGGGCAGTCCAACTTCAGCACATTACGCGATCATTTTTTAAAGAGAAATTCGGTTTAGTTTACGGTCAGCCCATTCCGCACAACGTGCTTGTATCTCTTACGCATGCCGAGGCAGTACGAGACTTGGTTTTGCACGGTATGTCTGCGAGCGATGATCAGAAGAGAAATGCGATAGCTTACAGTCTCGTATACGCAACTGACCTGAATTCGTTTATCGTCTCGCTTAACGGCCCCCGCCCTTTTGGCGATTTGAGAGGTTACAACGGCGCAGGAAAGACACATGACAAGAACACAACACGATGGATGCTCAAAGGAATGGGTTTCGATTTAAAGTAACGATTCATAGAGAAAACAGTTACCCAGTTCAGTCTTGATATTCGATCTTGTAGCAGTGTCTTGAATGAAATGAGGAGTGTATGGAACCTGCTCTCGGCACACCACAATATTATTTTCCCTATGTGCAAAGTCTACTGAATCAACTCGACTGGAAACCCGATCCGGAGCTTATCGTGTGGCACTACACAAGTGGCCCCGGACTTATCAGCATCATAGAATCGGGCACAATTTTCGCAACACAGGTTTCTTGTTTGAATGACGCCACTGAGATTAGATACGCAGCCTCAAAGCTCCGCGAGGCCCTTTCTAGCATGTTGCTGGGGATGGAAGAGGATGAACCCACTACCAAATTTACAAACCGATATATCGAACTGTTGCAAGATGATGATGCCGCTCCGAACAGCGTTGGTCTTCCGTATTTCGTCTCGTGTTTTTCTTTATTGGAAGATGACCTAAGCCAGTGGAGAAGCTATGGAGGCGGCGAAAACGGCTACGCGATAGGTATTAAAACCAAAGATCTATTCGGGGCATCGAATTCTCTTGTGGTGCGTGTTGTTTACGATATACAGAAGCATGCGGCTCTTGCGAATCAGATTGCAGAAGCAACAGTCAGATTTTATAAGGAAGGGTTAGAAGCAGGTATCGAGTCTTGGGACGATGTTTTTCTTGCTGCTTGGGATACTGCCCTGACGCAGCTTGCACCTATAGTAAAAGACCCAGGCTTCGAGCTTGAGAAAGAGGTAAGGCTTATTCACCAACTGCAAGCGATAGAGATTCCAGACATTCGCGTGCTCCAACGAAAAACTATGATGTCTCGTCATCTTCCAATGAGGTTTCCTATAGCAGCGCCGATTCACCGACCCCGTATTCCAATTCACCGCGTCATAGTCGGACCCAGCAGGCACAAGGAAATTTCTCGAATCAGTGTGGATACTCTCCTCAGGACGCACGGTTATCCAACAGGCTTGGTTATCTCATCCGCTAGACCTTATCAAGAAATGTGAACTGTACTGTATAGACGTGCTCTATGCATCTCTACCTGCCAACAAAAGGCGCAACAGCTCCCCGAACATCCCGCCGCTCCTAGTCGTACCCGCCTGAGCAAACGGTGCACCCGCGCCCGGAGCCACCTCCAGTAACATCAAGCCAAGCGCAACCGCGCCCGGAGCCACCCATGTCCGAACTCGCCCAGGCCCTCACCGGCGACAGCGCCTTCACCCCCGCAGCCCACATCCTCGAGAGCCTCCCCGACGACCTCGTCCACCAGACATTCCCGAGCGCCCCGCACACCATCTATCAGGAGCTCTGGCACCTCGCCTTCTGGCAGCAGATCACCCTCAACTGGATCGCCGGCATCGAAACCCCATATCCCACCAGCCCCGCCGACGCCTTCCCACCGACAGTTCCGCAGCCCGGAGCCGAAACCTGGAACCACCTCCGCCAGCGCTTCCTCGCCACCGCCGAGCAAGCCGCAGCAGCCGCGCAGGCAACCGACAGCTTAGACCAGCTCATCCGCTGCCCATCCCGCCCCACCGAGCCCGTCCGCACCATGACCATCCGCGACCAGCTCATCTCCCTCGCCTCCCACAACGCCTACCACCTCGGCCGCATCGTCCTCCTCCGCCAACTCCTCGGCACCTGGCCTCCGCCCTCAGGCGGATTCGACTGGTAGTACTTGACAAAAACCTGCCCCAAAACAGCAAAAGGTCCGGCAAATGCCGGACCTTTTCGTTGGACCAATGAGACTTAAATCATATCGAGGTCCAGACCTAAGTCCTTTGTTCTTCATATTTTGATATCTAAGATAGGGGTAGGGGGTAACAGTCTATTTTTCGCTGCTCGGCGGCACCAAACCCTTCAGCCGAAGATACAGCGCCAGCGTCGCATACTGCTCATTGTCATGCGACACCGTACCCCACATCAGCCCAATCCGCGACCGCTTCGCCGGTCCCACCGTAAACGTCTCACTCAGATTGGCATCCGTCAGCGCCGCAAACGCCTTGTCGCACTCCGCAAACGAAGCATTCAGAGCCTCAACGATCGCAGCCTTGTCCGCCGTCTCCGCCGGAACCTTCGCCAGATCCTTCGTCCCGTTCGCCGCCCCACACGCCCGCAACTGCGCCTCGCTCACGTGGTTGAGCACCCGCGCATACGTCCGCACATCCGGCGTCGGCTTGAAGCTGTAACCATCCCCCGGCATCTTGTCCGCCGACTTCAGAATGTTCGCCTTCACCCCCGCATAGCTATGCTGCACCTCCGCCGCCGGACCCAATGCCACAGCCGCCACAGGAGCCTGCCCAAACGCCACACCCGAAGCCATCACCCCAGCCACGGCCAACACCATGCTCATCCGATTCATCATCCTCACCTCGCACCTCCACACCAGCCTACACGCCTCGAGCCTGAAAAATAACCTTCCCCAACTTGACATACCAGTTACACCAAATCACTCAACCGATAGTTGCCTCGACACAAGCCGCTCCCCAAAGCCCATGACCATCATGATTCTCCCCCAGCCATTTTGAAAAAGATCGCCCTTCCGACAGCCCTTTAACGGACACTAAAAGAGACATGAAGAAGAAACTCCGCATTGGCATTCTCTTCGGCGGACGCTCCGGCGAGCACGAAGTTTCGCTCCTCTCCGCCGCCTCCATCCTCAAAGCCATCGACCGCAAAAAATATGACGTCGTCCCCATCGGCATCACCAAACAAGGCCATTGGCTTGGGTTTGAAGCATCCCAGTCCCTTCTCGCAGGCGAGCCGCAGCCAGCCGAAATCCTCGAACTCAGCGCCTCCACCGACCTCGTCCAGCACACCGGAAGCCTCACCCAAACCCTCGACGTCGTCTTTCCCGTCCTGCACGGAACCTTCGGCGAGGACGGCACCATCCAGGGCCTCTTCGAGCTCGCCGACATCGCCTACGTAGGCTCCGGCGTTCTCGGCTCCGCCACCGGCATGGATAAAGCCACCATGAAACAGCTCTTCGCCGCCGCCGGGCTGCCCCAAACCCCGCATGTCGCCGTCCTGCGCAACGAGTGGAAGGCCGACCCCAGGCGCTGCACCCATCTGATCGAGAAAAACCTCACCTATCCTGTGTTCGTAAAACCCGCGAATCTAGGCTCTTCCGTCGGCATCAGCAAGGTCCATGACCGGTCTGAGCTCGCAGCCGCCATGGATCTCGCCGCTAGCTTCGACCGCAAACTCGTCATCGAACAAGGCGTCGGAGGCCCCGGAGCCAAGGCCCGCGAGCTCGAGGTCGCCGTTCTCGGCAACGACGCCCCCGAAGCCTCCGTCGTCGGTGAGATCGTCCCCGGCGCCGAGTTTTACGACTACAACGCCAAGTACCACTCCGATGCGTCCGTTCCGATCATCCCCGCAAAGCTCTCGAAGGCCGAAGAAAAACAGATCCGCGCCATGGCCATCGCCGCCTTCCGCGCCTGCGACTGCGCCGGTCTCGCGCGTGTCGACTTCCTGATGGAGCCTGCCCGCAAGGGCTCAAAGGCACGCATCTATCTCAATGAGATCAATACCATGCCGGGGTTTACCAGCATTAGTATGTACCCCAAACTATGGAAGGCAACTGGACTTTCCTACAAAGCATTGATCGACCGGCTCATCGCACTCGCGCAGGAACGGCACCGCGAGAAGCAACACACCCGATTCAATATGTTGGAACCTGCATCGAGATAAATTCCAAAAAACATTTAGCCTACAGCATCTGGCTACCGAACTTGCATCCAAAAGTAAGGAATGCCGGAAAAAAGAACAAAACCTGAGCTGCCGCCAGTGTACCCTCAGGAAGAATTCTTTCCCCAGGGATTGGGGTTGCTGTGGATCTGAGCGTTTTACCCACACTTTCTGCGCTGACCGTCTTTGTCTGCTGCTTCCGCCCTCTGGTGCGAAGAGCAGGGTCGCACACGAATGTGTGGTTTTTGGCCTGGACTTCTCTGCTGGTCCATTACTTTATCTTCATCCTTCCCCGTGGAGATGGGTTCAAGGATCAAGTGCGTGTCCTGATCGCAATCTGGGCATTGGAGCTTTGCGGATTCTTCTTCATCCTCGCCGCCGGCGAGGCTCAAACAACACGACCTCATCGTACCCTCATCCTCGAAATGGCGGTACCGGTCTTTCTCCAATCCTTCCTCTATGCCTTTGATCTGGACCATTATGCGCTACGGCTGGCTGTAGCGCTGCTTTTACTGGTTCCGGGCATCCATCTGCTGATTTCACCGCAACATCGAACACGCCCATTCAATCGTCTCGCCATCGCCATCGCACTGCTGGCGACCGTTGTGGTTCGCTTTGCCAAAGCAGATCCGTACTTCATTCTGCAAGGAATGCTCTGCGCCATCTTTCTATGTGCCGCCTATTTGATCTTTGCGTACGCTCCGAAGATGACGCGCGGCGTATCCCTGATGGTCGCCGGACTCGCGGTCTGGGCTCTCACCTATCCCTTGCAGGCAATCGACTTGATGGACGTGAAGGAGCCTCTGAGCCGGGCAGTCCTGGATATCCCTCGGCTTGTCGTAGCCGCTGGGATGCTCCTCTCGGTCCTGGATGACTATGTCGGCCGCACGGAGAGTCTAGCTCTCCACGACCCGCTGACCGGCCTTCCCAACCGGCGTCTCTTTGAAAATCGCCTAGATCAGGCTATCGAGGAATCCCGGCGCACCCGAACGCCGGTCGCCTGTCTCGTCATCGACGTCGACAACTTCAAGCTCATCAACGACACCATGGGACACCCCGTTGGCGATGGCTTGTTGCAAGCGCTCGCCAAACGTCTGAGCTGGAACCTCGGTCCGCACGATATGCTCGCCCGCACAGGCGGCGATGAGTTCACAGCCATCCTGGTTGAAGCCGCCGACGAGTACCACGTCCGCTTTATCGCCGGGGCGATGATGGCTGCCGGTTGCGTCCCCGTATCGATCGAGCATCACGCGATCGAAGTACGAATCAGCATTGGTATTGCCGTCTCACCACAGGACGCAGGCGATAGCTCCGAGTTGCACAAAGCAGCCGACGACGCCATGTACCGCGCCAAGCGCCAGGGCGGCAGCGTCATCGCCTTTGCCGATGAAGAGATCCTCCCAGAGCTTCACACGCTCTAAATTCTACAGAACGCGGCTGTGCTTGTACCCCTCAGCCGTAAGAGCCGCCAGCAGCTCCTCGACCTGCTCCTTGCCACGTGTCTCCAGCGTGATGTCGATCGTGGTATCCCCGAGGTTCACACCGTAATACGCCCTGTTGTAGAGGGTATCCACAATGTTTACGCGATAATCGGCGATCAGCTCTGTAAGCTCCGCCAGCGCACCCGGTTTATCGAGGAGATGAATACGGAGCCGGATCATGCGGCCGTCCTGCACCAAACCGCGCTCGATGATCCGAGAGAGCAGCGTCACGTCGATATTGCCGCCGCCGACCAGCACCGCCGTATGCGCACCTTTCAGCGAGGTCTTATGCTGGAGCAGCGCCGCTAGAGCCGTCGCACCGGCACCCTCGGCCAACGTCTTTTCGCGCTCCAGCAGCACCAGGATCGAGGAAGCAATCTCGTCCTCATCAACGGTCACAATCTCGTCAACATACTGCTCGACAACAGGGAAAGTAGCCTCGCCAGCGCGGCGGACGGAGATACCATCGGCGATCGTCATCGCCGGATCAATCGTCACCGGGTGATGCTGTTCGATCGCTCGCACCATCGAGGGCAGGCGTGAGGTCTGCACACCGATCACGCGCACTCCAGGCCGTGACTCCTTGATCGCGCAGGCGATACCTCCGATCAGACCGCCGCCGCCAATGGCGACGACCACAGCCTCAAGCTGCGGGACCTGCTCCAGAAGCTCAAGCCCGACCGTTCCCTGTCCAGCCATCACCATCGGATCGTCAAACGGGTGGATGAAGGTCATGTTCTCGGCAGCACAGATGCGCGTTGCCTCTTCACATGCTTCGTCGTAGTTGGCACCATGCAACAGCACCTCCGCGCCAAAATTACGCGTCGCTGTAACCTTGACCAGCGGAGTCGGCAGCGGCATAACAATGATCGCCCGAATGCCGCGCTTCGCCGCGTGGTACGCGACACCCTGCGCATGGTTGCCGGCACTCGCCGCGACGACCCCGCGCGCGGCCTGCTCCGGTGTCAGCAACGCGATGCGATTCAACGCACCGCGCTCCTTGAAGCTTCCGGTCATCTGCAGGTTTTCGAGCTTCAGGTAAATCTGCTGGCCGGTAAGCGCGGACAGCATCTGCGAGTGAGGGCAAGGGGAGTAGTAGATCGACGAGCGCACCCGCTCCCGCGCGGCAAGAATATCGGCAAGTTGGATACTTAGATTTTGCTTGGTCTGAGTCACGGTCTCTCGATGGTACTTGAAGCAGGAAGCCTGTGTCTGGCCTATCGCCGCGCCCGGAAGCGATTAGCCAGCGCAAACTCGTCCCGCAGCGCAGGTGTCTTCAGATTTTCGCGGACATGCGCCAGCCGCTGCTCGAGCGCAAAGAGCGTCTCCGCGATGGGATCGGTATTGGACATCGCCACATCGCGCCACATGCTGTAAGGGCTCGCGCCGAGCCGCGTCGTCTCGCGCAGCGCACGTCCACCGATCGCAGCAATCTCCGGCGCATCGCCAAAGCGGTCTTCCAGCAACGCAGCAAGCGCCGTCGAAAGCATCTGCGGCAGATGACTGACCCACGCGCAGAGCTCGTCATGCCGGGCAGCATCGAGGTCGAGCGTTCGTGCACCGAACTTCGCCACCCAGGATCGCCACTCTACAGCCAGCTCGTCCATCTCTTCCGCAAAGGGCGTGAACAGCCACATCGCCCCCCGGAACAAGCCAGCCTCCGCAAGCGCCGCTCCGCCGGACTCCTTACCCGCCATAGGATGCCCCGGAAGGAACCGCGCCCCTCCACCGCCAAAGAGTCCCTGACCAAGCTCCGCGATCTGCAATTTAGTACTGCCGACATCGGTGACAAGCTGCCCGGAGCGAAGCACAGGGGCCAGCTCCAGCAGCCAGTCAAGAATCCCCATCACCGGGATCGCCAGAACAATGACATGTGCATGACGAGCAACGCTAAGCGCCTCTTCGCGGCTGGAGGCGACCTCGTCCACCGCGCCCATCTCGAGCGCGGTCAGCCGTTCGACACGAGTCGCATCCCAGCCGGAGATATGTCCCTTAAACCCGGCAGCTTTGAGCGCCAGTCCCGTCGAGGCACCGATAAGACCTGTCCCAACGATGAGGATGCGGGTGATCTTGCTCTCGATCTGGACGGGAGTCTCGGCCATGCGCTAAGCGACGCTCCGGCCAACCACCGGAGCCAGCAGCCGCAGCTTCGCGATCAGCTTCTCCAACTGCTCGGGATACAGGCTCTGCGCACCATCCGACATGGCCTTATCCGGATTGGGGTGCATCTCCATCAGCAGACCATCGGCACCGGCAGCGACGCTCGCAAGCGCCATCGGCGGAACCAGATCGCGAATGCCGACGCCATGCGAAGGATCGCCCATGACCGGAAGATGAGTAAGCTTCTTGAGTACAGGAATGGCCGAGATATCCATCGTATTGCGCGTATAGGTCTCGTAGGTGCGGATGCCGCGCTCGCAGAGAATCAGATCGTAGTTGCCACCGGAGAGAATGTACTCCGCACTCAACAGGACCTCTTCGATCGTAGCCGAGATGCCGCGCTTCATCAGTACCGGCTTGCGCACATGGCCCAGCTCGCGGAGCAGGTTGAAGTTCTGCATGTTGCGCGCGCCCACCTGGAAGCAGTCGATGTAGGGAAGCATCAGCTCGATCTGCGAGATCTCCATCACCTCGGTGATGACGAGCAGGCCGGTCTCGTCACCGACCTCGCGCAGCAGCTTCAGCCCTTCCAGCCCCATGCCCTGGAAGCTGTACGGCGAACTGCGCGGCTTGAAGGCTCCGCCGCGAAGGAACTGCGCGCCCGCGGCCTTCACCTGTTTCGCACTGAGCAGAATCTGCTCGCGCGACTCAACCGAGCAAGGTCCTGCCATGATGGTAATCTGCTCCCCGCCGACGACAACGCCGTTCGGAAAGGTGATGGTCGTGCCTTCAGGCCGAAAGCTGCGTCCGGCAAGCTTGTAGGGCGACGAGATGCGGTATGCGTCGTAGACGCCGCTGAGCACCTTGAACTCTGCCACATCGAAGTGGCCCGGGGTGCCGACACCCGCCAGAATCGTCTGGGTGGCACCGGTGGTGCGGTGAACGTTGAAACCGAGCTCCACCATCCGCTCAATTACGTGCTGGATGTGCTCCTCGGTCGCCTTGTCCTGCATTGCTACGATCATCGTCGTCTTCGCTTTCTCTCAGTAAAACTTCTATTCCTTACAAACTTTGGTCCGAAAACTTCTTCAGCTATCGCGCCGCTGCAGCGTCCGCATCACGTCGATAATCCGCTCATAGACATGGAGCATCTCCGCATCATCCAGTGGACCGGCGTTCACTGCCTTCACGTGGTCGAAGACATCCTGCTCACGCTTCGGCTCATACACCGGCAGGTCCGCGATACGCTTCAGATCGCCGATCGCCTTTGCTGCAATCGCCCGCTGGTTAATCATGTTGACGATCTGCTCGTCCAACTCATCGATCTTCTTGCGCCAGTCCGATATCTCCACGCTATAGCCTCGTTCTGCAGTCCATGGCTCACAAAATGCCATGCACTCCGGGATAAATTCGCAGGCACTATCATAAATGCCTGCATGCAAGCTGTCGGCAATCATGCCCGCAGCCCCGCGATAAACCTGCCGACCGCAGCCGCTGCATCCGCAGGGCCGGTCTTCTCAATCAACGCCACCAGCGCGCTCCCAATCACTGCCGCATCCGCAAACTCGCCCACCGCCTTCACATGTTCCGCGTTCGAGATACCAAACCCAACAGCAATGGGAAGGGAAGTGAACTGCCGCAACCGCTCCACCAACGCCGGAGCATCCGCTGCAATAGCCTGCTGCGTCCCCGTAATACCAACACGCGAGATCGCATAGACAAACCCACGCGACGCCTCACCAATAGCCTTCAGCCGCGCATCGGGACTGGTCGGAGCCGCCAGAAAGATCGGCGCAAGCCCGTTCGCCTGCATCTCCGCAAGATACTCCCCAGCCTCCTCCACAATCATGTCGGTCAGCAGGACACCGTCCACTCCAGCCTCGGCTGCCTTCGCGCAAAAGGTCTTCATCCCCATCCGCACAACCGGGTTCAGATACGAGAAGAGCACCAGACCCGCCGAGGGCCGCGCCGCACGCAACTCCTTCGCTAGCGCCAGCACCTGCGTCAGCGTCGTCCCCTTCGCCACCGCCCGCTCACTCGCCCGCTGAATCACCGGACCATCCGCCAGCGGATCGCTGAACGGCACGCCCAACTCGATCACATCCGCTCCATTGTCGATAGCCGCGAGCGCAATGTCGCGGGTGATGGTGAGGTCAGGGTCGCCTGCAGTGAGATAGGCGATGATGCCGGTCTTGCATGAGAAAGTGATGGACATAAGGAGGTTAGGCTTACCTATTGCTTGGGTGTGGGTTGCTGTGGGGTATCTTGTGACGGCGCGGGTTTGGGAACCTTTGCTAACTCTGCCTGTGCTTTTGCTTGTTCGGCGGCTTTTTGCTTACCAACGCCCATGTTGAAGTTGACCGTAACGGTCGTATCAACCTCCACGATCTGACCAAAATGTTTATATGGCTTATAGGTCCAACCACTAACTGCATCGACAGCGGCTTGCTGTAGTTCGGGCGCCCCGCTCAGGACACGGATGTCTTGCATTTTGCCTTCCTTCGATACTGTGCCCTTGAGGACTACAGGACCGTCGATACCGGCAGCCCTGGCTGCAAGTGGATACCCGGGCGGTTTGGCACTTGCCAGAGTCTGTGCGTTGAGAAGATGGCTGCCTGCAATCACGTAGATCGCCAAGGCTAAAAGTCGCAGATGCACTTTCACTGAGGCTCCCCTTTCAAAATAGAAGTCGAACTGGCACCCCTCAAATCAAGCTCACGCGCCAGAATGCCCATATCCTTGTCGCCACGTCCCGACAAATTCACCATCAGGATGTCCGTCTTCGCCATCGTCGGAGCTAGCCGAATAGCCTCAGCGACCGCATGAGCGCTTTCGAGAGCGGGAAGGATACCCTCCGTCCGCGAGAGCGTCACCGTAGCCTTCAACGCCGCATCGTCCGAGCAGGAGACATAGCTCGCCCGGCCAGAGTCATGCAGCATCGCGTGCTCCGGCCCGACCGAGGCATAGTCCAGTCCCGCGCTGACCGAGTGCGTACTGGAAACCTGCCCATTCTCATCCTGCAAAACATACGAGTACGTCCCCTGCAAAACACCCGGAACACCACCGCCATCCTTCTGGAAACGTGCTGCATGTTCGCCCAGCGAAGGCCCACGTCCACCCGCCTCAACCCCGATAAGCTGTACGTTCGCATCCGGCAGGAACTCGTAAAACGCGCCGATCGCGTTCGAGCCGCCGCCAACGCAGGCAATCACCGCCGTCGGCAAACTCCCGACCTCCGCCAGAAACTGTGCCCGCGCCTCTTTGCTGATCACACGATGGAAGTTCCGCACCATCGTCGGATAAGGATGCGCCCCCAGCGCGCTGCCAAGGATGTAGTACGTCGTCCGCACATTCGTGACCCAGTCACGCATGGCCTCGTTGATCGCGTCCTTCAGGGTAGCCGAGCCGGCAGAGACGCCACGCACCTCGGCTCCCAGCAGCCGCATCCGGTAGACATTCAGCTCCTGGCGGCGCATATCCTCTTCGCCCATGTAGATCACGCACCCCAGCCCGAAGAGCGCGCAGACAGTGGCCGTCGCAACACCGTGCTGACCCGCGCCGGTCTCAGCGATAATGCGCTGCTTACCCATGCGCCGTGCCAGCAACCCTTGCCCCAGCGCATTGTTGATCTTGTGCGCACCCGTGTGCAGCAGGTCCTCGCGCTTCAGATAAATCTTCGCTCCACCGCACTGCTCCGTCAGCCGCTTAGCGAAGTAGAGCGGTGTAGGACGCCCGCAGTAGTGATGCAGCAAATCATCCAGCTCCGCGTGGAACAGCGGATCAGCCTCGGCCTCCGCATACGCCTGCTCCAGCTCCTCGAGCGCCGCCATCAGCGTCTCAGGAACGTACCTGCCTCCATACGCGCCGAAGCGGCCTGCCACACCCGCCAAACGCTCCGTCAATAGTCCAGATCCACTCATCAGAAAAACTCCCTAAGCACGAACGAAAGCCGCGACTGGTAGAGTCGCGGCTCGTGTGGATATCGAATCTGCTGAAACCTTTACAAAACGTTCAGAAGACCTACTCCGCCGAAGCCGCTATCGTGTGCCAATAGCGGAAGGTAAACGAAAATCGGCTGAAGTTGCGTGTCATCTTGGTTACGACGATACACGGGACGCTGCGCATCTGCAACCGCAAGCAACCTTCGACAGCTAGAAAAATCTCTTGTCGGCGAGTCATTGAACAGAAGAATGGATTCATTTTTTGCAAAGATTTAAAGCATCGAAAAACACACTTTACTGAGGAAAGCACGTTATTTCCCCGGCAAAAGCTGAATCCGCCACTCCCCCTGCGGCGTCAGATAGATGTAACGCAGAAGGGACCGTTCTTATGAAACTGAAATTTGTGCTCGCACTCGCTTTTCTCGCTGCTGCCGCCCCGGTATTCGCACAATCCGGGCCGCACACGTCTGGCGCGCATCTGCGCCCGCAGCTCTTTCACGATCGCTCGCCACACATTCACGACCATGGCTCGCAGCCGCACCACCAGGCCTAAGCAGCCTCCCCTGCATCTGGCCCCGGAGGTTGAGGCCTCTCCCGCAGAGCCTTTGCCCGGCCAATAAAACGGGCCACCTTCTCAAGATCCTTCCGGCCCGCAGAAGCCTCTACCCCACTTGCCACATCCACCCCCCACGGCTGCAGCCGCTCAATAGCCTCGCCGACATTCTCCGGTCGAAGACCACCGGCAAGGATCAGCTTCAGACCATGGTCCGCAGCAAACACACCGCTTGCAGCCGCCCAATTGAAGGGCACTCCTGTCCCTCCAGTCGCCTCGCCCACCTTCGAGTCCACCAACACTCGTTCTACCGGCATTTGCGCAATCAGGCGTAACTGCTTCATCACTTCGGCTTCGCTGGATTCACCAGCCGTCACCACCCAATGCACCGTCTGAATAATCTTGATCCGCCCCTCGAAGACCTCGTCCAGGGCGCGCACCAACTCCGGGTCAAAGCCCCCATGCAACTGCACGCCGGTCAACCCAGCCTCGCGCACCGTAGCCGCAATCTTCTCCGCGCTCCATGCAGGAAATACCCCCACGCGCTCCAATCCTTCCGGCAAATGTGGAGTGATCCGCGCAACCTCAGCAGGAGTGACCAGCCGCTTGCTGGGAGCAAAGACAAACCCCACCGCATCCGCCCCCAACTTCGCAGCAAGCAGAGCATCCTCCAGATTAGTATTGGCGCAGATCTTAACCCACATCGCTAAACTCCCGCTGGAACCGTATGGCCAAGCATCGCCGCCAGAGCCGCCCCTGGATCGGGCTGTCGCATCAGCGATTCCCCGATCAGAAAGGCGTCGTAGCCAGCCGCGCGCAGCCGAAACATATCGTCTCCAGAGCGAATCCCGCTCTCCGCAACCCGAACCACGTCCCCAGGTATCGCTCCCACCAACTCGACCAGCGTCTCCGGATGCACCGAGAAGTCACGAAGATCGCGACTGTTGACCCCAATCGCCTCGCAGCCGATCTGCACCGCGCGATCAAGCTCCTCACGGTCGTGCACCTCGCACAGAACATCCAGCCCATACGCACGAGCCGACGCCCGCAGCAGCTTCAGGTCCGCATCCGTATGCGCCGCGACAATCAACAGAATCGCATCCGCGCCATGGGCTCGAGCCTCCAGCATTTGGAAAGGATCCACCATGAAATCCTTCCGCAGACAGGGAATCTTCACCGCCGCCGAAGCAATCTCAAGATTCTTCAATGATCCCTGAAAGAACGCCTCATCCGTCAACACAGACAGGGCCGCCGCACCCGCAGCCTCCAGCCCCAAAGCCAGCTCAACCGGCTGAAAATCCTCGCGGATGAGCCCCTTAGAAGGCGACGCCTTCTTCAACTCAGCGATCACCGCAGGCTTGTCTTGAGCGACGCGGCGCAGATTCGCAGCGAATCCCCGCGGCTGATGCCCCGCCGCCTGCCGTTCCATCGACGCGATATCGGCAACACCCTTGCGCGCTGCCACTTCCGATGCCGTATGCGTCAGAATCTGATCGAGCTTCGTACCCATACGTTTCATTTTAGAGTGCCCTCGCCAAAAGGAAACGGCATCCCAAAGGGGACGCCGTTTGATCTTCAAAAATTTTGGTGCCGAAGGGGGGACTCGAACCCCCACACCCTTGCGAGTACATGGACCTGAACCATGCGCGTCTGCCAATTCCGCCACTACGGCAACTGTGCGTACTCCAATAAAAACCGGTGGAATACCGCAGTCGTGAACCTCTAGTCTTACAAACCCTTCTGCCCCTGTCAATTCTGCCTTTGCTGGCATACACTCGAAACGGATTATCATGCTGCAACTGCCGGGAGGGCATGTTCCCCCTCATGACCGATTTGAAGAAGCCGAACCTGCCTACTGACTCTGCTTCATCTGAGACAATTCCCGAAGATCTCGCGCTCGAAATCCGCAAGTTGGCGCATGATCTGAGCAACGCGCTCGAGATCATCGTGCAGACCAGCTACCTCCTCAGCACCGTCGAGCTCAAAGAGCCGGCCACAGACTGGCTCCGCATGCTCGACAGCGGCGTCCAGAAGGCCCTGGATATCAACCTGGCGCTGCGCGAATACATCAAGACCCACACTCCAGCCTAGCGGACCCTGGACGTCCGCTTCGCAGCCTTCTTTGCCACCTTCTTCGCAGCTTTCTTGGCTACGGTCGCCTTCTTCGCAGCTACTTGCGTCACCGGAGCTTTCGTAGTGGTCTTCTTTGCCGGAGCTTTCTTCACTGCAACCTTCTTCGCTACAGCCTTCTTTTTAGCCGGCAACGCCTTCCTGGCAGCACTCTTCTTCAATCCACCTCGTCCAGCTCTTACGGCTGCAATCTCTGCATCATGAGTCGCCAACAGGCTTTCGATCTGCTCATCGTGGGAAGCCTGCAACGCGATAAGCCGCTCCAGCTTTGCTTCGTGCGAGGCCAGCAGCGCCGCTATCTGCTCGAGCAAAATCTTGGTATGCATCGGCTTCACCAGCATGTTGTCAGCGCCCATCTCCTGCCAGTCTTCTTCCGCAATGGGGAACGCCGTCAGCAACGCAACTGCGGGGTGGTATGCCGCCGAACGCGCCACCTGGATCACCTCGCGGCCGGCCGCATCACTCTCCATGCGCAGATCGGTAATCACCATCGCATACTCACGCTTCTTGAGCTTCGACTTTGCCTCCTTCGCCGACGCCGCCGTGTCGACCTCGAAACCGCTGATCTCCAGCACCGCCTTCAGTGTCAGCAGAACGGCAACTTCGTCATCGACCAGCAAAATTTTTCGTTTCATGTAGATAGCTCTCCCTCTCGCCTTCGCCTCGGCAAAGTGTGCACGCAACGTCTCTCATCTTCCCTCTGTGCCGCGCGAATGTCCAATGCAACACAAAGAAGTGCATTCAACCATCCAAATGCACACGTCGATCATCTCTACGGATAGGTAAGTCAGTGCTATACTTATCATTCTGGCGAATCTCCGCGTTTTCGACTCGCCCCAAAAACCAACCCATGCATGGCGCAGCCCATAGGCGCGCTGTGGAGGCGACCTATTCCACCGATTGATAAGCGTTCCGCTAAATCCTTTATCCGTACCAACGAACGCATCCGTGCACGCGAAGTCCGCGTGATTGACGAAAACGGCGAACAGCTCGGCGTCATGGCACCCTTTGAAGCCCTGAAGATGGCCCGCGAGCGCACCCTCGACCTCGTCGAGATCTCGCCCAACGCCGTCCCCCCAGTCTGCAAGATCCAGGACTACGGAAAATTTCTCTATGAGAAAGACAAGTCAGACCGTGCAGCGCGTAAAAAGCAAAAGGTGATCGTCATCAAAGAGGTGAAGTTCTCCGTCACCGTCGATGAGCACGACTACATCACCAAAAAGAACCAGGCCGTTCGCTTCCTCGGTGAAGGCGACAAGGTCAAGGCTTCCCTGCGGTTCAAAGGCCGCCAGATGGCCCACCGTGATCTCGGCTACAAGATCATCAATCGCCTGATCCTCGATATTGGCGATGCAGGCCTGGTAGAGTTCATGCCGCGCATGGAAGGCACCACCCTTCATGCCATCATCGCACCGGCGAAAAAGGCTGAAGTACAGCAACCTCCCGCTCCCAGGAAACCTGCCGCACCCAAGCCAGCAGAGAGCGCCAAAGAAGTTGCCCCTGCCTCCGTCGAAGCCTGATCGGCAGAGTTTGCAGTAGCCTTATTTATCCATCAAAAAAAGTGAATGCGTCATCCCTGATCAGCGATTTCCTGATTTGGAGATGGCGCATTTTTCTGCGCACTCACTGACACCAAACGAAATCACTAACCCGGATTTCCTATTTTCAATACCTTTGGACGCAGTGAAGATTACCTCAGGAAAGCAAATTGAGGATAAGCTTTAAGCAATCGTCACTATCCTGCATTATTTAGTTAGTTATATCACCATTTTTGCTAGAACTATCCGAGTTTATATTTTATGTTTGGTTCATCTGACGTGTCCAGAGAATTATTTTTGAACCACCGAACATAAGCTCAAGGAGAATCAAAAATGAAGAACATCATGCGTGCTCTCGTCATCGCCCTCGCTCTCACCGGAGCAGTCGCCTCCACCCATACCTCCACCGCCTCAGCCCAGGTCGTTACCTCCAAGCTCAGCGCCATGCCGGTTCCCACCTGCGATCCCAACGGAACTGACACCTGCGGCATGGAACGCCAGTAGACCAGACCTATCACTTGTCAGTATTCAAAACATCGCTGGAGGCCTTTTATGAAGAACATCGTCCGCGCTCTCGTCGTCGCCCTCGCTCTCACCGGAGCAGTCGCCTCCACCCATACCTCCACCGCTTCAGCCCAGGTCGTCACCTCTAAGCTCGGTGCCTTGCCTGTACCCACATGCGATCCCAACGGAACTGACACCTGCGGCATGGCACGCCAGTAGACCAGAACTGTCGCTTGTCAGTATTCAAAATATTGTTGGTAGAACCCCCTCCCATGGATTAGTCTAAAATTCAGTGGAGGGGGTTCCCATGTCAACAATGGTTCTCAATGACCTGCTGACGTATCTGGAACCAGTCATCTGTCTAATCGCCATTCTCTCGATCTGGCGCAGCGGACAAGTAAGACGTCACGTCTACGTCTGCGGGTTTTTAGCGATGCGCATCATATCCTTGGCAATTGCTCTGCCCCTGCTTCGGTTTGGGGGGAAATCAATGGAAATCCATCTTGCTTACAAAATCTACTTCTATGTTTATTGGATCAGCTTCGGAATAGAAACTATTCTTTGCTTGGCCATTATCTATAGCATCTTCAAGTTAGCCATGGTTCCTCTTAAAGGACTCCAATCTCTAGGAATGCTCATTTTCCGCTGGGTAGGATGCATCTCCTTTGCATTGGCCATTGGTGCGGCCTTCAGTCCACATATCTCCGAAATCAAATTCCTTACTGCCGCCGTTTCTCAACTACAGCGATCTGAAAGCATCCTTACGCTCTGCCTGCTGATTTTTGTCTGCTTTGCTATTCGCCCCATGGGGCTATCGTTTCGCAGCCGAATCTTTGGAATTAGCTTGGGCCTTGGAATCATGGCAACCACCAACCTTGTTCAGGCAGCGTGGATTAGCTACCATCCGCGTCTTTATTCGAACTACAGCATCATCAGCGGAGTCTCTGTCTGCCTTGCCATCCTTGTCTGGACTGCATATTTTGCTTTGCCTGAAGCAAAACGCCGCATCATTGTCCTGCCGACGACCTCGCCCTTCCTGCGCTGGAACCAGATCTCCCAGGTTCTGGGCGATGCACCAGGCTTTGTTGCCATCGGTGGAATTCCCCCAGAGCTCTTTGCGCCGGCAGAGCTTGAGATCATGCGCCGTGCATCCCTCAAGATGGCAGACCAGCCGGTGACCGATCTGTCGCAGTCGCAAACAGCTTAATCGATCTGTTTTGCATATCAACTCAAAAGGGCCGTCCCAATGGGACGGCCCTTTCGCTTGCCTACGCTACCTGACTACTCACGCTCGGAGCGCTTCCAGTTGATCAGATCGCCCAGCGTGGTGCTGCTGCTGGAGGAAGAAGAGGAGCTCGAAGAGCCCTTCCCGTGGTGGTCGCCACGCTCCTTGTAGCTTTCGACCTCCGCCCGACTGGCCTCTTCGCCGACTGCGCGGATGCTCAGGCCAACCTTCTTCTCTTCCTGGTTCATCTTGACGATCTTGAACTCATGCTCCTGATCGACATCGAGCTTGACCGGCTGACCGGTTGCATCGACAGCCTCGGAGACATGGCACAGACCCTCGACACCCTCAGCGATCTCAACAAAAGCTCCAAACTGCGCGGTACGCAGAATCTTGCCCTTGATGACGTCGCCAACCCGATGCTGCGCGAAGAACGTATCCCACACATCCGGCTGAAGCTGCTTGACGCCAAGTGACAGGCGGCGGTTCTCCGGCTCGACACCGAGAACGATTGCCTTCACCTTCTCGCCCTTCTTCAGAACCTCAGAAGGATGCTTGATGCGCTTCGTCCAGCTCAGATTCGAAACATGCACCAGTCCGTCGATACCATCCTCGATCTCGATGAACGCACCGAAGTCGGTTAGGTTGCGGACGCGGCCCTCAATGATGGCACCCGTCGGGTACTTGTCCTCGAGCTGCTCCCACGGATTGTCCTGAAGCTGCTTCATGCCCAGCGAGATGCGGCGGTCGTTCGGGTTCACGCTCAGAATGATCGTGTCGACCTCGTCGCCCGGCTTGACCATCTTCGACGGATGCTTCATCCGCTTCGACCAGGTCATCTCGGAGACATGGACCAGACCTTCGATGCCCTGTTCCAGCTCGACAAACGCGCCGTAGTCCGTAACCGACAGAACGCGTCCGCGAACCTGCGCCCCAATCGGGTAGCGCTCGGTCGCATCGAGCCACGGGTCAGGCGTCAACTGCTTGAAGCCCAACGAAACCCGCTGCTTGTCCTTGTCGAACTTGAGCACCTTCACCTGGATCTCGTCGCCTACGTTGACTAGATCACGGGGGTGGGTCAGACGTCCCCAGCTCATATCAGTGATATGCAGCAGGCCATCGAGGCCGCCCATATCGACGAATGCGCCGTAGTCTGTCAAATTCTTGACGACGCCAGTCAAAACGCTACCTTCTTCAAGAGTCGCAAGCGTGACCGACTTCTTCGCGTTCTGGTCTTCCTCAAGCAGCTCCTTGCGGCTGATGACGACGTTGCCGCGCTTCTTGTTCAGCTTGATGACCCGAACTTCGATCTCCGTACCGATATAGCCGTCGAGATTCCGCACCGGGCGAACCTCAACCTGCGAGCCGGGCAGGAATGCCTTGATGCCGATATCGACGGTCAGACCGCCCTTGACGCGGCTCAGAACCATGCCCTTCACGGGCGTCTTGTCGATCGACGCCTGCTCCAGCGTGTCCCAGACCTTATGGCGCATCGCCTTGTCGTAGCTGACGAGATAGCCGCCTTCCGGCTCCTCACGCTCGACCACAACCTCAACCGAATCGCCTGCCTGGAACTTGGATGCGCCACTGGCATCCAGAACCTGATCCAGGGGAATCAACCCCTCCGACTTCAGACCAATGTCGACTACAACATGCTTATCAGTGATCTTGATGACGGTGCCGGTCACGATGACCTCTTCCGCCGTCAGATTCTGGGCAGCCGCAGATTCAGCGGCCTGCTCGCGATCAAAGTTCGCCAATGCCGCGGCAAAATCGGCGGCATCATAGTTCAGCTCTTCGTCGGTCTCGTCGGCAGCGGCCGTCAGAGTGGTGGACTCTACGGACGCATGGTTCTCGGTTGCACCAGCGGTGTGATCGACATGGTCGAACGCGTGCTGCTGGGTTGGGGTGGATTCAGAAGACAGTTCGGTATGATCCGCTGTCGCCTCAGGCGCTAGGGTTTCCAGTTCGGTGTTCAGGGGTTGGCTCTCGGGGTGATTAGGATTGTGGTCGTCTACCATGGTTGATGCGGACTCCGGGATCCAAGAGTGCTTCTATCTCAGGCGGCAAACCATCGCATCAACAAACAAGGATCCAGGAGGATCCTGAAGGTGTTGAATCTTCCGCTGTAAACGCCACAGACAGAAGCGATCGCTCTAGCAGAGGAGCAGCTGCACTTAGATCCCACACGCAGTAGCTCACCACAAAGCATATCAAGCGGGAGAGGTCACGTCAATCAAGAGGAACGTTAACAGTCGGTAAGTATTGGTATTACCAGCGATTCCGCCACCCGGTACGTCACCGTCCCCTAGCCGCATCAACCGACATCGCTACCTCAAAAAATCCGTAAGATCGCGCACCATTCCTACCCCAAACGTTATACTCGCGGCCATGGACCATCTCTGGACCCCTTGGCGTTACAGCTATGTCACCCGCGCCCAGCCAACCGCCCGCAAAGGAGTCCCCGCCGCCCTGGATGCATGGCCCGTTGAGGAGGATAAGCACTGCGTTTTCTGCAACCTGATCGCCTCAGCCAATTATGCAATCGCTCACGGGATGCCCCTTGAGGTGGCAGACCGAGCAGCTCTCATCATCCACCGAAGCAAGCGCTGCTTTATCTGCCTGAACGCCTTTCCGTATGCGACCGGTCACATCCTCATCCTTCCATACGACCATCTCGACTCGCTCGCGAAGCTCCCCATACCCACCGCGGAGGAGATGATGCGGCTCTCTCAACACGCCGAGACAGCGCTCCGCTCCGTATATCGGCCCGACGGCCTCAACTTTGGCCTCAATCTCGGCGAGTCCGCCGGCGCAGGCGTTGCCGATCACCTTCACATGCACGCACTTCCGCGCTGGCGGGGCGATACCAACTTCATGACCGTCACCGCCGAAACACGAGTTCTGCCCGAGACGCTGGAGATCACCTGGACCAGATTGGAAGCTGCTTTCAAAGAAAAGGCAACGTAGACCTCTGAAAACTCATCACAAAGCAGTGAGAAGTAATACTCACGCCTGGCAGGCTGTAAGTAACCCACGTACGTCATCTCTCATGAACGAAGGGGGCATCCATGCAGGTTCCGCGCAATCTTCCGTCCCTCGCTCCTCGTACGACAGCTCTGGAAACCGCTTTTTCAGCTGTCTTTCCGAATCCGAACAGCTCTTACCCAACCAGTCGAAGACCGCGATACGCTGCGGCCCCAGTTTCACGTAAGCCTGTCTCCTCGGTCGCTATCCTCCCCATGGAGCCGGAGGACGCTCATATTACAGGCGCTACACGCTCTCTCACGCGAAGACTGCTCGCTCTCAATATCAGACAGGCTTCCTAGATCATCTTCTTCAAACAAATCTACTGAAGCAAAAACCTGCCGATTCGGCAGGTTTTTGTTTCCCGAGGCAAATGTCATTCGGCCGGCGGCGGTGGCCGTCGACCTCCCGGCACACGGGTAGCCTCAAAGTTCGTGGTCTCCCATACCCCCGAAGGCAACCGCTGATACACCCGCGTATAGCGAAACGTACCCTGCATCGAGAGTCCATCGTTCATTCCCTCAATCTGAGATAAGGAGGTAACGATGGCGACTGACCCGACCAGCTTGATCTTGACGTCACTCAGGTCCATTTTGGTGATTACCAGGGTTCGGTTGCGCACCCGATCCAGCTGCTGCATCTTGGTGTTCACCTGCCCGGTCATCGAAATCCCAATGAAATCATCCGACATCAGGCGATCCAACGCCGCGACATCGCCCGCAATCAACGCCGTCCGCCACTGCTCCTCAAGAACCTCGATCTCCCGTTTCGCATCATGCCGCGAGGCGTGGGGCAGAGCAGCGACCGCCGCTCGACCAGCTCCAAGCGCCACGACCAGCAGAAAGAGCACGAACAGCTTTGTCCGTGAAAAAGGTCGTAACTGGAGAGAGAGCGACATCATTCAAGCGGATACTAATCCGCTCACGGTTAGGAGTCAAAGCAAAGCAGCAGTAATTGGAAACTGGCCGCCAATCGGGACGGCCAGCCGGAAAATTTCCCTAACAGACCGCCGTCAGACTTTCCATGCTGCGGTCCTTCATCAACTGATAGAGACCGCCAATCGCATACTGATGAAAGTGCGGCGTCCCACGATGATGATCCAGCGCCGCCTCATCCGCATACTGCTCATAGATCAGCACGATTCCCGGATCGTCCTCCACGAAGTGAGCAATATAGCTCACGCACCCCGGCTCCTCCCGCGACGCCAGCGTTATGGCGCGGAGATGCTCCTTCACCTGGTCATGGTGTTCCTGCTCAAATCGCATCCGCACCGTAAAACTCAACATCGCGCTCCTTTATCCTTACGCCTGAAGCGCTTCTGCAAAGGCTGGAAGCGTCATCGTCTGCGCCCGATCCGGCCCGGTCGATACCATGCCAATCTTCGCCCCGGACTCCTTCTCCAGGAACTTCAGATAGTCCTGCGCCAGCTGCGGCAGCTTCTCGAACTCCGTAATCCCCTCCGTCGAGCAGTTCCAGCCCTTCAGCGTCGTATACACCGGCACAATCGACTCATATCCACGGATATCCGCCGGAATCACATCCGTCAGCTTGCCGTTGATCTTGTACCCCGTGCACACCGGAATCTCCGCGCACTCGTCCATCACATCCATCTTCGTGACGACCAGCCACTCCGTCCCGTTGATCATGTTGCTATACCGCAGCAACGGCAGATCCAGCCAGCCGCAGCGACGCGGACGTCCAGTCACCGCCCCATACTCCTGCCCACGCGCCCGCAGCAGCTCGCCCGAGTTGTCGTGGATCTCCGTCGGAAACGGCCCTTCGCCTACGCGCGTCACATACGCCTTCGTCACGGCAATCACCGTGCCGATCTTCGTCGGCCCCACGCCCGTCCCGGTCACCGCACCGCCAGCCGTCGACGACGACGACGTCACAAACGGATACGTTCCATGATCGATATCCAGCAGCGCACCCTGCGCACCCTCAAACATCACCTTCTCGCCGCCATCGATCGCCTCGTTCAGCATCACCGCCGTATCCGTCACAAACGGAGCAATCTGCTCCGCCAGCCGCGAATACTCCTCGTACATCCCCTTCGGATCGAGCGGCTCCGTCCCAAACAGCGCATGAGCAATGGTGTTCTTCTCGTCGCAGGCGTTCTTGATATGCGTCCGCAGCAG
The DNA here is from genome assembly GCF_013410065.1 of Granulicella arctica. Classification (NCBI taxonomy): domain Bacteria; kingdom Pseudomonadati; phylum Acidobacteriota; class Terriglobia; order Terriglobales; family Acidobacteriaceae; genus Granulicella; species Granulicella arctica. The sequence continues at coordinate 864,032 of NZ_JACCCW010000001.1, forward strand.
CGCCGAGTTCAGCAGGTCCACCACCCGCAGCCCGTTGCGATGAATCTTATCCTCGTACGCCGGCCCAATCCCGCGCCGGGTCGTCCCAATCTTCGTCCGTCCCGGAGCCGTCTCCGCCGCCAGCTCGATCATCCGGTGATACGGCAGGATCACCTGCGCCCGATTCGACACAAAGAGCTGTCCATCGATCGGCAGCCCCACATCCCGAAGCTTCTTCACCTCACTCAAAAACGCCATCGGATCGAGCACGACGCCGTTCCCGATCACGCCCTTGCATCCCGGACGCAGCACGCCACACGGAATCAACTGTAGTACGAACTTCTTGCCCTCGATGATGACCGTATGGCCCGCATTGTGGCCGCCCGCATACCGCGCCACGACGGAAAACTTCTCCGACAGCACGTCCACAATCTTGCCCTTACCCTCATCGCCCCACTGGGCACCTAAAATGACCGCTGATTTGCGTTGACTCACGACGGATATGTACTCCAGAACTTAATTTGGCCGGAAGGCGCACGCGGATGCTCCACGTAAACGCCACCTCCAATCATACCTGTCCCGCCAACATACAGCACGAGTCGCTCCACCCAACCATCGCGAAGGACATTTCAGAGATTGCTACGAAACTAGCCATCCTGGTTCTGCCGGCTAACGTTTGCGGCAGTCACGGAGGGCCGCGCTTGCCAGACACGATAGAGCGTGTAGAGTGCGGGCAACATGGCCAAAGCGACGGTGTACATGCCTGGGAAATAATAGCTTCCGGTAGGTTGCAGCGGCTGAAGCGGTAGAATTCCTGCGGTATGAGCTTTTCTACGGCGAATATTACGGCTCTGGTGATTGCTGCGAGCTTTGCGGCGGGGCTGAATATCTATGCGACGGTGCTGACGCTGGGGATTCTGGCGCGGACGCAGTGGGTGGCGTTGCCGCCAGGGCTGGATTCGCTGGGCCATACATGGGTGCTGGTGGTGTGTGGGATTCTGTTTGCGGTGGAGTTCTTTGCGGACAAGATTCCGGGCTTCGATGTGGTGTGGAATGGGCTGCATACGGTGGTGCGGGTGCCGATTGCGGCTCTGGTGGCGTATCACGCAAGCTCGCAGCTTTCGCCGCAGATGCAGGTGATGGCGACGATGATCGGTGGGTTGGTGGCGCTTGCGGCACACAGCTCGAAGACTGGGTTGCGAGTTTTGGTGACGCCTAGTCCGGAGCCGGTGTCGAATATTGCGTTGAGTGCAGGGGAGGATGTTGCGGCGGTGGGGTTGACCTGGCTGGCGACGCGGCATCCGGTTGTTGGAGCGGCGATTGCGGGTGGGCTATTGGTGGTGGCGCTGGTGGCGGCTCGCGTGCTTTGGCGAGCGCTTCAGCGGGTGTGGGTGGGATTGCGTGGGCGCTGGCAGCGGTCGTTGGGGTAGGGCTCTTGGGAGTTTTGATAGAACGAGCAGCGGCAAATGCAACCGCAGGTCCTTCGGCTACGTGCTGCGCACTTCGCTCAGGATGACAGTGTTTTTGTGGGTTGACAGAGAACAGAACAAGCAACGGCAAAAACAAATGCAGGTCCTTCGGCTGCGGCTTCGCCTCCGCTCAGGATGGCAGTGTTTGGGTGGGGTTTATCTGTCCATGCTCATGCTATGACTTCGAACGGGCGCATCATGTCGTTGGCCTCGTGCTCGAGGATGTGGCAGTGGTAGAGGTATTTGCCGGTGTAGCCTTCGAAGCGGACGATGATGCGGGTGATGACGCCGGAGGGGCACTGGACGGTGTCCTTCCAGCCGAGCTCGTTGGGCGCGGGCGGTTCGGCGGGAGCGGTGAAGCGTAGCTTCTTGTTGACCAGGTAGTCGTCGGTGTCGAAGGGGCGACGGTCGAGGATCTGGAAGCGCACGAGGTGCAGGTGCATGGGGTGCGTGTCTTCGGTGAGGTTGACGAACTCCCAGATCTCGGTGGAGTTGAGCTTTGGCTTTTCGGTGGTGGGCTCGTGCCAGTGCTTGCGGTTGATGAGCATGACCATGGGGCGGGCGGCCTCGTCCTGGTACTCATGCAGGGTGAGGGTGCGGGTGGTGGTGGCGGAGGACTCGGGGATGCGCTCGATGGGGCGGAGGATTTTGGGGATGCCGGACGCGGGTGCGGCGGCTTGTTTTGCTACGCGGAGCTCGAGGATGTCGAAGGCTCCGGTGCGGAGGTGGAGGGTTTGACCGGCGGAGTGGGTGAAGTCGATGAGGATGTCGGCGCGCTCGGCGGAGGCGAGGGTGAGGCGATGGAGCTCGACGGGTGAGCTAAGCAGGCCCTGATCGGTGCCGATCTGGATGAGGGGCTGGCCGTTCGAGAGGGAGAGGTTGAAGAAGCGGCTGTTGGCGGTGTTGAGGAGGCGGAAGCGGTAGAGGCGTGGCTCGACCTCGAAGAAGGGGCGGATTTTTCCGTTGATGAGGACGCCGTCGGCGGTGAACTCGGGGATCCAGGGGTGCTCGGGGTCGCCGGAGACGTCGTAGAAGAGCTGGCCGGTGGCGCTGAAGTCGCGGTCATAGAGGATGAGGGGAATCTCGTACTTGCCGGAGGGCAGGTGGAGGGAGTCCTCGACGTGGTCGCGGAGCAGGAGCATGCCGAAGAGGCCGGCGTAGGTGTTGAGGCGGTTGATGCCCATGGCGTGATCGTGGAACCAGAGGGCGGTGGCGTCCTGCTGGAAGGGATAGGTGCAGGTGCGGCTGTGGCCGGGGGTGAACCAGTCGTCGGGGTAGCCGTCGTCCTGGGAGGGAACCTTTGCGCCGTGCAGGTGTGCGATGGTGCGGACCTCGGGGATGTTTGGGCCGCAGCCGTGGAGGGATTGGTCGATGGGGAGGAAGTGTTTGGTGGGGAGGTCGTTGACCCAGCGGATCTGGAGGGGCTCACCGGCGCGGGCTTCGACGAGTGGGGCGAGGGCGGTAGGGCCGTAGCTCCACATGCGGGTGAGGGGGACGTCGCGGTGGACCTTGGCGCGGATCTCGCGCATGGTGAGAGTGAGGGTGTGGTGGCCGTTCTGGAGGCTCGGCCGGAGGATCTCGGGCAGCGGGAGGGGATCGACGAAGGGGGTGAGCTGGAGGGTGTTGAGCATGGGGGGGCCGATGCGGGGCGGAGTGGGATCGGGCGAGGTCACCTTCGGCATCTGCATGTGAGGCATGGCTGGCTGGACCACGGTTTGGGGCAGGGCGCGTTGCGCGCTATAGAGGAGGCTGAGGGCTGAGGCTTGCTGGAGGAAGGAACGTCGGGACGAGGACAACGGAGAGCTCCAAATTTGTGTGGTTGTAAAAGAGGCACGCACCCTGTGGTTGCAGGGTGCGTGCCTTAGAGGGTACAGCAAGGATGTAACGCTTCTGTCAATCGACCTGTTAGTTGCCGCTTGTGACGACGCCGGTAGCGGGGTTGAGCTGGACGACGTTGGGATTGGGTGGCGAGGCGGCGTTGCTGAAGTCGAACATGTTGCTGAGGGTTCCGGCGATGCTGTCGAAGGAACCGCCGCCGATGCGCTCGCTGCTCAGGAAGGTGTCTTCGATGAAGCGGGTGATGGAACTCTGGTCGGTGGTGGTGTCGTCGATGTAGTTCTTCTTGACCCAGGGGGAGAGGACCAGCAGGGGCAGACGTGGGCCGTAGCCGCAGCGTCCCTGTGCAGGGGCGGTGCCGGTGAGGCCGGGAAGCGCGGCAGCGGCGGCGGAGGTGCTACCGCAGACGCCAGCGCCGTTGAGGGTGTCGGCGGTGGTGACGGAGCCGTTGACGATGCCAGCGACATGGTCATACCAGCCGTCGGAGTCGTCGTAGGCGAAGATGATGGCGGTGTTGGGCCAGAAGGATGACTTCTCGATGGCGTTGACCATGGTGGCGACGAAGGTGCCTTCGTCGATGGGGTCAGAGTAGCCGGCGTGTCCGTCCTGATAGGAGGGAGCCTTGAGGAAGCTGACGGCGGGCAGGTTGCCGGCGGCGAGGGCGTCGGTGAAGTCGTGCGTGTCGTACTGGTGATTGGCTGCGTCGGTGGTGCCGATGGCAGCGACGGAGGTGGGGCGCGTGTGATTCAGGTTCTGTGTGCTGGCGTAGTACTGGAAGGGCTGGTGGTGCGGGACGTAGTCGGCAACGGTGCCGGTGTATGCCGAGGTGGAGGACCGCTTGCAGCCGGTGGTGCCGTTGGAGTTGGTGACGGTGAGGTCGAAGCCTCCCTCGAACCAGCCCCAGGTGAGGCTCTTGGCGTTGAGGAGGTCGCCGATGTTTTTACCGGACAGGCTGGCCGACTTGGTGGTGCTGGAGCAGATGTCGCCGGTGGGGTCTGCATCGCCGACGAGGGTGAGGCCGCCGTTGCCGTCTGCGGCGACTGCTCCGCCGGGGTTGACGGTGTTGACGACGCCGTTGGTCTGGCCGGAGATCAGGTTGATGGCGCCGGGGGTGGAGGGGCCGAAGTTAGTGCCGAAGGAGCGGTCGTTGAGGGCGTAGTGTTGGGCGTAGTTCCACATGACGGTGGCGGTGTTGCCATCGAAGTAGCCCATGGTGAGACCGGTGGTGGCGGCGATGGCGGAGGCTCCGGTGGAGGTGGCCAGCGTGGCGCTGTCTGCTGAGCCGACGGAGGTGGGGAAGAGATCCATTTTGCCGCCGTCAAAGGCTGACTGCTCGGCGGTGTAGCCGTGATCCTGGTCGGCGGTGGCGGCCTGCGAGGGCGAGAGGCGGAAGGGGTTTGCGGCACCGGCACCGTTCTGGGAGCCTGAGTTCGGATTGTCGGTGAGTAGCCCGGGGTTGCTGACGTAGTTGTTCGTCGTCGTCGGGGTGCCGGTGGCGGCGGTGAACTTGGTCTCGCCGGGGAGATTGAGCGCGTTCGGATAGGTTCCGAAGTAGTGATCGAAGGAGACGTTCTCGCCGAAGATGACCACGACATGCTTGATGGCGGCGGATTGGGTGGTCGGCGTGATGGTAACCGTCGGCGTGGTGTTGGCGCTTCCGTTGCCCGGAGGCGTGCCGGTGGTGCTGGTGCATCCGCTCAGAACAATGGAGCTGGACAGGGCAAGAGCTAGCGACTTGCGGATCATCGGGGGTACCTTCGACTGGAGAGTATTGTGCACCTCTCTTTTTAGGGTCGAAATACTGCTGCGAGGTGACGGCTTGTTTAATAACGCGTCAATATTTTGATTTGAGGTAAGCCCTATGACTTGTGCTGCGTCGCCCGTGTGGGCTAGTGGCGCTGGAAGAGTCGGATTCCGGCGATCCCGCTGGCTCCGGCCTGGAGGCAGGTTGGTAGGTTGTCCGGGGTGATGCCGCCTAGCGCGAGGACCGGGATGGGAGCGGCAGCGGCGCAGGCCTGCTGGAGGAGGGCGAGGCCGGTGCCTTCGGTGCGGTATTCGCCGGAGACGGACTTCTCGAAGACGGGGCCGAAGAGGATGGCGGAGAGTGGTTCGAGGCGGTGGCGGACGACGTCCTGGAGGGTGTGACAGGAGAGGGTGACGATGGGCGCGGGCAGGTTGGCCTGGGCGTATAGATCGTGGATTTGTCGCGGGGGGAGCTCGTCGAGGGACGAGGTCAAGTGGACGCCGTGGGCGCAGGTAGCGACGGCGATGTCCGCTCGGGTGTTGATGATGAGCTTAGTTCCGGAGGAGCGAAGGGTTTGAAGGAGGGTAAGGGCGAGGCTTGCGAGGGTGGCTGCGGGTAGATCTTTTTCGCGGAGTTGCAGGAGGTCTACGCCTTCGGCGGACAGTAGAGCGGCTTGCCGAACGAGGGCTGAGCGGCGTTGCGGCTCGTCGCCGGGGAAGAGGGAGCGATCGGTGATGGCGTAGCGCATTACCTTGGAGGTCACAATTTTAACAGTGTAGGGGCGTGGGGCGGGGTGTGTTAGCTTTTAGCAAGCATAGCCGGGCGCTGGCGAGGCTGGCTCCCGCGGTCTTCCGTGGCTGTCGCGGGCCTTCGTCGTCGCGGAATGGCGCAACCAGGTTTTGTACGAGTTAGAGAGCAAGCGTCATTATGTACGCATCATGCACGCATTGATGGGCAAGTGTCTATGAGTAGTGTTTACGATCTGATCGTGATTGGGTCCGGGCCAGCCGGGCAGCGGGCTGCTATCTATGGTGCGAAGTTAGGCAAAAGGGTCGCACTGGTGGAGATGCGGGAGGTAGTCGGGGGAGCTTGTATCAATACCGGCACCATTCCTTCGAAGACCATGCGCGAGGCTGTGTTGCACCTCTCCGGCTATAACTACAAGTCCATCTATGGCATGAACTACCGCGTGAAGGAACGGATCACGATGGCGGATCTTGCCTTCCGCGTCCAGCACGTGATCAAGACTGAGATCGATGTGACGGAGGCGCAGCTTTCGCGCAACAACATCGAGATGCTGGTGGGCGTGGCGAGCTTTGTGGACCCGACGCATGTCCAGGTGACGAACACGCGCGGATCGACGATCTACGAGGCGAAGAACATTCTGATTGCGACCGGCACGAAGCCGGCGGCGTCGGCGAAGGTGCCGATCAATGGGCGCAGCATCATCAACAGCGACCTGGTGCTCGACCTGCCAAACCTGCCGAAGACGCTGATTGTGGTGGGCGGCGGTGTGATTGGGGTGGAGTACACCTGTATGTTCTCAGCCCTCGGGGTGCGGGTGACGCTGATTGAGCGACGGCCGCGGCTGCTGGAGTTTGCCGACCAGGAGATTATCGAGGCGCTGAGCTATCACCTGCGGGATTCGCGTGTAACGATGCGGCTGAACGAAGAGGTGGAGTCGGTCGAGGAGATGCCGGATGGCACGGTGGTCGCGAACCTTGAGAGCAAGAAGAAGGTGCAGGGCGATGCGCTGCTGTATGCGGTTGGACGACAGGGCAATGTGGACGAGCTGAATCTTGCCAATGTCGGTGTTGACTCTGACTCGCGCGGGCGTATCCCGGTGGACAAGGATTTTCGTACCAAGCAGCCGACGATCTTCGCGGTGGGCGATGTGATCGGCTTCCCTTCTCTGGCTTCGGTTTCGATGGAGCAGGGCCGGATTGCGGCGGCGAGGGCTTTTGGCGACGAGACGATTCTGTCGAACCCAAGTTTTTATCCGTATGGCATCTATACGATTCCGGAGATCAGCTTTATCGGGAAGACCGAGGAGCAGTTGACGGAGGAGGATGTGCCGTATGAGGTTGGTGTGGCCTACTACCGTGAGATTGCGCGTGGACAGATTCGCGGCGATACGACGGGCCGGTTGAAGCTGATCTTTCACCGGATGACGCATGCGATCCTCGGAGTGCACATTATCGGCGAGGGTGCGAGTGAGCTGTTGCACATCGGTCAGGCCGTGATGGCTCTTGGTGGAAAGCTGGATTATTTCGTCGATACGGTGTTTAACTACCCAACTCTTGCTGAATGTTATAAAGTTGCCGCTTTCAACGGTTTGAACCGTGTAAGCAAGTTCGACTGAGCAACGGAAGACAGACGAGGTGGGGAAGCATGGCAAAGATAGTTGGGGTCACGTTGACGGAGCGGATGCTGGCGGGGCTGGTGGTAGACCACCAGATCGTTGGTCCGCTGCGGAGGTTTCCAGAGAATGAAGACGATCAATATGCCCTGGTCGAGATGCCGAGCGATGGGCTGATCCGAACGATCTGTGAGCGGGTGGTGCAGGCGGCAGATGGGGCTAAGGATGTGACGGGAGTTGGGGTTGCGCTGCCGGGTCTGATCAAGAATGGTGTGGTCGAGGATGCTCCGAACCTTCCCCAGTTGAAGGGAGCGCGTATCCAGGAGCAGTTGACGGCTCAGTTGCGCCATCATGGGTTGGAGGCGACGGTCAACATCCTGAACGATGCGGATGCGATGGCCTCGGGGTTGGCGGCTTCGATTGGGAAGCTGGATCATACGATTCGCGTGTGGACGCTGGGCGTCGGTATTGGATACGGTCGCTATCCGTTTACGCAGTCTACGGGCGAGGGCGGGCATTCGATCGTCTCGCTCGACGATAGGGAGCGCTTCTGCGGGTGTGGCGGACGCGGGCACATCGAAGGCATCATGGGGCATCGTGCGATGCGGCTGCGTTTTTTGGATATGGAGCCGGAAGAGGTCTTCGAAGCGGCCAATGCAGGCGATGCGAAGTGTCTGGAGTTCAAGAAGCTATGGCATAAGGCGCTGGCAGCGGGGACGGCCAGCTCGATTCATATGGATGGGCCGGGGAAGTTCTTTCTGACTGGGTTCAACGTGCGCTTCGTGGACATGCCGATGTTGAAGGACTATCTGCACCAGATGGTGAAGATGAGTCCTCTGCAAAGCTACATGCTGGAGATTGTGACCGATGACGCGGCGACGCGGGTGATTGGGGCGGCGGTAGCGGCGGAGCAGGCTGCTACGCGTTGATTTTCTAAAGCGGCGGCTATTTTTGGCAGGTGGGACAGAAGTGCGTGCCTCGTCCGGCGAGGAGGATGCGCTGGATGGGTGTCTTGCAGACGAGGCATGGTTCGCCGGTGCGCATGTAGACGCGGTGCTCGAGTTGGAAGAAGCCGGCTACGCCGTCGGCATCGACGTAATCGGAGACTGAGGAGCCGCCAAGTTGGATGGCGTGTCGCAGGACTGATTGCAGGGCGTCGCGCAGGCGGGAGAGCTCGGCGCGGCTGATGCGTCCGGCGTGCCGGCGGGGGCGGATGCCGGCGTGGAAGAGGCTCTCGTCGGCGTAGATATTGCCGACTCCATGGAGAAGTGACTGGTTGAGCAGCGCGGCTTTGATGGGGGTTTTGCGGCCATGGAAGAGGGCGACGAAGTCTTCGAGGGAGATGGTGAGGGGCTCGCGGCCAGGACCGGTGTAGGTCTCGTCGAGCGCGGTGACGGAGAGGCGTCCGAAGCGGCGGGCGTCGACGAAGCGGAGCTCGCGGCCGCTGCTGAGGGTGAGCGTGGCGTGGGTGTGAGGCGGAATGGGCGTCTCGGGTGAGGAGACGAGTAGGCGGCCGGTCATGCCGAGGTGGACGAGAAACTGGGCATGGGTTGCGTCGGGCCGGTGGAGGTCGACGACGATGGTCTTGCCGACGCGGTGGACGCGGTCGATGCGTGAGCCGGTGAGAACTTCGGCGATGAGGGCGGGAGGGGATTTGAAGGTTTGTGGCTTGTTGCTGGTCCAGACGGAGTAGATGGTCTGTCCGTGGATGCGCTCGTGGACGCCATTGGCGACGGTTTCGACTTCGGGGAGTTCGGGCATGTCCAGTAGGCAGTATAGGCTGTCCGGTTACTGGAGCAGGGCGTGGGTTGAGCCGACGAGTTCGCGGTAGAGGTTTTTTGCGTCGGTGCCGCCGATGAGGATGGTGTCGTTGTGGGTGAGCCATGCGTGGGCGGCGAACTGGCCCTGCTCGTCCTTGCGAGCGCCGATGTGGAGGTCGGTTGGGATGTTGCGGCTGGCCAGGAGCATGCGGAGAGCAAGGGCGCGGATGAGGCAGTTGGCGAAGGTCAGGCGACGGCTGCTCTTCTCCAGGGCATGGATGGCGGGAGCGATCTCGGAGGGTAGCGTGGCGGCTTGCGTATTCGCCGCGCTGGGAGCGAGATCCAGGTTGCCGAGGGCCAGCAGCGTGCGGGTCGAGACGCTGACGGTCGCGACTTTGGCGCAGAGGAGGTAGAACGTGGTTTCTACGATGAGCCAGCGGTCCTCGCGGGAGAGGCGCATGAAGCGATTGAGAGCGTAGGCGGCTCGAACGATGCGGTGCATGGTTAGCGAACCGACCGGGCGGCCACGGCTGTCTTGGTGACGAGGCGTTGCGGTCCGTATTTTTTCAGAAGCCGGACGATGCGGAAGAGGTAGTTTATGAAGAACAGCGGCCGGTTGTGTACGGGGACGAACAGGTCTTCGTAGTTCAGCTCCACCAGGGGCTGCACAGCATAGAAGATTCGGTCGCGAAGACGTGGGCAAAGTAAGGAAATAGGCGCTCTTTTTGCACGGGTCGAGATGGAATCCGTTTGCCCGCTCATGACGTGGGCGACGAGATCTTCGGCGAGAGCGACGATTTTGGGGGCGCGTTGCAGCGCTTCCACCGCGATCGAGGGGAGCTTCAAACTATAGATGTTTGCGGTAACCGCAAGACCGAGGAGGACGACGGAGTCCTTTTTGGATTTACGGAGGGCGAGGAGAAGGGCCGGCCAATCGAGCTTATCGCGATAGACGTGAAGGAACTGTGCGATGTCGCAGCACCATTTCAAGCGATCCCAGTAGTGCTTGGTCGCGTGGGCGCAGAGGCTGACGAGCAGATCATCGGGGCGTTGTATGCGCAGTTCGACGTCGGCGAGGGGCCAGGGTATGTCTGCGCGTTCAATATCCTTCTGCGCATCCTGCCACAGATGGAAGCGGGCGGGCATGATCTGTAGATGGAACTCGATCAGGAGCGACTCGGTGGGTCGGGCAAAGCTGAACTCTCGGTGGAGTGTGAAGATGTAGAGATCTTTGCTCTCAGTGTCGGAGCTTTCGAGCAACCGATAGCCGAGCCGACGCGTGACACTCATGACCTGCTGAAGATCTTCCTCTCGAAAGAGGAAATCGAGATCCGACGAGTCGCGGAGTGCGGCTGATCCATAGAGCAACCACCCTACCGAAGGCCCTTTCCAGGCCAAAACGGTAATGCCGTGGCTGTCGAACTCACGCTGCAACTGGACGAGCGCCAGAGTCTGGATGAGGCTTCGGTGGAGATACTTTGCCTGATGCTCCTGCAACATGGAGATGACAGGCGCAGGGATTGCCTGACTTGCGGATGGGGGGGATGAAGATAGCAGCCTGGAGGCTAAGAGCGGAAACATGCCATGCCAGGCTGCGAGCTCGAAGAGCCGAGTCCAGTCGATCGAGGTAAGGTCTTGTGTCAGATCACGGCCCGCCCCGGAATGAGGCGGAAGACATTCCGCCAGAAGGCGCATTTCGGGAGTGGAAGCCATGATTCTGTCGGTAATCAGTTCGATGGTTGTTGGATAAGCTTTTTGGCCTCAAGCTGGGCGAGGAGAGCATCGAGGTCGGCGGCAAGAACCGTCGGCTCAACGTCAAACTCGTTCAAGAGGATGGATTGAATCTTTTCGCGAGTCAATCCCTCCGAGAGGAGCTTCCAGAAGCGGCTGGCGACTGGAGATAAGCCGAAGTACATTCCGGAGCTCATATCAAGGACAACCGTTTCGTCGTTGAGGGACTCCGAAAGGACATATTTGGGAATTGTGATAGTTGAATCAGGTGTCATACATATTCTCCGTCCATCGAATAATCTACCAACGCACTCATAAACGTCTAGTCAATCTTCATCTCATGCCCATTACATCGGAGACGGGGTGAGTGCACGCAATTCGGGGCTTGTCTGGCTGTAGAGGTGTGCAGCCGCAATGGCCATACGAACTCCATCGTCGTCGAGGCGCTCTCGGATACGCTGAACGACGGCAGGGACGTCGTTCATATCGAGGCAGAGCTCGCAGATGCCGGTGTAACGATCTCGCACGGGCAGCAGGCCGCGGAGCGAAGGCTCATCCTTGATGAGCTGGAAGAGCCCGTAGGGTCCAATGCTGCTGATGGCTTCGACGAGGGGATCACGAACGGCGCGATGGAGGATGCTGTCGAGGTCTTCGTCAGCGGTATTGCCAAGGACGAGGGGCGACGACGGCTTCTTGGCGAAGCGTGCGGGACCGCAGCAGGCGTAGACGTTGCCGTCCGGTTCGATGACGGCCTGTAGCGCTGTGGAGCAGCCACCCTTTCCAGCGAAAGCCTTGAAGGTGAAATGCTCCTCCGGCAAGGTTGCTGCGGTGCCTAGACGCAAGACACTGACCTTCTGGTAGTTCACGTCGATATTGACGAGCTTCTGTTCGATGCGCGGGTTGGGGCCGAAGGCCGACATGACACCACGGACAAAGTTCGGCAGGCCAATCTCCTTGCAGATTTCTACGAGAAGAAGGGCGTTTTCAGCGGGAGAGAACTCCTCGTGATAGTCGTCCCAACTGACGAGCAAGGTATCGAGGCCGGCTTCCTTGAGGCCCATCATCCGCTCGCGCGCGATCTCGGGTTTTTTCTGACTGACCCAGCCGCCGCCGGTAACGAGCGTAGCTTTAAGGCCCAGTTCCTTGGCTTGCCTGATAAGCGGGAGAATTTCGTTGTAATAGAGAAGCGGTTCGCCGCCGGTGAAGCAGACCTGATCCGAGTATTTCGGGATGATTTTGAGGTACTCGCTCGCCTGGGCAGGTGTCATTTTGTCCGTCTCTTTCGGAGACGATTCGATAATGCAGTGCCTGCAGGCTAGAGGGCAGGTCCGAGTGTAGAGCAGGCCGAAGACGGTGTATCGGATCATAGAGTGGCCTCGCTAACATCTTTCTGTATGAACTCGTAGACCTCTGGAAGCCGATCAAGGGACCGGGGAACGCGCAGAATGGATACGGGAACTTGTCGCGCTACCTCGGCCAAACCCCGAAATCGGTCATCTACCAAGGGAAAGTGGTCCAGTTTCTTTGAATTAGGGAGGGTGTAGTGGAGGTAAGAAGCGACCGCGCAGACCGCATCGATGCCAGTGATCCGCTGCGCCTGTGGAGCCATCGTCGCAGGAGCTGGTTTTAGAAGATAGATATGACGTAACGGGGATGCGTCGGGCGAGTAGTTTGCCGCACGATAGCCGAGGTCTTCCGCAGCGCGATATGGGCGATAGAACGGGATCGCCGGCTGAACATCGGCGTAGCTTTGCCGATGAATCGCGATATGGTCGTCGGTGACCAGAGCATGTCCTTCCGTGAGGAAATAGTTCAGCAAAGTAGACTTTCCGGCGTGAGATGGGCCGAGAACGGCTACGCAGCCAGCAGATGATTCAGAGGTAGTATCGTTATTCGACGTCGTCCTGAAAGCCATGCCATGAAGGAACTCCGTGGAGCCTCTCAGAAAGACATAGAGTGGAATGATCTGCTGAAGGATCCAGTACCGCAGCGATTCGTCGGACATTTCGTGTACAGCAAGACATTGGATTGTGTTGGACGCAATCCAGTACTGAATATCGAGAATGGAATCGATCTGCACGGCGACGTAAAGATCGTGATAGACGATGTGAACGGTTCTGTCCTGAGCGTAGCAAGGACCTATCGGCTCGCCAGGATCTTTTTCGAAGCTTGCGATGCGTTGAACGTCGAGCGTAATCGTAGAGCCGTCCCGGACGGTGCGAGGGAGAGTGTCAAAAAGCAGGTTGCTTTCGATACTCTCCCCGTACACCGTATAGACGTCGCTGACCTTCAACGTTACCTACCCAATGACTGCGACGGCAATGGAAGGCGTGAGGATGAGCACAATCGATGGGTCGAGTTCGTCAGGATTCATAAGACCGAAGATTTTGGTGCGCTCGGCGAGCGAACCGTATTCGGTCAACGTGGGTTTGGTGTAGGTGACTTTCGCGTTTGTAACAGTTTGCTTGCTCATGGTGTTTTCCCCCGGCTGTATTGAGATGTTGGAATGGCGTCCTGCCACCCACTATATCGACCTTTGTGTACTAACGGAAGTGCAAACTTTAAAATAATGACAAAAGTAATCGTTTTCTGGGGTTTCATCTGTCTCTTAGGTGACATATAGAGCTTCTGGAGGGGGTGAGGGGCGACGCATGTACAGTAAAAGGGTGCAGGTGCAAGGCTTATGGCCTTGTTAAACGGGAAGCCGGTGAGATTCCGGTGCTGACCCGCAGCGGTGATGGGAGCGAACGACGCACGGCCTGAGGCCACGCACTGTTCTTGAAGGAGAATGGGAAGCGGCGTTTAGTAGGTAGCCCAAAGTCCGAAGACCGGCCTGCCGCCACCACCATGGAAGAGCCGTGTGCTCTGACCGTGGCGTGCGCTGAGGAGTCTGGTCTCGAGGTTGGACCTGTCGCCACTGTGTCGTGTTTTCACCGTATATTGCGGTGATTCGCGTGCCTGCGCATGGGTGGTTCCCTTTGCTTTAAGGAGAGGAACCGAATGTCTACATCATCCGCTGCAACCACTAATAGACAATTTAATACTGCAAATCTGGGGTATCCCCGTATGGGGCGTCACCGTGAGCTGAAGTTTGCGCTGGAAGATTTCTGGCGTGGCCGCATCTCGGAGGAGAGCCTGATTGCTACAAGCAAAGAGCTGCGCGAGCGGCATTGGAAGCTTCAGCAGAGTGCGGGAATCGACCATATTCCCAGTAATGATTTTTCTTTCTATGACCAGGTGCTGGATGCGCTGGTTCTGGTTGGCGCGACCCCCAGCCGGTTTGGGGTCGGGCAGCAAGTGACTCTAGAGAGTTACTTCCAGATGGCGCGTAACAGTCATGAGCAGACAGCGATGGAGATGACGAAGTGGTTCGATACAAACTACCACTATCTGGTTCCGGAGTGGGGTGCGGATCTCAGCTTTGTGCCGAATACGAGCAAGGTGGTTGGAGAGTACAAGGAGGCGCTGGCGCTTGGCATCGCGACGCGTCCGGTGCTGATTGGGCCGGTGACGCTGCTGTTGCTGGGCAAGGGCGTGGAGGGGCTTGAGCCGTTGACGTTGTTGCCACGTTTGCTGAGCGCCTACAAGGCCGTGCTGGCGGAGCTGGTTGCGGAGGGTGCGGAGTGGGTGCAGATCGATGAGCCGTGCCTGGTGACGGACCTGACGCAGGAGGCTGTAGCGGCGTATCGCCTGGCGTATGCGGAGCTGTCGAAGCTGCCGGTGAAGCTGATGCTGACGACGTATTTCGGTGCGCTCGGGGACAATCTGGAGCTGGCTTGCTCGCTGGGAACGGCGGGTTTGCATATCGATGCGGTTCGTGCGCCGGAGCAGCTGGCGGTGGTGGTCGAACGGATCGGGCCGGAGCAGATATTGAGCCTGGGATGTGTGGACGGGCGGAATATCTGGCTGGCGAATCTGGTGGCTTTGCGTGGAACGGTCGAGTCGGTTGCGGAGAGGCTGGGGGCGGATCGGTTGCAGATTGCGCCTTCGTGCTCGATGCTGCATGTTCCATATGACACGGCGGATGAGCACATGTTGAACGGGCGCATCGGCGATTGGCTCAGCTTTGCTCAGCAGAAGGTTGAAGAGCTGGCGCTGCTGGCGAAGGGTCCGGCGGGAGCTTCTGCGGCTTATGTGCAGAACCTGTTGCGGCATGAGGATCGGATGACGGCGGAGAGCAGCACAAACGTTGTTGTGCGCGATGCTTTGGCGAAGTTGAAGGAGAAGGATCTGCATCGGAAGGCCGCGTATCCCGAGCGGGCGGTGGTGCAGCGGGATGAGCTGAAGCTGCCGTTGCTGCCGACGACGACGATCGGCTCGTTTCCGCAGACTACGGAGGTGCGGAAGCAGCGCGCGGCGAATAAGGGCGGGCATCTTTCGGATGCCGACTACAACACGTTTCTTGAGCAGGCGATTACGGACTGCGTGCGTCAGCAGGAGGCGATTGGCCTCGACGTGCTGGTGCATGGCGAGTTCGAGCGGAACGACATGGTGGAGTACTTCGGCGAACATCTATCGGGGTTCGCGTTTACGCAGAACGGCTGGGTGCAGAGCTATGGGTCGCGGTGCGTGAAGCCACCGGTGATCTATGGCGATGTGTCGCGGCCGAAGGCGATTACGGTGTTCTGGAGCGACTATGCGCGGTCGCTGACGAAGCGGCCGATGAAAGGGATGTTGACCGGGCCGATCACGATTTTGCAGTGGTCGTTTGTGCGGAACGATATTCCGGAGAAGGATGTGGCATGGCAGATTGCGCTGGCGCTGCGGCAGGAGGTGTGCGATCTGGAGGCTGCCGGGATCCGCATCATTCAGGTGGACGAGCCTGCTCTGCGCGAGGGGCTGCCGCTGCGGCGTGCGGATTGGCCGGGGTATCTGGACTGGTCGGTGAAGGCGTTCCGGCTGGCGACCTCGGGCGTCGAGAACGGCACGCAGATCCATACGCACATGTGCTACTGCCAGTTTGAAGATATCCTCGACTCGATTGCGGCTCTGGATGCGGATGTGATCTCAATGGAGACGGCTCGGTCGCGGATGGAGATGCTGCATGCCTTCCAGCAACATGGCTATCCGAACGAGATTGGACCGGGGATCTATGACATCCATTCGCCGCGGGTTCCGACGACCGAGGAGATGAAGGGGCTGCTGACGCTGGCGCTGGAGGTGCTTCGACCGGAGCAGGTGTGGGTCAATCCGGACTGCGGTTTGAAGACGCGTGGCTGGCCGGAGACGGTTGCGGCGTTGACGAACCTCTGCGAGGCAGCGGCGCTGGTTCGTGCGGAGATTGCGAGCTAGCTGGAGAATGGCCGGGGCGCGGTGGTTTGCCGTGCCCCGGCTCTTTCTTTGGTTATTTGAGTGGCAGGGCGTACATCAGGCCGCCCTGGTTCCAGAGTGCGTTGAGCCCTCGGGGGAGTTTCAAAGGGGAGTCGGTACCGAGGTTTCTGTTGAAGATCTCTCCGTAGTTGCCGACGGCGAGGATGACGTTTGCGGCCCAGTCATCGTCGAGGCCAAGGGGGCGTCCCAGCTCGCGTGTTTTGCCGAGGAGTCGTTGGGTTGTGGGATTGCGGCTGGTGTTTGGCGATTGGGCTGTGCTGGCGGTGATGCCGCTCTCCTCTGCCTGGATGAGGATGTTGATGGTCCAGGTGAGGATCTTTCCCCACTGCTCGTCCGAGGTGCGGTAGGCCACGGCGAGGGGGTCCTTCGAGATGTTGTCGGGGAGTAGGGCGTAATTTTTTGCGAGCGGGCCGA
Organism: Granulicella arctica; assembly: GCF_013410065.1. NCBI lineage: Bacteria > Pseudomonadati > Acidobacteriota > Terriglobia > Terriglobales > Acidobacteriaceae > Granulicella > Granulicella arctica. The sequence continues at coordinate 880,655 of NZ_JACCCW010000001.1, forward strand.
AGGACTCTCGGGTTTCGGCGAGGCGGGTCAGGTCGGCTGCGAGGCCGGTGCAGTTGTTGGTGACGTAGGCTGCCTCCATTTCTCCTTCCTCCTGGAATGGGAAGGGGATGAAGGTGAGGTGGTGGCTCTCAAACCAGGCTCGCAGTGTTACCTCGGCTTCTGTTTCGGCGAGGACGCAGATCTTTTTTCCGCTGAGATCGGTTGCTTTTTCGATACCGGAGGTGATCGGGACCATCAAGGCTACGCCGTCGTAGAGGACAGGACGAGTGAGGGAGATGCCGCTCTCGGTTGTGTGGGAGAGGTCGGCGCTGAGGGAGGGGATGAGGTCGATCTCGCCTGAGCGGAGAGCGGCGAGGCTGGTCTGGTCGTCGGGGTAGCCTTTGATAACTACCTTGGCGTTGGGGCCTAGGACGGCGGTGGCAGCAGCTTTGCATAGGTCCTGGTCGAAGGCTACGCGGGCGCCGTGGTCGTCCGTTGTGGAGAACTCGGCTTCGCTCTGGTCGATGCCGCAGATGAGTTGCTGGGCTTTGCGGATGGAATCGACCGTGGTCCCTGCGTGAGCGACAGGAACCACGGTGAGCAACAGAAGCAGGAGGCTGGTTTTACGAAGGTGCACTATGGAATCCAGGTGCCGGAGGTTGGGATGCCGGGAGTAGTGTCGGGGCGGGGGTTGAAGTCGGCGGGGATGGGATTTGGCTTGCCGGAGTCGGTTGGCGTGATGCCGAGGGCGTGGCAGCCCTGGCCTCCCATGTGGGGGAAGCTGTTGATCTGGGCTTCGGGGATCTCCGCGTAGGACGGGGACAGAGGTTTGCGCTTGCCGAGTAGGCGGAGGTTGTCGAAGCCGGAGAAGAGATCGCCGACGCCCTCTACCTTGTCGTCGGCGGGGCCGAGGTCTTTTTGGCCGTGCTGCTCCAGTCCAATCTTGCGAGCGCGCTCTTCGTCGGGCAGGTCTGCCAGTGGGATCAGGTTGAAGAGCTCGTCGACGAATTTGATGATCGAGCTGTGCTCGGAGAGCTCGTGCGAGACGCCGTGGGCTACGCCGTAGGGCGAGATGAGGAGAAAGGGGATGCGTGGGCCCTGATCGAGGGGAACGCCAGCGGCATCGTGCGAGCGGACGCGTGGTCGTGCGTGGTCGTAGAGCCCGTCTGACTCGTCGTAGGCGATCAGGATGGCGCTCTGGTTCCAGTAGGGGCTTTGGGCGATGGCGTTGATCTCTTTGGCAAGGAAGGCTTCGCTGATGCCGGAGTCCGCGTAGCCGGGGTGGTCGTCGTTGCCGTTGAAGACGGTTGCGAGATGCGGATTGGGATCGGCGGGCGGGAGGCTGGCGATGTTGCCATAGCCGCCACGGACGTAGAAGACCCCGGAAGATGGGAGCCGTCGGGCGGCTACGTCGTCGAAGAAGGCCCCCATGGGATGCATGTGGATGTTTGCTTCGGGGTTGTCGGAGACGTAGCCGAAGTACTGCGGCCCGTTGTGGTGGATGACGTAGTTCTTGTGCGTTGCGATTCCGACGGGGTCGGTGGGCTCATGGCCGTAGCCCTGCTGGTACCAGCCCCAGTTGATGGCGGGGACTCCGTGGCCTGCGATCTTTTTGATGTCGCCCTGGACGTCCATCAGGTCGAAGACTGGGTTGTAGTCGGCGGCGGTGGTCTTCTCGATATCGCTCCCCATGAAGGAGAGGGGCAGCGTGGCGAAGGTGAGGTTGGGCGCGGGGTTTTTATCCTGGGTCGGTTTCGGCTGGGCTGGATTGCCTGCGGCGTCCTGCGCGAGACCCCAGTAGGGATGGGCGTTCGCGACCATGGGCAGAGCGGTGCCGTTCTTCCCTTCCGCCAGATTGGGGTGCAGCATCCACTGGGTTTCGCCGGATTGGCCGGCGATCATGGCGATGGCGTTCGGTCCGGAGGGTCCGATGACGGTGTCGAAGAAGTGGTCGAAGAGGGTGAACCGGTCGGCGTAGCTCCAGAGGAAGGGCGCTGCATCGCAGTCCACGTGCGACATAACGAGCTCGCCGAATTGCTTTCGTTCGAGCGTGGGGAGTTTGGAGGGCTTGCCGTCGATCAGGGTGACGCCCTCTTCGGTCAGGGCGTAGCGGTCGTTCTGAGCGATGGAGTTGGCGTCGAGATCGAGCTTGTGGGCGATGCCGAGGTGGCTGTGGTTTACCGAGGCGATGTCGGTGGGGTAGAGCGGAACGGTCTTACCGTTGGCGTCGACGACGGACGCTGGGATTTTGAAGGGGGAGATGGTGCCGATGGTGCCGTCGAGGTTGACGATGGGCTGGGTGAATCCGGCGATCTGATCGGCGGATTTCGAGTAGAGTCCATCGGCTCCGGGGTAGGTGGCGAAGTAGAAGTCGAAGGAGCGGTTTTCCTGGAAGAGGATGAACACGTACTTGATGTGTTGGCGGATGAGGCGGAGCTTCTCTGCGTGTGAGAGATTTGGCGCGTCGGCTACCTTGACGACCATCCGCTGAACGGTGCTGTTGGAGCGGGGGGCGATCTCGATTGCAGGTGGAGCTACCTGAGCCGAGGCGACTGTGGCACAGGCAAAAAGGAGAGGTAATCCTCGCATCAGTTTCATAGAGTTTGCTAGTGGCGGATAGCCGCCGACCATCTTCCTTTCTTACGGGTAGTGCATTGCAGAGCTGCCTATTTGTTCTTCTAGGGTACGGCCACTGTGCGGTGTCCGGCTAGACAAAGTGCTTTGTTGTTTGCAAGAGCGCAGAGATGAGGCTGCCACGAAACTGTCTGCTTGGGCTCAGCTCGTCACTGGTGTAACTCCAGTTTGCCGACGATCCAGCCTTCTGGGTTATGAACCAAGAGAGACCGCAATCTTCCATACTGAGAGCATAGACGCCGAACGCGCATTTCTCCTGTCTCTGCCGCATGTGGTCGAAACAGTCAGCGAGACAACTCAGTGGGGCAACAAACTTGTCTTCCGAGTAGGAGATCAAGCAGTAGGCGGAAAGATGTTCTCCCAGATTGACTTTGAAGAAGACGGCAGAGCGGTGCTCTCTTTCGCCACTGATCCCGAACGATTTCACGAGCTTATCGAAAGAGAAGGAGTTATCCCAGCTCCCTATCGAGCACGCCTCTATTGGATCGCCCTCACAGTGGTCAAAAATGGACAGTAAATTCATCTCGTAAAGAAATCCTCTGAACAGTAGCTCCTGTAATATCCTGATCGTCGAACATCCAACTTCATCTTTAGGGGTTTCTAAAATGCTGGTCCGCTGGTCATATGTTCGTAGAGTCACTCTGGGAATCTTTTCTGCAATAACTCTTACTGCAAGCATCACACCCGCCGCCGCCGCGCAAGACGCCCTCGTTACGGCACTCAAACAGAAATACCGTCTCACGGAGATCAATATGCAAGGGGTAGCGGCTAGCCCTGGAACCGTGTTGACGATCGAAGCCGACGGGATCAACGCCGAACCCTACCCAACGATGATCACCTTCGAAAACCCAGTCGTGGACGGGCAAGTGAAACAACGCTCCAAGGGCCTCGGCCTTCTCAAGAGCAACAACTTGCAGATCCTGCAGCCTGGCCAGAAGGTCTATATCACCAAGATCAATGACGACACGCAAGGAAAGGAGGATGCTCTCAAGGTGACCATCCTCACATCCGACGCGGTCCTCGCCACGTTTTCGCGCGGCACATACGGAGGCACGTATCAAGCTGCAAAGAGATACTCCACGACCCTGGACTTCAAAGAACCCAAGGGTACCCTGGCGCAGATGTCTGTAGATGATGCGTCAAAAATGATCGAAGCCATTCTGTCGGTGAATCCCGCCGATCAGGTACGTGCACGCGCCACCGGTGTAGTTGCCCGTTCCTGCGAACCGCATTGCGCCGTCTCCACGACAACTGGCACAACCGTCGGAGGCGCAATTGTCTCACAGGCCGACACGCAGCCCGCCACTCCGACCGTCGCGCTTGGACAGTCGACTGCTCAGGTAACTTCGATCCTCGGCCCACCCAAGCAGATCATCGACCTGGGTTCGAAGCAGATCTACAAATATCCCGATATGAAAGTCGTCTTCATCGACGGCAAAGTTAGCGACGTAGACTAACGTAGCCAGCAAATAGCTCTCGATGAAATGGAATGAGTGCACCACACCTCAATATTCCTTTCAACACTGTAGAAATCATGTGCGGTCGTCACCGCACTCAATGAAACATCCGTTTCAGCTGCACCGCTTTTTGCCCACCCATAACACCCTTTATGGGTGGGTACGCTCTCTACTACCTCTTTCAACGCTTGCCTTCTAAACAAAGAGCAAGAGTCAGCCCGGAATCCTCCTCACCACAAATCCACACAAAACTCACAGTTGACCTGCACCCCAGACCCGCATAGCGTTAAACCATGCTCATCACACCGCTCCAACTCGAAAATGAGCCCCTACAGATCGCCGAGTCCTTCGCGCCCGGCAGCATCGACTTCACCACCGGCATCACCCAGCTCGGCCCGCTTCCCGTCAACGGCCACGCCGACCTCATCGTCGAACACCGCGGCGGCAGCGACCTCATCTCCGACATCCGCGTCCGCGCCGACTACACCGGCACCTTCGAAATCCAGTGCGCCCGCTGCGTCGAACCCGTCCAAATCCCCCTCAAAGGCGACTTCGACCTCATCTTCCGCCCCCAGGATGCCGACGCCGATGCCGCAGAACGAGCAATTACTGTCGACGAGACCGAAATCGGGTATTATGAAAAGAGCGGCTTGCTGCTTGAGGATGTCGTGCGGGAGCAGGTGTTACTCTCCCTGCCTGGACGCGCCCTCTGCCAGACGGACTGCAAAGGGCTATGCCCGCGCTGTGGCCAGAATCTGAACCAGGCACTCTGTTCCTGTGAAGACACTCCGGCTGATCCGCGTTGGAACGCTCTTGCCGGTCTAGCCGGTAAGCTCGAGCTCAAGCACTAAAGGTTTTCGTACCAAACAAGTTCTCCTTCACTGCCTGCGTGCATCGCGGTATGTTGAAGATATTGAAGGGATACCGCAATGCCTAATCCGAAACGGCGCCACTCCAAACAGCGCACCGCCAAGCGCCGCAGCCATGACTTCCTCACCCCCACCGGTCTCTCCGAGTGCCCCAACTGCCACGAGCGCAAGCTGCCCCACCGGGCCTGCGGCAAGTGCGGTGAGTACAAGGGCCGTGCAGTCCTCGCGACCAAGGAAGCAAGCTAACACCACAACTGAACCAGCACAGGCCCCCAACTAGATGCCGATAGACATCGTTGTCGATGGAATGGGTTCTGACAAGGCCCCCGAATCCGAGATTCGCGGGGCCATCCTCGCCTGCCGTCACCTTGACGTCCGGGTCCACCTCGTTGGCCCCGAAGACATCCTGCGCCCTGCGCTCCGCCAACACCTCGCCAGCCATAATCTCCAGAACAAGCACCTCCCCGTCTTCATCGTCCCCGCCTCCGAGTGGATCAGCATGGACGACAAAGCAGCCCAGGCCGTCCGCGCCAAACGCGACTCCTCCATGCGCGTCGGCCTCAAGATGGTCCGCGAGGGCCGCGCCGCCGCCTTCTTCACCGCTGGCAACACCGGCGCCGCCATGGCCACCGCCAAGATGGTCCTCGGCATGTTAGCCGGAGTCCATCGTCCCGCGCTGGCAACGGTCCTGCCCACCACCACCGGCTCCCCATCCCTCCTGCTCGATGTCGGCGCCAACGTGGACTCCGACCCCGACAACCTCGTCCAGTTCGCCGTCATGGGCAGCATCTACGCCCAGAACGTCCTCAAAGTCCGCCACCCCCGCGTCGGCCTGCTCTCCATCGGCGAAGAGGACTCCAAGGGCAACACCCTCACCCACGACACCCTGCCCCTGCTCCGCGCCCTGCCCAGCATCAACTTCATTGGCAACGTCGAAGGCCGCGACCTCTACAACGGCCACACCGATGTCTCCGTCTGCGACGGCTTCGTCGGCAACGTCGCCCTCAAAACCAGCGAGGGCCTCGTCAAACTCTTCAGCGTCCTCCTACGCGACTCGCTCAAGTCCACCATCACCGCCCAGGTAGGCGCACTCTTTTCTCGCACCGCCTTCAACGATTTCAAGAAGCGCCTCGACTACTCCGAGTACGGCGGAGCACCCCTCCTCGGCGTCCGCGGCCCCTGCATCATCGGCCACGGCTCCTCCAACGAAAAGGCCATCATGAACGGCATCCGCGTAGCCGCCGAGTTCGCCCAGGCCGAGGTCAACGCCAGCATCGAAGCCGCCCTCAAACCACCCGCCACAACCTAAACCCACCCACCAAACTGTCATCCTGAGCGAAGCGCAAAGCGCGCAGCCGAAGGACCTGCATTTGCCCTTGCCGTTGTTTGGTTTTGTACGAGACTGTTCGAAGCCCTTTGATCGCACGAAGATCGTCGCTAGCCCGCCTGCGAGTTGGCGACAAACCGGGAACCAAGTGATGAGATGCGCGTCTCCAAGGAACTATCTTGCTTGGGTCTGCTCCTGATTCAAATCAGATCACCGCCTGTAAGACTTGGCACAGCAAGTAGCACGCGGCCTCGCTCAAGAGCTCAGCGTAATTTATCGTCTCGCCATACTGCGTAACATCGACTGTCTTCCCGAAGTCGGTAGGAAATTTTTTATCAGCGATCGCGGAGCGAAGGTCTGCACCATGCGCTAGCTTGTTCCTGAGCAAATAGAGAGGAATGGAGAGTTCATCCACTGTATAGGCGGCGCACCGGGCTCCGAGTGCCAGTTGGAAAATGCCATCGTTTGCGAACCGAGACAGTCGCAGAGTTTCTTCTTGAACTCTTCGCGCCCGCCACTATCGAAGATTGCCTCAAGGCCGGTTACCCACAACAGGCCCGCAATGTAGGGATGGAAATGCTCAAGACCTAGTTGCAGCAATGTGAGCGCGTTCTTGTGCTCCACATTGCTCCCATCCATCACCGGCTGAATTCGTTGGATCATAGCGGGCACTTGCGCTAGCATGCCTGCGTCAAATTTGTTCGCCATCGCCCATCGCCCAGGCTGCATTGGGGGACGGCGCTCTATCTGCTGACGCCTATATATAAAGCCGAGCGTTCGGATTGGCTTGATTACTTGGAACGCCATTAAGCCGGCATAGAAGCGGTTTGCTCCCCCGTTCCGGCGCTGAGCGTATGTCTTCCCCAGGGATGTACTGCTCGTATTCGCAAAATAGGTACGGCTTGCTGTCGCTTCTTCATCCATCTCACCCTTGCCCTGCGCCCAGTCCCAGCGGTGCGATAGCAGTTGGTCGTTGGGACGCACCAGCGAGAGACCATCTCCTAAGGCAATGGTGTGCTCACCCTCATCTGCGACATCCATCAGAGCCGTATGGATCGTGTCTGTGCTCATATTCGTCTATGTTACGGTTGCCTTCATATTGCGCCCCGGTGAAACCTCAAATTCCGGTCGATTGGCAGATGAACCGAAACGTCTGCTGCATATAGGTAGTGGTTCGATAAGTCCCCATAAGTCGCATTCTCGACAGCGATCCATATGGGTTGAGTGCCAGAAGGAGAGTCCCGTAACACCCTCCTTTACCTCCCCACCCAAGAAAAAACATCACCCCACCATCCCCAGCATCCAACCACACATGAGCCCCTGGACCCTAGCCAACATCCCCACCCAGCAAGGCCGCCGAGCTCTCATCACCGGAGCCAACAGCGGCATCGGCTACTACGCCGCATTGGAGCTCGCCCGCAAAGGCGCTCACATCCTCTTCGCCAGCCGCGACCGCACCCGCGGAGAAGCCGCTCTCGCCCGCCTCCGCGCCGAGGCCCCCAACGCCTCCGCCGAGCTCGTCACCCTCGACCTCGCCTCCCTCCAATCCGTCCACAACTTCGCCGCTCAACAGCTCGAGCAAGGCCTTCCCCTCGATCTCCTCATCAACAACGCAGGCGTCATGGCCCCACCCCAGCGCCTCGTGACCGCCGACGGCTTCGAGCTCCAGTTCGGCACCAACGTCCTCGGCCACTTCGCCCTCACCGCGCTGCTCCTTCCGCTCATTCAAAAGGCCGCAGGAACACCCCGCATCGTCACCATCGCCTCCATCGCCCACAAGCGCGGACGCATCGACTTCGACGACCTCCAGGCCACCCGCAGCTACGCTCCCATGCGCTCCTATCAGCAGTCCAAGCTAGCCAACCTCATGCTCGCCTTCGAGCTCGATCGCCGCCTCCGCGCCGCGCACTCCCCCATCCTCAGCATCGCCGCCCACCCCGGCGTCGCCAACACCAACCTCTTTCACAAAGGAGATTTCTCCTCCATAGAAAGAGCCGCCCGCAGAGCAGTCGGCAGCCTGATCGATTCCTTCCTGAACTCCGAAGCCTCAGGAGCCCTGCCCACCCTCTACGCTGCCACCGCCCCCGAAGCCGTCAGCGGCGGCTACTACGGCCCGCAAGGCTTCCAAGAGATGCGTGGCGGCGACGTAGGCCCCGCAAAAATCAGCCCGCAAGCCCTCGACCAAGCCGCCCAGCAGCGCCTCTGGCTCTTCTGCGAACAGCTCACCGGAACCACACTTCTCTAAAAGCCTGTCCAGGAACTGCCTTTTAGCACTGCTGCTTTTTCGTCGTCATCCTGAACGCAGTGAAGGACCCCTGTATTTGTTTTTGCTGTTGCTTGTTCCATACAGAAGGATGCGCATCCAAGATTATTGAAGCTTTGAACAGCTTCTAGTTCGCCGCAGCAGCCTGCCGCAGCGACACCGGAACCAGCTCCGAACTCAGCGTCTTCGCAGGCCCCGTCAGATAGTACGTCGGAATCTCCGGATACTGCTCCTCCACCAGGATCAACGTCCGAAAATCGAAGCTCTGCACCTCCGACCGCCCCTCCATGTGGTTCCGCTTGATCGCTCCGCACAGCGTCTTCACAAACAGCTCCGGCCCCACCGTATGGTTGCCATCCGGCTCCCCGGCAGCCTTCGCCTCAGCCGGAGAAAGCTCCGGCAGAATCTTCGTCTCCAGGTTGAACCGCACCGTCTCCGCGTTCCGCCACCGAGCCTCGGCACCCGGCGTACCCTTGCCCACACCATCCTTGTAGTAGTGCGCGTAGAACCGCACGAACCGGAACAACTGCTCCACATACGTCGGCACATACGGACTGATCAGGTGCTCCTGCTTCGCAAACTCCACCGCCACCGGCGACAACGCCAGATCGTTCGTCTGCTGCGCCCCAAAGTGCAGCTTGTCGCAGATGAACATCTTCTGCGCCTCCACTGACGAGATATCCCGCGTGTACACCTTGTTCTCCAGCGTGTACGCCGACCCATCCGCCTTCCGGCACGACTGCGGATTCAGAAACTGGTCATGCCAGATCAGCGAAACATGATCCGTCGTCACCCCCGTATCCGTCTCCAGCGTCGTCGACAGATGATCCAGCCCATCCTCGAACGACGGTAGCGTATTCTCCGGCCGCAACCCGCGCCCCCCGCGATGCGCCGACACATCGAAGCTCGCAAAGTAAGCAGCCTCATCCGGATGTGCCGCCTTCTCTTCCTTCAGCACCGCCTGCAACATATCCGGGTAATCCGAGATGATGCCATCCACCCGCAGCGCAATCAACGCCTTCATCTTCTCCGGCGTATCCGTCGTCCACGGAATCACGCGAAACCCAGCCTTATGCAGCTCCGCCACATTCACCGCCGGATTCTCCCCCAGCAGCGTCCCATCATACGGCGACAACACCGGAGCCACCTTCACCCCATGCGCCTTCGCATGCGCGCCAGCCTTCGTCATCAAGCCAAGAAACGGATTCATCCCTTGCTCCTGCTGCGCCGACGCGCTCAAAACACCCACACCCAGCAAACCCATCGCAAGCCAAAGGCAGTAACGCTTCATCCGTACAACTCCTCTATCTGATCAATCACAATAGACTAACCAGCCAACGTTGACGAACCATGAACAGAGCAGCCCGCAAAGAAAAGGGGCGGCGAATCCTACGTTGCGCAAGCACTATTCGTCCCCCGGATCCCAGACATCGAATCCTTCCTTCCGTGCTGCTTCCAGAAGAGCTTTATCAGAGGCTATAAAGCGCATATCTGTAGCCGCAAGGAGTTCGCGTGAGACGATAGCGCTCCCAAGCTGCACAGCGTCCAGCGCCCGCAGATCATGACGATCAATCAAGGCGCTCGCCGCATCAAGCACTGGAGGATTTACCGGTTGCTCGAGGATCCGTCTTATCTCGCCTGCGAGCGTTTCAAGTGCCATCACAGCTTCGTCAGGGGAGATAAATCTCCCCTGACGAAGCCTGCATATAGCTGAACGGGCTTCGATCTGCGCAAGTGCGGAGACGACTTTACTTCTATCGTCCTCCACATTGGCGAAACGAAGCATCTTCTCACTGCCTTGCTCGTCGATAAACAGTTTTACTAACGCACTCGTATCGATGAAATGAAAGATCTAGAACCTCCCCCGGTCACGCAAGAGAATCTCCGAGGCAGCTTCACCACCCCTCGTACGGATGGGTTGATAGCGAGGTGGAACAACCTGAGCGTAGCTAGATTCTCGGTTCAATTTGATCGTGGTAGTTGGGTGTTGCGGCGCCCTTGGATTAGGAATTTGGGTAGTCATAACAGCTCCCAGATCAATTGCCCTCGACAGCACTGCTTGCCGATGCGCTAAAGATTCAGCCCATACATAATTGTGTGCGGTTAGTTCATTATCGCGAAACTTCTTCAGTGCGATAAATGCCCTGCCTTCCTTTTCAGCTTCAGCAAGCGCAAGACACAACTGTTGAATCTGAATCTCCGCGACTAAAGGCTCCGTTGGCTGCCCCGCCACTCGCTGAACTCTGGCCGAGGCGAGCCTGGGCCGCTCTGCTTCAGTAACCAACAACGGGTCCAATCGGTGGCCGGTTTCCACATCGCGATTCATCCGTGCAAAAGCCGGGTGAACATCCTGCAAGGTCCTCTGAGGTGCAGGTTGCATCGGCGAAAGAGGACTAGATTCTTGCTGGAGGGGTTCAAAATAAATGACGATCTCGCCCGTCTGCGGATTCCAGTTCGAAGCAGCAGCCGTGCTGCGCTTCTTACGTCCATCCTCTTCAAGCTGAGCAACGGGTCGGTAGCCAGGTGGCGTTAGAAACTTCAATGCAGCCGTAATCTGTTCGCTTAAAGGAGCATTACGAAGAGCTTCTAAGCCCTCCTGAACAGTCTTTTCAATATCGCTGATGGTGGGTTCGCTTGGGGTAGGGGCATTGGACAATGTAGCCATAATATAATTTCTCTTTATATCTATAAGATAATGAATATACCCCTATATAAGCAGAGGTATCCGTTATTTGTCAAATAACGGATACCTCTGGCACAAACCTAAACCTTTCCCGCCAACTGCCGCAGCACATACTGCAAGATCCCACCATGCTGATAGTACAAAATCTCCTGCGGCGTATCGATCCGCAGCGTCGCCGGAAAGCTCTTCGTCACGCCCAGCTCCGACTCCGCCACAATCGTCAGGTTGCGCCCATTCGCAAACTTGCTGTCGAGCATCGCCTGCAACTGCCCCGGCTCATCCCCAACATGGAAGATCTCCTCGCCCGTCAGCCCCAGCGACTCCGCGCTCTCTCCCGGCTCAAACTGGAACGGCAGAATCCCCATCCCCACCAGGTTCGACCGATGAATCCGCTCATAGCTCTCCGCGATCACAAACTTGATCCCCAGCAGCCGCGGCCCCTTCGCCGCCCAGTCGCGCGACGACCCCGACCCATACTCCTTACCCGCAAGAATGCACAGCGGCGTCCCGCGCTCAGCATAGATAACCGAAGCATCGTAGATCGACATCTCCGTCAGATCCGGCAGCAGCCGCGTCACGCCGCCCTCCGTCCCCGGAGCCATCTTGTTTCGCAGCCGCACATTCGCGAATGTCCCGCGCACCATCACCTCATGGTTGCCGCGCCGCGACCCATAGCTGTTGAAGTCCACTGGAGCAACCCCATGCTCCATCAGGTACTGCCCCGCCGGTCCATTCTTCTTGATCGACCCCGCCGGCGAAATATGGTCCGTCGTCACCGAGTCGCCCAGCACCGCCAGCGCCCGCGCCGCCTTGATGTCCTCAATCGGAGCAGGCACCGCCGTCATCCCATCGAAGTAAGGAGCCTTGCGAATGTACGTCGAATCCGGCTCCCACCCATACGTATCGCCCTCTGGAAACTTCAGGTGCTGCCAGTTCGCATCCCCATCCGACACCGTCGCATACTGCGTCCGGAACATCTCCGAATCGATGCAGCTCGCCACCGTCTCCGAAACCTCCTTCTGCATCGGCCAGATGTCCTTCAGGAACACTGCCTCACCGCCCGTGCCCCGGCCAATCGCCTCCGTCGCAAAGTTGTGATGGATCGTTCCTGCCAAAGCGTATGCAACCACGAGCGGCGGACTCATCAGATAATTCGCCCGCACCTCCGGAGAAATGCGCCCCTCGAAGTTCCGGTTTCCCGACAGCACCGACACCGCCACCAGACCATGGTCCTCAATCGCCTTCGATACATCCGTCGGCAGCGGCCCCGAGTTCCCAATGCACGTCGTACATCCATAGCCAACCGTCTGGAAACGCAGCGCATCGAGATACTGCGACAGCCCCGCCTTGTTGTAGTAATCCGTCACCACACGCGACCCCGGAGCCAGCGAAGTCTTCACCCACGGCGGCGTCCGCAGCCCCTTCTCCACAGCCTTCTTCGCCAGCAACCCAGCCGCCACCATCACATACGGATTCGATGTATTCGTGCAGCTCGTAATCGCCGCAATCACAATCGACCCATGATTCAGGTACGGCTCCGGATCGACCCCAAACCGTCCCTTGATCGAGGTCGGCTGCACCTCCAGCGACTCCGTCTCCGTCAGCGTCGCAACCGCTACACTCTCACCCTCAGCGACAGCCGCACCCGTGCCATTCGGCATCGCATGGCCACCCTCACCCTCCCACCGAACTACCTGCCGAACCTCTCCCTTATTCCCATTCGGCCCCAGCAACGCCGGAAGCTGCTGCGCAAAGCTCTCCGCCGCACCCGACAGCAGCACCCGATCCTGCGGACGCTTCGGCCCCGCCACACTCGGCTCCACCGTCGCCAGATCCAGCGAGATCGTCGCCGAATACACCGCCTCAGCCGCATCCGCCGTATGGAACATTCCCTGCTCGCGGTAGTACGCCTCCACCAGCGCAATCTGTTCCTCTGTCCGCCCCGTCAACCGCAGATAGCGCAGCGTCTCCGCATCCACCGGGAAGATCCCGCACGTCGCCCCATACTCCGGAGCCATATTCGCAATCGTCGCCCGATCCGCCAGCGGCAGCTCGCTGATCCCCGGCCCATAAAACTCCACAAACTTGCCGACCACGCCCAGCTTCCGCAACATCTCCGTCACCGTCAACACAAGGTCCGTCGCAGTCGTCCCCTCCTTCAGCTTGCCCGTCAGTTTGAACCCAACCACCTGCGGGATCAGCATCGACACCGGCTGCCCCAGCATCGCCGCCTCGGCCTCAATGCCACCCACACCCCAACCCAGCACGCCCAACCCATTCACCATCGTCGTATGCGAGTCCGTCCCGACCAGCGTATCGGGATACGCAAACGCATGCGTCTCTTCCACGCTGGCCTTGTGCCCTTCAACCGCGACAGCATCAAGACTCCGCTCCGGCGAAGTCGTAAACACCACCCGCGCCAGATACTCCAGATTCACCTGATGACAGATCCCCATCCCCGGCGGCACAGCGGAGAAGTTATCGAACGCCGTCTGCCCCCACTTCAAAAACGCATACCGCTCCCGGTTCCGCTTAAACTCCAGCGCCGCATTCAGGTCATACGAGTGCTTCGTCCCAAACTCATCCACCTGCACCGAGTGATCAATCACCAGCTCCGCCGGTTGCAGCGGATTAATCTTCTCCGGATCGCCACCCAGCGCCCGCATCGCATCCCGCATCGCAGCCAGATCCACAATCGCCGGAACCCCGGTAAAGTCCTGCATCAACACCCGCGCCGGCATATACGCGATCTCCCGCGAAGGCTCCGCCTTCGGGTCCCACGCCGCCAGAAATTTGATATCGTCCGCCGTCACCGTCCGGCCATCCTCATGCCGCAGCAGGTTCTCAAGCAGCACGCGCAGCGAGAACGGCAGCCGCGTCAGCGCAACGCCCTGCTCCGCCAGCGCCTTCAGGCGAAAGAGCGTATACGTCGTGGAACCGCTGGTAAGGGTGGACTTGCTTTTAAAAGAATCGAGGTGCGTGGAAGGCATGGTCATCTCTCCTGAAGCGCCACAGATACGCCATGGCAGCTTGGGTTGGCTCGCTCGCGAAGAGCGGGGAACGTTCGAAGGGTAGCAGAGAGGTTAAGGAGAAAACTACGAGCGGCCCCGGTCGCGACGACCAAGGCGAAAGCGCTTGAGGAAGGGAACGCGCAGGCTCATAAAAGCAGTTTACCGCCAGATAACCAAACTCGGCCACAGTTTTTCACGCCCCCTCTCACCCGCAGGAGTACCATAAATTGGCTCAGCAGCTGCACTATCGGCAACAGACCGCATCTTATTCCGAGTACAAGTGTTCCAGATAACGGTAAGTAACAGCAGGAGAGACAAATGCTCGACCTTAAACATCTCGCAAAACAATTTCCCGCACGCACCTACATTCTCGGTGCTGCCATAGGGCTCGTAGGACTTGCAGGACTAACCGCAGCCACAGGCTGCAAGGGCAACCCCAACCCGGCAACCACGGCCGATAACTCAGGCCCCGATCCAGCCGCCACCAACGAAGCCACCGTAGACCCCAATCAGACTGCTCCACAGCAGCAGTACACCCAGCCAGCGACTACAAACTACGCACCGGCCACACCACGCACACGCGTCCTCAGCCAGCGCCAAACCAACGAAGCCCAGCAGCAGGCCCAGGACTATCAGCAGCAACCGCAACAGCAGTATCAGCAGCCGCAACAGCAGTATCAAGCTCCCAACCCTGACAACTATGTCCCGCCCGCCCAGAACGATCAATACGCCCAGCAGAACGACCAGAGCTATCAGTCAGGCGACGAAAACTTCGATCAGACCATCGACTCCTACGCCGAACAGCCCCCGCCGCCACTCCCCGTCTATCAGCAACCACCCGCTCCCTACCCCAACTATCTCTGGACCCCCGGCTACTGGGCCTGGGCGCCCGTTGGCTACTACTGGGTCCCCGGAGCCTGGTGCGCCCCCCCTTACAGTGGTGCCCTCTGGACCCCCGGCTACTGGGGCTTCTATGGTGGACGCTACGGCTTCCACCGCGGCTCCTGGGGCCTGCACATCGGCTTCTACGGCGGCATCAACTACGGCTTCGGTTACATTGGCCACGGCTATGAGGGCGGCTACTGGAACGGCAACAACTTCTACTACAACCGCGCCGTCAGCAACGTCAACGTCACCAACATCCACAACGTCTACGTCCGCAACGTAACCGTCAACAACACGACGATCAATAACACAACCATCATCAATAACAACCGCGTCAGCTACAACGGCGGTCGCGGCGGTATCCAGGCACGACCCGCTGCGTTTGAAGTCGCAGCCATGCGCCAGCAGCGCACGCCCCCCATGGCCGCACAGGTCCAGCTCCACCAACAGGCCGCACAGAACCGCGGAAACTTCTACAGCGCAAACCAGGGACGCCCGGCAACCGTCGTCGCCCAGCGCCCACTCGCCGCCGACCGCGGCATAGTCGCTCCCCCACGCAACATCCAACAGCAGCAGGTAAATCGTCCCGGCACAACCGCCGGAGGCTTCAACAACCAGCAGCTACAGCAGCAGCAGCTTCAACAGAGAAATCAGCAGCAACAGATTCAGCAGCGCAACGAGCAGCAACTACAGCTCCAGCAGAAAAACCAGCAAGAGCTGCAACAGCGCAATCAGCAGCAGCTACAACAGCGCAACGAACAACAGCAGCTACAGCAGAAAAATCAGCAGGAGCAGCAACAGCGGAATCAGCAGTTGCAGCAACAGCAGCTCCAACAGAGAAACGAGCAGCAGTTACAGCAATGGAACCAGCAGCAGCAGCAGGTTCAGCAGCGCAACGAGCAGCAGCAACAACAGCAAAAAAACCAGCAAGAGCAGCAACAACGGAATCAGCAGCTACAACAACAGCAACATCAGCAACAAATACAACAGCAGCAACACCAACAACAGGTGCAGCAACAACAACGCCAACAACAGGTGCAGCAACAACAGCGCCAACAGCAGGTACAACAGCAGCAACATCAACAACAGGTGCAGCAACAACAGCGTCAACAGCAGCAAAAGGTTGAGCAGCAGCAAAAGGCTCCTCAACCACGCCCCCAGGAAGCCCGTCCAACGGAGAAGCCCGAAGAGAAGCCCCGCTAACCTACAGATGAAAGCAAAACAGAATCGGCGTCAGTCTAAGACTGGCGCCGATTCTGTCTCTGGCCCTCTAGCCACCTACGTCCCCAACATCAATTGCCCCAGCAGCACCACATTCAGCGCCACGATAATCCCCACCGTAACCCACCCGGCAACCTTCGTCCCCACCCCGCTGACAAAGCTCCCCATCACCCCATGCCTGTTGCTCAAAATCAGCAGCGGCACCAGCGCAAACGGCAGCGTGAAACTCAGCACCACCTGTGACAGGATCAAAATCTTCAGCGGATCAAGCCCCACCGCAATCACCACGATCGCCGGAATAATCGTAATCAGCCGCCGCAGAAAGATCGAAAATTTGATATCGAGAAATCCTTCGATAATCACCTGTCCCGCCATCACCCCCACCGTCGACGACGACAGCCCCGAGCACAGCAGCGCCACCGCAAACACCGTCGCCGCAGCCGGTCCCAGCAACGGCCCCAGCGTCCGATAAGCCTGCTCCACATCCGTCACCGGAGCGCCCAGATGCGTAAACGCCACCGCAGCCATCACGATCATCGCCGAATTAATCAGCCAAGCCCCATTCATCGCGACAAACACATCCACCAGCTCGAACCGCAGATACTGCCGCCGCAACCCATCGCTCAACGACTCCACGCGAGGCAGCGGAGACACCACCACCGCCGTCATTCCCTCAGCCGCCATCCCCTTCAACCGCGGCTGCACCAGCGCCGAATGCAGATAGATCACATGCGGCATCACCGTCGCCCCCAGCATCGACACCGCCAGATAAATGCTGTCGTGAAAGTTCCCCGCGCTACTCGTATCCAGCGTCGGCACCAGCGTATGGAACGCCGCCAGCCGCCAATCCGGATGCACCAGCAGCACCTCGAACCCATAGCAAAGCCCGATCACGCCCACGAACACCATGATTCCGCCCTCGAGCCAGCGATACCCCGCAAGGTCCAGCGCAAGAATCAAAAACACCGCCCCCGCAGACACCACCGCTGACGCCAGCAGCGTCTCCGTCCGCGTCCATCCATGCGCCAGCAGCGCCGGCCCACACAGCAAATACAACCCCAGCGCCGCTCCCAGAAACTCTGCCAGGTCCGTCGCAATCGCCGCAATCTCCGCGCACCCCCACAGAAACAACGTCATCGGCCGCGAAAAATGCTTCCTGCAATTCTGCGGTAGCGTCAGCCCCGTCACAATCCCCAGCTTCGCCGAAAGATACTGCACCAGGATCGCCATCGCGTTCGACCACAACAGCACCCACAGCAGCCGATAGCCAAACTGCGACCCACCCGCGATATTCGTCGCGAAATTACCCGGATCGATATACGCAACCGACGCCACAAACGCCGGGCCGAAGTAGCTCCATAGCTGCTTCCGCCAGCTCCCCACCTGAACCTCTGGCTCACTAACTAAATATTTAGCCATGACTAAGTATCGCTGCAATGTTAAGCTAAATCAAGCGATGCCCAAGACAAAAGTGAAATCGAAGGCGAAACCTTCACGATCCTCCGAAGCCAGCAAAGCAGGCAGCGAAGCAGTAGACGACTACCTCAAGACCATCTTCCAGCTCAGCGGACGCGAAGAACGCCAGGTCGCCAGCACCGAGATCGCCGTCCAGCTCGCCATCAGCGGAGCCTCCGCCACCAACATGCTCCAGAAGCTCGCCGCCACCGAGCCGCCCATGGTTCTCTATCGCAAACACCACGGCGTCAAGCTCGCCCGCGCAGGCCGCAAGCGCGCCCTCGAGATCATCCGCCACCATCGCCTCCTCGAAACCTTCCTCCACCAGGTCCTCGACTACCCCTGGGACGAGGTCCACCAGGAGGCCGAGCGCCTCGAGCACTTCATCTCCGAGCGCTTCGAAGAGCGCATCGCCGCCAAGCTCGGCCACCCCGAGTTCGACCCCCACGGCCACGCCATCCCCGCCCTCGACGGCTCCCTCCCCGGCCAGGACCTGCAATCCCTCGCCCAGCTCGGCCCCGGCCAGTCCGCCAAAGTCGTCAGCGTCTCCGACAAAGACCCCGCCATGCTCCGCTACCTCGCCGCGCAGGGCATCCGCCCCGGCGTCCGCCTCACCCTCGGCGAGCAGCTCCCCTTCAAAGGCTCCTGGCAGATCCGCATCGGCCGCTCCACCACCCCCACCCTCCTCAGCGACTCCCTCGCCGCCGCCATCCTCGTCGCCCGCACCTGATCCATCCCCCAAGAACACTGTCATCCCGAACGAAGGGCAAAGCCCGCAGTCGAAGCCCGTCCTGAGCTTGTCGAAGGAACCTGCAGTTGTCTTTGCCTTTGCTGTTGCCTGTTCTTTCTCCACCCCATAACCAAACTGTCATCCTGAGCGAAGGGCAAAGCCCGCAGTCGAAGGACCTGCGGTTGTCTTTGCCTTTGCCGTTGCTGTTGCCTGTTCTCCCCAACCAAAACCCCACCTAAAACATCCCTCAGCAACAACATCCCAGCTATGCCGAGATGTCATCTCAAGACCCAAGCCCAATATCCTTGCGAAGAAACACCGTTGCCTGGGGATTATCGTTATAGCGTTCGCACGAAACATACCCACGTTTCCTATAGAGAGCTATGGCGGCCTTCAGATCGTCATAGCTATCAAGGTAGATCCAACGCAGATGCTTGCTCCGAGCGAAATCCTCCTGCGCGTCCAGCAGCCTGTCAGCAATGTGATGCCCACGGGCTACAGGCTGAACATAGAGACGCTTACACTCCCCGGCAAACCGAACCGAGCCAAGCTCTCGCAAGACAACACACCCAACGGCCTTTTCATCCAGATAAGCAAGCCACATCCCCGAACCGGGAGCATCGATAATCCTTTGGATCGCTTCAGGAGTATCCCGTTGGACAACGCTGACCGCCACGTAATACTCCTCTAGCAAGCGAAGCGCGTCGTCGTTGGACTCAGACAAGCGAACGATTCGAATGGAGGGTCCTTCAGGTTCGCTCAGAATGGAGCGAACCTTCGAAAGCGCTTCAACCAGCGCCTCGCGATCCTTGGAATGGACGTGAGCCAGCAGCACTTGTATCTGGAGTGCTGATTGTTCGTTCAGCCACGCCAAGGAGCTCTCTCCCGCAGCCGAGAGTGTAAGCAACTTCTCACGACCGTCCTGCTTCGATAACGTCTGGCGCACCAGCTTTCGCTTGGTCAACAGCGTAAGGCTGCGGCTGATGTATCCGGCATTCAGACCAAGCGTCTCGCGTAATAAGGAGGCCGTCAGCCGGGGGCTCGCTCCGATCTCATACAAGATGCGCGCTTCTGTAAGCGAAAGATCCCCGCCAAGGTGCCGCTTGCGCAACAAGCCTAGCCGCGCCGTGTAGAAGCGATTAAACTCCCGCACCGCAGAGATTTGTTTCTCTTCCTGAATGCTTTTGAGCACCATGGAAAGAGTCTATGTGCAATTAATTGCTAAAAGCAACTAATTGCACGCTCGATCCTATTCACACCGCGTGCGTCAGTAAGGAGACGTCGAAACCAAAATGTTCCACGTGGAACATTCCTCGCCCCGTTTGACTTCACCCCCCACACCCCCTAGCCTCAAAGGGTTAGCCTTAAAAAGTCCAGCAGCAGGAGCATCCGTTTTCATGAAGGTTTTGGTCATCGGTGGTGGTGGAAGAGAGCACGCAATCGCATGGGCACTGCGCAAGAGCCCCCGCGTCACCGAGGTCGTCTGCGCCCCCGGCAACGGCGGCATCGCACGCGAGGCCCGCTGCGTCCCCGTCGATGTCTCCAACCTCGCCGCCATGGTCGCGCTCGTCCAGGGCGAAGCCCCCGCCCTCACCATCGTCGGCCCTGAGCTCCCGCTCTCCCTCGGCCTCGTCGATCAGCTTCAGAGCCTTGGCCTGCGCGTCTTCGGCCCTACCCAGGCCGCAGCTCGCCTCGAGTCCAGCAAGGCCTTCGCCAAATCCTTCATGCAGCGCACCGGCATCCCCACCGCTGCCTACGCCCTCTGTACCTCGCTCGATGAAGTCCGCCGCGAGCTCAAAAGCTTCGCCGCACCCATCGTCGTCAAGGCCGACGGTCTCGCCGCAGGCAAGGGCGTCGTCATCTGCAACACCCACCACGAGGCTGAAGCCGCAGCAGCAGAAATGTTCTCCGGCGCCCTGCTTGGCGCTGCCGTCGATGAGATTGTCCTCGAAGAGTTCCTCACCGGCGACGAGCTTTCTTTCTTCGCCCTCTGTGACGGCAAACACGCCGTCCCCCTCGCCGCCGCGCAGGACCACAAGCGCATCGGCGAAGGCGACACCGGCCCCAACACCGGCGGCATGGGGGCCTACTCCACTGACGCCCTCATGCCTCCTGCTCTCCGCGACTGGCTCAACACTCGCGTCGCCCAGCGCGTCGTCGACGAGATGGCCGCCGCCGGAACTCCCTTCACCGGCATTCTCTTCTGCGGCATCATGATGGTCCCCGATCCTAACGGCCCAGTCCTCTTCGGCCGCGGCCCCGTCTCGCCGATGGTTCTCGAGTTCAACACCCGCTTCGGTGACCCTGAAACTCAGGCCATCCTCATGCGCCTTGAGACCGACATCCTCGACCTCTTCGAAGCCGCCATCGACGGGCGTGCCGACCGCCTCGACATTCAGCTCAAGCCCGGCGCCGCTGCCTGCGTCATCGCCGCCAGCGGAGGCTACCCCGGCAAGTACCCCAGCGGCCTCCCCATCACTGGCGAAGCCGCCCTCCACAACGCCGACCCCAGCCTCAAGGTCTTCCACTCCGGCACGGCACTCACTTCAGATGAAACGTTCGTCACCGCCGGAGGCCGCGTCCTCGCCGTCACCGCCGTCTCCACTATCGGCCTCAAAGAGGCTCTCGGCCTCGCCTACGACGCCCTTGGCAAACTCTCCTTCGATGGCATGCAGTATCGCCGCGACATAGGCTGGCGCGCCCTGTAGCCATTCCAATGTTCCACGTGGAACATCCAAAACCTGTCAACCCCCAAACGCACAAAACCCGCGCCATTCCTGACGATTCGCGTGGCATACGAGTTATCCCATCCTGATAAAATAGAGATAGGGCAGATTCTCGATACCATGCGCAACCAGCAGCTTCCACCACGAAGTGCAGACGTGAGATCTGCCTAAGCCTATCCAGGTCCAGACCTAAGTCCTTTGTTCTTCATATTTTGGATATATTAGATAGGGGTACCCCCCTTAAGCGTTAAGGGAAGGAAGAACTACGTCCAAATGGGACGCAATCCGGAAGTCTGGGTTTGGCAGTGTAGCTAGAGCGTTCGGTGAGTACATTGGCGATTTTGCGTCCACCGAGAGGCGGTTCTGTTACTCCAGGTTTCAGAGTCACGATCTCGGCGCTTTCATCGATCCGCCGTTTGCCACATTGATTCGGTGTAGCTGGTTTGCTAAAGTCGTCGTCATGTCTGAGCGTTCCATGGAGCAGATACGCAAATTGCTCCGCTCAAACCTGATGACGTCACCACGGTGGAGCTAATCAGAATTTCGAAAGCGAGAAGCATACATGTCAAAGGTTCGTGTCGCGGGATTTGGTGTTTCCTTGGACGGTTTTAGCGCAGGAGTAGAGCAGAGCCTGGACGATCCGCTGGGCAAGCGCGGTCCAGAGATCTTTCAGTGGTTCTTCCATACCAAGACATTCTGTGCCATGCACGGGAAGGAAGGCGGATCGGTCGATGTGGACGACGCGTTCGCGCGGCGGGCGATGGAAAATTTTGGGGCCTTCATCCTTGGCCGCAATATGTTTGGTCCGGTCCGTGGACCATGGCAGGACGACTCATGGAAGGGATGGTGGGGTCCCAATCCGCCATACCATGCGCCGACCTTCGTTCTGACGCACTACGAGCGTGAGCCGATCGTAATGGAAGGCGGGACGACCTTCTACTTTGTCACCGGCGGAATCGAAGAGGCGCTGAGACTCGCGAAACAAGCAGCGGGCGACAAGGATGTCAAGATCGGAGGCGGTGTTTCCAGCGTGCGGCAATATCTACAGGCTGGACTGATCGATTCCATTCACTTTGCACTTGCACCTGTTGCCCTCGGTCAAGGTGAGGCACTTCTTAGCGGCATTGACCTGCCCGCGTTGGGATTTTCTGTGACGGAGCACGAGGCCACGGAGCATGCGACGCATGTTGTTCTGACGACAAGATAGGAGACGAATCCTGGCTTGCTGCACTGCCCGGCACCAATTACCGGACGCTGATGGCCCGTTCGGAGTGGCTTGTGCCAATGATCGATGATTTTCCGGATGCCCGATGACCAAGTGTGTGAATCGCCATGCTCTCAGTTAGCGATAGCAGGGCGATTTACGCAGCGAACTTGCCTGCCAGAGCGTTCCCCAGTTTTCCCGCGTGGGTTGTCGACAATGGGAAAGCTATCGCCGCTCGAGCCCTCGAATCCAATCCGCAAATCGGCCATCTAAACGTACGAAAGAGGTTATCAACATGTTAACCATTCGTCCCGCGGCCGAGCGTGGCCATGCCAATCATGGCTGGCTCGACTCCAACTTCAGCTTCTCCTTCGCCGAGTACTACGATCCTGCGCACATGGGCTTTCGCGCCCTCCGCGTCATCAACGAGGATCACGTTGCGCCCTCCATGGGCTTCGGCAAGCACCCGCATCGCGACATGGAGATCCTTACCTACGTCCTTGAGGGCGCTGTGAAGCACGAGGACTCGACCGGCGCGAGCGAGACCCTCGTCCCCGGCGAGTTGCAGCACATGACCGCTGGCTCCGGCGTTCGCCACAGCGAGATGAACCCGTCCGACGCGGAGACCCTGCACCTGCTCCAGATATGGCTGATGCCCAATCAGTTGGGCATTCCGCCGAAGTACGAGCAGAAGAGGTTCTCGGTTCAGGAGGAGCCTAACCAGCTCCATCTGCTGGCCAGCACGGACGCTCGCGACGGCTCCTTCCAGCTTCATGCGGATGCCGAGCTGCTTGCCGCGAAGCTTGACCCCGGCGCAAGCGTTACCCATCCGTTCAAGCTGGGCAACGGCTGGTTGCAGGTTGCTCGGGGGTCTGTGAGCGTAGCGGGGCGGTCTCTCAAAGCGGGCGACGGGCTCGCGCTTACCGGGGAGTCATCCATCACCATCAGCAGTGCCGACGGCGCGGAGTTTTTGCTATTCGACCTGGCTTGAGCAACCGCATGATGCAACTGACGCACGCGCAAGGGCTTCGCGCCTCCATCGCTTAACGCGTTTGACGGTCCACTTCACGCTACTCTAGAGTGGCTATCCGTGAAGACCTTGCGTGTTATCGCCACTCTTGCTCTATGTTGCCCTCTGCTGTCTGCACAGATGCTGCTCGCGCAGAAGCGTCCGGCGATCACGGGCATTGCGTTCTTTCGCATGTATTCGGCCGATCTCAACGCATCGGCGAAGATCTATGACGACGAGATGGGCTTTTTGCGGACTGAAGCTGATGGCCGCGACTTCTACTCTGTTAACGATGCGCAGTGGTTCGAGGTGCTTCCGCTGGCCGCGCCCGAAGAGGGTTCTCGGCTTATTGCTATCGGCTTGACTACGCGCAATGCGAAGAGGCTTGCGACGTATCTTCGCGCGCATGGGCAGGCGATTTTGCCGCAGAAGGAGCCCGGCCAGTTCGGCGTGAAGGACCCTGAAGGCAACCTGATCGTCTTCGTGCAGGAGGGCAATAAGCATCCCGGCGCTTCAGTGACTCAGCCGCGAGCCACCTCGCACCGCATCATCCATGCGGGTTTTATCGTGCGCGATGCTGCTGCGGAGGACCGCTTCTATCGCGATCTGCTCGGCTTTCGCCAGTATTGGCATGGTGGACAGACCGATGCCCGCACCGATTACGTCAGCATTCAGGTTCCTGACGGCACTGACTGGCTCGAGTACATGCTGAACAATCCGGCGAGCCCGAACCAGCGCACGTATGGGATGTCCAACCACTTTTCGTTAGGTGTCGCACACATGGACGCAGTGGTGGCCGCGCTCGCTGCCAACCGCTGCACGGAACCGATGTGCAGCAAGACCCAGGTTGGCCGCGATGGCAAGGTTCAGCTGAATATGTTCGATCCGGACAAGACGCGCATCGAGTATATGGAGTTCAAGCCGGTCGCTACGCCATGCTGCTCTCCGTTCGCCGGAAGACATCCCGATGAACAGGAGAGCAAGTAAGCCTTTGGCGAGCTAGACGACCAGCGCGCGGGCTGGAAGGATCTCTGCTACATCCACCCACTGGGTCGGATAATCGCCCGTGTAGCAGGCTGTGCAGAAGCTGGCTGGCGACAGGCCCTCTGAGGTTTCACCCTTGGTGCAGGAGTGCGTGAGGCCCACGAGCGAGAGGTATGCGAGAGAATCGGCCTCGATGAACTCGCAGATCTCCGCGACGGACTTGTTCGCGGCGATCAGGTCCTTCTTCGAGGGTGTATCGACGCCGTAGAAACAGGGCGAGATTGTTGGCGGACATGAGATGCGCATGTGCACCTCGGTCGCTCCGGCGGCTCGCACCATGCGCACGATCTTTCTGCTTGTCGTTCCACGGATGATCGAGTCGTCGATCAAAATGACGCGCTTGCCTTCGAGCAGCGACCGCACTGGATTCAGCTTCATGCGTACGCCGAAGTCGCGTACGCGCTGCTCTGGCTGGATGAAGGTGCGCCCGACGTAGTGGTTGCGGATCAGACCGAGGTTGAACGGGATTCCCGACTCGGTTGCATAGCCGATTGCGGCGGTCACGCCGGAGTCCGGGACTGGAACGATCAGGTCTGCGGGAACGCCGGACTCGCGCGCGAGCTGCCGACCCATCTCTTCGCGGCTCTGCTGCACCCAGCGACCGTAGATCTTCGAGTCGGGTCGTGCGAAGTACACGTGCTCGAAGACGCAGCTGGACTGCGGCATGGTGGTGTTGAAGTAGCGGCTGGTTACGCCGTCTTCGGAGACCATGATGAGCTCGCCGGGCTTCACATCGCGCTCGTACTTTGCGTGCAGCAGGTCGAAGGCGCAGGTCTCGGATGCGAAGACGAAGGTGTCCGGTGCGCCGTCCTTGCCTTCGATGCGGCCCATCGACAAGGGGCGGAAGCCGTGTGGATCGCGTGCGGCGAAGATGCGGTTGCGCGTCATCATGACGATGGAAAACGCGCCATCGACCTGTTGCAGGGCGTCGGCCATGCAGTCGATCAGGGTGTTCTTCTCGCAGTGCGCGATCAACTGGATGATGATCTCGGAGTCCGAGGTGGTCTGGAAGATCGCGCCATCGCGCTCCAGCCGCTCCTTTGCGGTGCCGAGGTTGATCAGGTTGCCGTTGTGCGCAATCGCTATCAATCCCTTGGTTGACTCGACCGAGATGGGCTGCGCGTTCAGCAGGGCGGAGTCTCCGGTCGTGGAGTAGCGCGTATGCCCGATGGCCATGTGGCCGGGGAGCTTCGCCAGCACGTCGTCGGTGAAGATCTCCGAGACGAGGCCCATGCCCTTGTACTCGTTCACCTCGTGGCCGTCCGCCGAGGCGATGCCTGCGGACTCCTGCCCGCGATGCTGCAACGAGTAGAGGCCCCAATAGGTCATCCGAGCTGCATCGGAGTGGTTGTAGACGGCCATGACGCCGCACTCTTCGCGCAGCTTGTCGAACGGATTTGCGTCGTCCGCGTCGTCGATCAACTCATCATCCAGCACAGGATTCAACGGCAGCTTGAGATCGTCCATTAGACAAGCACCTCTGCAGCGAGCTGTGATTCAAGAGCGGTGGTCCAATCGCCTTTTAGGTGTTGGATCGGTTCATCCACAATAGGCTGTTCATTGATCAGGATCGTGTAGTTCCCTGATGTGACCTTGCCCAACGGCGCAACCCAAACGCCTGGATACTCTGCGAGTGCGGCTTGAATCTCCGCCAGCTTCGCAGGCTCTGCCGTTGCAATCACCGAAGAAGCAATCTCGCTGAACAGCCGCTCCTTGATTGCAAACGCATCGAGTGAAGGCATGGTCATCGAGATGTGAACACCGAGGTTGCGCGGAAAACATCCCTTCGCAAACGCAACCGCCGAGCCGCCATCCGAAATATCCGAGGCTGAGGTCAACAGGCCTTTTGCAGCCAGTGCCACGAGCGCCTTGTGCAGCGCGGCCTCCTCCTCCAGCACCAGACCTGGGGGTTTGCCCCAGAAGGTACCCTCGATGCTCTTCACATATTCGGTCGAACCAAACTCCGGCATCACATCCCGGCCTTTGCCGGTGAACGCCGAAAGGAATAGCACAAGGTCGCCCGCCTTCTGGAAGCTCGCAGGCACAGCCTGCGTTACATCCTCGATGATTCCGACGATTCCGAGTACCGGCGTTGGATAGATTCCCTCGCCCTTGGTTTCGTTGTAGAGGGAGACGTTGCCGCCGGTTACGGGCGTTCCCAGGGCGATACATGCCTCAGCGATGCCGTCGATGGCGGATGAGAGCTGCGCCATGATCTCCGGCTTTTCCGGGTTGCCGAAGTTCAGGCAGTTGGTTGCGGCGACTGGCTTTGCGCCTGTACAGGCGACCTTGCGGGCGGCTTCGGCTACAGCGTGCATCGCGCCCAGCTTCGGGTCGAGGTACGTCCAGCGGCCGTTGCCTGCGAGCGCCATCGCGAGGCCACGGTCGGTGCCCTTGATGCGCATGACGCCGGCTTCGCCGCCGGGACCTTGCACGGTGTTGGTCTGCACCATCGAGTCGTACTGCTCGAAGACCCAACGTTTGCTACAGATGTTTGCGCTTGCCAGCAGCTTCTTGAGGTCCGCGGTGTAGTCGCGCGGCTGCTTGAGCAACTCCAGCACGTGCTCTGGAGGGTCGAGCGGAACGGGAGCCTTCCACACGCCCACGGGACGGTGATAGACCGGCGCGTCGTCGGTCAGTGCCTTGTTGGGGATCTCGCAGACCAGCTCGCCGT
Source organism: Granulicella arctica (assembly GCF_013410065.1). Classification (NCBI taxonomy): domain Bacteria; kingdom Pseudomonadati; phylum Acidobacteriota; class Terriglobia; order Terriglobales; family Acidobacteriaceae; genus Granulicella; species Granulicella arctica. The sequence continues at coordinate 907,826 of NZ_JACCCW010000001.1, forward strand.
GGTGCGTGACGCGCATGGTGTCGTCGGCGGTGACGATGCCGACGATGCTTGCGTCGAGACCCCACTTTTCGAAGACCGCCAGCACCTCGCCCTCGCGGCCCTTGTCGGCCACCAGTAACATGCGCTCCTGCGACTCCGACAGCATGATCTCGTAGCTCGACATGCCGGTCTCGCGCTGTGGAACGAGGTCCAGCTCGATGGTGAGGCCGAGTTCGCCGCGTGCGCCCATCTCGCAGGTCGAGCAGGTCAGTCCAGCGGCGCCCATGTCCTGAATGCCGAGCACTGCGCCGGTCGCCATGGCTTCGAGGCAGGCCTCGAGCAAGAGCTTCTCGAGGAACGGATCGCCCATCTGGACGTTGGGGCGCTTCTGCTCGGAGCCTTCGGTGAACTCTTCGCTGGCCATGGTGGCTCCGTGGATGCCGTCACGGCCGGTCTTCGCGCCGACGTAGATGACCGGATTGCCAACGCCCGTCGCCTTAGCGTAGAAGATCTCGTCGATCTTTACGAGACCCAACGCAAAGGCATTCAGCAGAGGATTGCCCGAGTAACAGGGCTCAAACCGCGTCTCGCCGCCAAGGTTGGGCACGCCGAAGCAGTTGCCGTAGCCTGCAACGCCGGCGACGACGCCGTTGACCACTGCGTGGTTTCGGCGGCGGAGCTGCGCGTCCTTCTCGGCTTCGTCGAGCGGGCCGAAGCGCAGGGAGTCCATCACGGCGAGCGGGCGGGCGTTCATCGTGAAGATGTCGCGCAGGATGCCGCCGACCCCGGTTGCAGCACCCTGGTAGGGCTCGATGTAGCTGGGGTGGTTGTGCGACTCGATCTTGAAGGCGCAGGCCCAGCCGTCGCCGACGTCGATGATACCGGCGTTCTCACCGGGCCCCTGAACGACCAGCGGCGACTTTGTCGGCAGGCGCTTCAGGTGTACGCGGGAGCTTTTGTAGGAGCAGTGCTCGGACCACATGACCGAAAAAATGCCCAGCTCGGTAAGGCTGGGCGTGCGGCCTAACGCCGCTTCGATGCGCGTGTACTCATCCGGTGTGATGCTGTGCTGCTTGAGCAGCGCCGGAGTAATGGAGGCGGAGGTGGGGGCCTGACTGTGAGGCTGAACTTGCTGATTGGGCATGGCTCGCTAGATAGATTGTCGCATGTCCAGCGAGCCCCTGCGTGCTTTTGCCGCTACTTGCCCGTGCTGCCAAAGCCGCCTGCGCCGCGCGGAGCCTCGATCAGCTCGTCCACCTCTTCAAAGATGGCTTCGTAGCGCCGCACGAGCCGTAGCTGGGCGAGCCGGTCGCCAACGGCGATGGTTCGCGGCTCCGTGCTGAGGTTTGTGAGCACAACTTTGATCTCGCCCCGATAGCCGGGATCGATCACGCCAGCCAGCGTGGTGATCCCCTTGACGGCCAGACCGGAGCGGTCCTCGACCAGCGCGCCGTACTCCGATGGAAACTCCATCGCAATGCCGGTGGGGACGAGCCCGGTTGCTCCCGGCGCCAGCGTCGCCTCTTCGGAGGCGTACAGATCGGCGGCCAGATCGCCCCACGCCCCGGAATGGGCGTAGCGAGGCAGTTGGGCAGCGGGATGAAGCTTCAGCACTTTGATTCGCAGCATGAAATTCCTTCGTTCGAGAGATCGACTCTATTTTTATTGTTACGCATGGGGCTCTGTAAAACGGGTTCTCGGCTAATCCCGATCCACTTCAAAATAGAAAAGGAATCAGGCACCATGTGCGTTCCATATATTCGCGATAGGGAGTACCCAATCCCTTTAGTAATGACTGCTCCTCTATGCGAATGCGGTATATATAGGCAGCAGCCAGGCAGATGGGCGGCAACAGCATCGCTAACGAATTGGTGAGCGTCATCCCGAAGCCAATCTCGCCCAGCAGCGAACCCAGATACGCTGGATGCCGAAGCCAGCGATAGGGTCCGTCTTCCACCACATGCTGGCCCGGGGACACGGCTACGTCATACGTGAAGAAACGTCCCAAAGTGCGAATTGAATACCAACGGAATATCGTCCCGCCCAGCCAGACCACGATGCCGGCTGCGAATACGGTCTTCCAAGTCGCACCGAGAGAGAAGCGTGGAAAGGCAATTGCCATGACAAATCCGATTGCCACGGCGAGGTTTGCGGCCACAATGACAATGACCTTCGATCCCCTATCCGATTTTTGAGCATCTTCGCCTGAATGGAGCCGTCTGGAAAGGATGATCTCCGGCACCATGCAAAGCGCATAGGTAGCAAACCAGACGACAGTAAACCCCGGATGATCATGAAAAGCGTGCGGCAATGTCATGTATTTCCTTGCTGTTGAGGAGGTCGTATCAAAACTACACCACTTCCCAACAGGAACAATCATTGACCCCGGCCTCCCAGGTACGGTACACTTTGTAAGCTTGGCGTTGCAGCCTATCCGGTTGCAGGGCCGGTGAGTTCATACGGCGGTCGGGAACATCACGAGACTGCAATGTTGTGAAGGATCCGGCGCGATAGTATCGCCCCCACGCGACACATTTTACGAAGGAAGCGGTTTGAGCACGAACGTGCCACGCTTGAGGTTTTGCCATGTATGCAGTCATTCGGACCGGCGGTAAGCAGTATCGCGTAGCACCAGGCGACAAGTTGAAGATCGAGACGACCGCGCATGACAATGGCGCCGTCGAGTTCTCCGATGTTCTCGCTGTGAGCGGCGAAGAGGGCAAGTTCGAGCAGGAGCTGAGCGGCGCGAAGGTTCTCGGGTCGGTCGTCGGCGAAGGCCGCGGCGAGAAGATCCTCGTCTTCAAGCTGAAGCGCAAGAAGCAGTACAAGAAGATGCAGGGTCACCGGCAGAACTTCGTCGAGGTCAAGATCAACGAGATCCTCGTCAACGGTAAGAGCTTCAAGGCATAAAGCAACAAACAAGAGTTTTGATTTATATCCAATCCACCGCCCTGCGGTGTAGATGAGGCAATGAAATGGCACATAAAAAAGGGTTAGGATCTTCGAAGAACGGCCGCGACTCAAACGCCCAGCGACTTGGCGTTAAGGTTTTCGGCGGCCAGGCAATCCTCGGCGGCGGCATCATCGTCCGGCAGCGTGGAACACCGCTGAAGCCGGGTGCAAACGTAGGTCGTGGCAAGGATGACACCTTGTTCGCCAAGATCAGCGGCGTTGTCCGCTTCCAGGATCGTGGCCAGAAGGGCCGCTTTGTCCTGGTCGATCCGGCTGAAGTGACCGCAATCCCTGCGTAAGCTTTGCAGATTTTATGCAAAAGGCCCTGCTTAGGCAGGGCTTTTCTGCGCTTGGCGAGCTATTTCACCGGTTGTGCTACGGGCTTGCCTCGTTCATCGAGGGTGACCGACGCCATTGGGGTGTGATGGTCGTGCGTGAAGAGAACCAGCCATTGCTCCGGGATGGCGCGCTGGTAGAAGCGCTTGCGCTGGGCAATACACTCCAGCGGGTCGAGATCGTACCCCATGACCCAGGTCGCGTCGAGATGGGCGCTGGTCGGGAGCAGGTCGCTCGCATAGCAGGCGTGTTGCGAGCCGGATTCGATATGGACCGCCATGAGGTGGTCGGTGTGTCCGGGGAAGAGCTCGACTGAGATACCACTGCAGATCTTTGGGTCCGACAGAAGCCGCTCATCGTCGAGCAGGGTCATCTGCCCAGATTGAATCAGTGGATCGTAGTTCGAGGAGAGGTAGCTGACCCGGTCGCGGTCCAGTTGCAGATGCCCATGCTGCACCTCGCCCCGATGGGCGAAGTAGTGCGCGTTGGGAAAGGTCGGAGTGACGGAGCCGTCCGGGTGCAGTGTGGTGTTCCAGCCACAGTGATCGAAGTGGAGATGGGTGTTGATGACGATGTCCACCTCTTCGGGCCGCACGCCAGCCGCCGCGAGCGATGCTGGGAGCAGCTCCTGATTGCCGTGGATCTCCTTCATCTTCGGGGGCGTTTTGTTGCCGATGCCGGTCTCGATCACCACGATATGTTTGCCGGTGCGCACGACGACTGTATTCAGCCCCAGCAGAATGCGGTTCTGTTCATCCGCCGGCATCCGCTTCTGCCAGAGTGTCTTGGGGACGACGCCGAACATGGCACCGCCGTCCAGCAGGTACGTGCCGTCGGTGCAGATGGTTAGCTCGAAGTCGCCCAGTTGGGTGCGGGCGCGAATCAGGTCACAGTCGGTGGATCGGGAAGCGGGGTGCATGGGTTCTCCTCAGGCCGCCACGGCCTGATATGAGAACCATCATAGCGACGGAGAAGCTACGCCTGGGAAGGTAGGGTCGTCAGATCGACGCCAACCGCCACAACATGCTCACCGCTCGAAGCGGCAGCAATCAGCTCAGAGGTCGTAGCGTTGAACTGAGAGGTCACCTGAGCAAGATTTGAGGTGGATGGAGCTTGCTTGCTCTGAAAACACTGGCGGCAGAGGACTGGACGCCCCTGGGTCGGCTTAAAGGGGACCGTTGTCTCGATCCCACAGGCGGAACACTCCGTCCGCGTCTCTGTGCGCGAGAGCCCGGCAGCGGACGGCCCGGACCCTGGCCTAGCTGCGGCACCGGCGCGTTTGTTCTTGCAGGGCTTGCATCGTTTGGGGTCGTTCTTGAATTGCTTATCGAAGAAAAACAGTTGTTCGCCCGCGGTGAAGATGAATTCACCGCCGCAGTCGCTACAGGTCAGGAGCCGATCAAGAAATTCCATATCGCTTCTCCGTTTCTACGGGAAGAGGATAAATACATGCGCAACGAATAAGGGACGCTCCGAGGAGCCATCTCTTATGTCTTCAATTGATTTCAGGGGCCCGTGCCGTTTACTTGCGGCAATATTGTAGTGATACCGGCGGCTTATACATTACACCGCTTTGTATCTTTCCCGGCGCATATCGGGGAGGAAGGGATCGCCAGGGGTTACAGCGGCCGCCTCTCAAATCGATGAGAGACGGCCACTAAGGTTGAAGAGTAGAACTAGTCTTGCTCTTTACGAATCTTCTTGCGGTTACGCTTGCGCGCCAACGCTTCCTTCACGCGCTTCTTTTCACCTGGTTTCAGGTAAAACGAGTGACGCTTGACTTCCTTGATAATGTCTTCAGTCTGCACTTTACGCTTGAAGCGACGTAGGGCATTCTCAAGGGGTTCGCCTTCTTGAACTCGAACCTCTGCCAAAAGAAATACACCTCCAAACACTCCCAATCGGGATACTTTAAGCATACGCTTGGTCTGTCGCATCATACACACAAAATCCAAGATTTTTCACATAAAAATTTCGTTAGATCGTTGATAAGAAACGATTAGTTTCCTTCGTAACCATCAGTAATCGAAATTCTCTCTCCGGAATAAGAGACAAATCATGATCCGTTCGTATCAGGGCGTGCATCCGGTCGTCGGCCCCGACTGCTATATCGATCCTTCTGCCCAGGTTATCGGCGACGTCGTGCTGGGAGCTCAGGCCAGTGTCTGGATGAATGCCGTCGTGCGGGGCGACGTCAACTCCATCCGAATCGGCGCGAAGAGCAATGTGCAGGATTGTGCGGTGCTGCATGGGATGCGCCATCTTTATCCGGTCATCATCGGGGAGATGGTCACAATCGGCCATAACGCCACCGTGCATGGATGCGTCCTCGAAGACGCTGTGCTTGTGGGGATAGGAGCGACCATTCTGAACGATGCGCGTATCGGCGAGGGGTCGATCATTGCGGCTGGCGCGGTGATTCCCGAGCACACGATCATTCCTCCGCGGTCGCTTGTGGCGGGTGTACCGGGCAAGGTACGGCGAACGCTGGGGGATGCGGATCGCGAGATGATCCTGAAGTACGCCCAGAACTATCTGGATTACACGGCCATCTATCTGAAAGAGCCGAAGCCTTAGTCGGGACGTGTGGCGATGGCGACGCGGGGAATCCCTTGTAGATCGTCGACAAATGAGACGCCGTGCCAGCCACTTAGGAGGTCAGCAATCGCTTCGCGCTGGCCGCAGCCGATCTCCAGCGCCAGCAGGCCGCCCGGCACGAGGGCATCATAGGCAACGGGGATGAGTCGCTGGTAGATGTCGAGCCCTGCCTGTCCAGCGAAGAGCGCTTGCTCGGGCTCGTAGTCGCGCACCTCGGGGTGAAGTGATGCGCGGTCGGCTGCTGGAATGTAGGGAGGGTTGCTGACGATGACGTCGAATCGCTCTCCAGCGACCGCGCTGAGCAGGTCGGATTGGAGGAGGCGGATGCGCTGCGACACAGCGTGCGTCTGCGCGTTTTCCTGTGCGATGGCGAGCGCTGCGGGAGATAGGTCTACGGCGGTGATTTGGGCCTGGGGGAGATGCGTGGCGAGCGCGATAGCGATGGCTCCGGAGCCGGTGCCGATGTCGAGTATGCGCAGGGGCTGGTCCTTTGGAGACCGATGTAGCACTGTTTCGACGAGGTGCTCCGTCTCCGGGCGCGGAATGAGAACGGCGGGTGTGACGTGGAGCGGCAGGCCGTAGAACTCCTGCTGGCCGAGGATGTATTGGATGGGTTCGTTGGCGAGCCGCCGCGTGAGGCTTGCTTTGTAGCGAAGCTGTTCGGGGGGCGTCAGCTCGCGGTCTGGATGAGCCAACAGGGAGGCGCGGGTGATACTTAGCTCGTTCAAGAGCAGCAGCTCGGCGTCGCGCGCTGCACTGGCTGACAGAGCTGGATTGGCTGCCAGACGTTGTGCTGCTGCCGCGATTGCCTCTCGGACGGTCATCGGTTAGCGGGACTGCACGAGAAGGAGGTTGCCGTCGGGGTCGATTATGGTCAGAACGCCCCTGGCTTTTGTGAAGGGAAGATGCTGCTTGTGGAGGTGCTGCTCGGCCTTATGGAGGTCGGTCGTGTGGAAGACTACTCGCGCCTTGCGTCCCAGATTGGAGGAGACGATCTCCACCTGATCGCCGGAGGTTCCGGGCAGGTCGAACAGCATTGGGTTGTGCGGAGAGGCTGTAAATCGGAGTTGCTTCCGGTAAAAATCGCTCGCTACTGCCATATCATTCATCGCGAGCGAGACGAGCACCATGCTGTCGGCGATGCGGTCGGCACCGAGATTTTTGCCGATGTTGTTCGAGTGCAGCGAGCCGGGCATGTACTGGGTGTACTCGATGTTCTGGCCTTCGGGGCCTTCCATGGTGAAGAGAAGATTGCCGGCACCTGCTTTGCGGACTGCATTTGGAGTAAGCCCCCGGCTTAGGTACTCCTTGTTGATCGCATCGAGATCGGCTCCTTCGAAGCATAGGTGGAGGAAGCCGATCTGCGTGTTCTTCTCGTCGAGGGGATAGAGCTCGATGAACTGCTGGTCGTTGATCTTGATGAATGACTCGTAGACCGCACCGTTTTTACTGAGCGTGAAGGCCTCATCGAAGCCGAGCTTCTGGTAGAAGCTGCGCGAGGCATCCAGATCGCGGACGCGGATCGCCACGTGAGCGATGCCGTTGAACGGCGGAAGCTGTTGCGCTTCAGCAGATTTCTTTGCCAACGAAACGCCTGGCATCAGCAGAGCGAAGCACAGAATGGTTGCTCGATTGATCCAGCGCTTGAGCATGGCGAAGTCTCCCGGGGACGGACGAGATTATGCGGCGGTGGGTTCGTCGGCCTTCATCTTCTCGGCGACGTCGTGGGCGATCAGGGCGTCAACGGTGGGCTGTAGGAGCCCCTCCATCACCATGGCGAGCTGATGGTTGGTCAGGCCGATGCGGTGATCGGTCAGGCGGTTCTGGGGGAAGTTGTAGGTGCGAATTTTTTCGCTGCGGTCGCCCGATCCTACCTGCGCCTTGCGGTCCTTGGCCTGGATCTGGTGGATGCGCTCCGCTTCGACCTCATACAGTCGCGACCGCAGTACGCGCATCGCCTTCTCGCGGTTTTTGATCTGCGACTTTTCGTCCTGGCAGCTCACTACCGTCTGGGTCGGGAGGTGGGTGATCCGGATCGCCGAATAGGTTGTGTTGACCGACTGGCCACCGGGGCCGGAGCTGCAAAATGTATCGATGCGCAGGTCCTTCGCTTCGATCTTGATGTCCACCTCTTCCGCTTCGGGAAGGACTGCAACGGTGATCGCGGATGTGTGTACGCGCCCCTGCGTCTCGGTCGCGGGAACGCGCTGCACACGATGCACGCCGGACTCGTACTTCATCTGCGAGTAGACCTTGTCGCCTTCGAAGATGGCTGTGACTTCCTTCAGCCCGCCGCCGATGCCCGACTCCGACTCAGAGAGAACCTGCACCTTCCACTTGTGCTGCTCGGCGAACCGGAGATACATGCGGAACATCTCGGAGACGAACAGTGCGGCTTCGTCGCCACCGGTCCCGGCGCGCAGTTCGATGATGATGTTCTTGTCGTCGTTCGGATCTTTGGGCAGGAGAAGGACCTTCAGAGCCTCTTCGATGGGCGCGAGACGCGGCTCCAGGGAGGCGAGCTCTTCGGCGGCCATCGCCTTGATCTCGGGATCGCTCTCGCTCAGCATGGCCTTGGCCTCGGCGATTCCTTCTTGCACCTTCTTATGCTCGCGGAAGCGCTCTACCACCGGCTCCAGGTCGCGGTGCTGCTTGGCGGTCGCCTGAAACTTCTTCTGATCATTGACGAGCGTGGGGTCGGAGAGCTGGCGGCCTAACTCCTCGTACTTTGCTTCCATCTGCTCTAAACGGTCGAACATGGGGTGTCTCCTCTGCGGAATCGCAGGATATGGTGCAGAAATGTCGTTACGGAAGGGAAATAGGGTAGGCGCAGCTAGGCAAAGTCGTGACGGTCTGGCCGCAGAGCGACGAACGTCAGGAGGGAGAAAATCACCGGGTTTGCAACTGCGCGAATCATCTCTTATTCGATGATACTCCGGACGGGGCCGATGCGGAACGCCTCTTGATGGGCGAGGCCGTTGTCTTCGGAGAGACTGGCACAGACTTTATGGCGGATATTTCGGGGGAGATCGCGGTCGCCTTCAACAAGGATTCACACCAACAGGCGCATCCTGCCTCGTCGCAGTATCATCGAACCCACTATGGAATATCGTCAGCTAGGAAGATCGGGATTGAAGGTGCCGGAGCTTTGCTTCGGTGCAGGGACGTTTGGCACAGCCAACGAGTTCTTCAAGGCGTGGTCGGAGACGACGCAGGATGAGGCTATCCGGATCGTCGACATCTGTATGGAAGCCGGAGTGAACTTCTTCGATACGGCCGATATCTATTCAAACGGCGGAAGCGAGACCGCGCTGGGAAAAGCTATCTCTCATTTGAAGCGTGAGGATGTGCTGATCTCGACCAAGGCTACGTTCCGTTTCGGCACGGGACCGAACGATGCGGGATCGAGCCGCTATCATCTCATCCAGTCGCTTGAGAACAGCTTGAAGCGCCTCGGCACGGACTACGTGGATGTGTATCACCTGCATGGTTTTGACGCGTTGACTCCTGTTGAAGAGACGCTGAATACGCTGGACAAGTTTGTCCGTGAGGGCAAGGTGCGTTACATTGCCTGCTCCAATTTTTCGGGCTGGCATCTGATGAAGTCGCTTAGTGTGAGCGAGCGATATGGATGGGCGAAGTATGTCGGCCACCAGGTGTACTACTCCCTGATTGGGCGGGACTACGAGTGGGAGTTGATGCCGCTGGCGCTCGACCAGGGTGTTGGCGCGCTGGTGTGGTCGCCGCTGGGTTGGGGTCGCCTGACCGGGAAGATTCGGCGAGGTCAGCCGCTGCCGGCGGAGAGCCGACTGAACACCAAGGTCGTCGTCGATCACGGACCGCAGCCCGATGAGGAGTATCTCTATAACGTCGTGGATGCGCTGGACGAGGTCGCAGCGGAGACGGGCAAGAGCGTGCCGCAGATCGCGTTGAACTGGCTGTTGACTCGACCGACGGTGTCGACGCTCGTTATTGGCGCTCGCAATGAGGAGCAGTTGAAGGCGAATCTTGGCGCTGTGGGCTGGAAGCTCTCTGTCGAGCAGATTGCCAAGCTCGATGCTGCGAGTGAACGACCGGTTGCTTATCCATACTGGCATCAGCGGCAGTTTGAAGAACGAAATCCGAAACCGGTGTAGCATTCCTGTGCAACAACTATGTGCAGGTCAAGGGGTCTGAGACAACAAGCGCAGGAAAGATCTCATCTCACTGCACGTACTTGAAAGGATCGATATGAAATTTACACGGTTTGCAGCACCAGCACTTGCGTTGGCTCTTCTTGGTACGACCGGTGCGATGGTAGCCCAGCAGTATGGCCCGCCACAGGGTCCCCCGCCGCCTCCGGGATATGGGCAACCCGGTGGATGGGATACCCCACCGCAGGAGTACCGTGAGTTTCAGCGTCAGGGCTTCCATGATGGCATCGAAGGCGCCCGTAAGGACATCGAAAATCACCGTCGTCCGAACGTCAACAATCGGGATGAGTTTCGGCATCCCAATGTTCCCGGGAATGTTCGCCATGACTACCGTGAGGCGTTCCGGCGTGGATATAACGTGGGGATTCAGAACATCCTCAACGGTGGCGGCCCGCGGCCGTACTAACGAAGATCCATCGCGGCAAAGAGACGCCCGGCTCAGCGAGTCGGGCGTTTTCAATCTCTTACAGATGCTCCGTGGCTCTAGTGCATCGGCGCGTCGGTTGCCGGCTTGATCTTGCCGATCAGGAACACGAGCGGGATCATGCAGAAGCAGAACACGCAGAAGATGGCAATGATGTCCATATATGCCAACATGGCCGACTGCCGATGAAGCTGCTGGTAGATGTATGCCTGCGCGGTGTGTACGCCTGGCCCTGAGATGGTGCTGTTCCCGTGGTCTCCACCGAAGAAACCCTTGAGCGCCCTGATCTGATTCTGAAACGCGGTGTTTCCCTGAGTCAGACTACGGATCATGTACGCTTCATGCCGTTGCTGACCACGCGAGAGCATCGTGGCGACGAACGCCGTTCCAACAGAGCCTCCGATATTGCGGGAGAGATTCGTCAGACCTGCGACGTCGTTGTTCTGCGCCTGCGCTACCCCGGTATAGCTGATGGTATTGATCGGAATAAACAGGAACGCCAGACCGGACGCTTGATAGATGCGCACCCACATGATGTATTTGAAGCTCGAATCCAACGAGAACGAGTGCATCAGGATCATGGATGTGGCCAGGATGAAGAACCCCATCGCGATGAGCTTGCGGGGATCGCTGCGGCCGATCAGGAAACCGACCACGGGCATCATGCACATGATCATTATGCCGCCCGGCGAGATGACAAAGCCTGCCAGCGTAGCCGTATAACCCAACAGTGTCTGGACCATCTGCGGGATGAGGACGGTCGTGCCGTAGAGCGAGAATCCGAGCACGAACATCAACATAAAGGGAATGGCAAATGTCTTTCGCTTGAAGAGCGTGAGGTTGAGGATGGGCCGGTGCTTCATCTTCAACTGATACAGCTCCCAGACGATCAGCGTGACCAGGGAGGTGACACAAAGGATCGTGAAAAAGACGATGATCTTTGAACCGAACCAGTCGTCCTCCTGGCCTTTATCGAGGATGAATTCGAGCGAACCGAAGCCGGATGCGAGCAGGCCGAAGCCGAAGAAGTCGAGGTTGAGTCCCTTTTTCGCGGCCTCGGCGACCTCGCGCTTGATGTGCGGCGGATCTTCGACGAGGCGGTTGGTCAGGAATAACGAGAGGATGGCGATTGGGACGTTGATGAAGAAGATCCAGCGCCAGTCGTAGTTATCGGTGATCCAGCCGCCGAGCGAGGGACCGATAGCAGGCGCGCAGACGACGGCTAACCCATAGAGCGCAAAGGCTTGTCCGCGCTGTTTGGGGGTAAAGGTGTCTGCGAGGATGGCCTGTTCGGACGGCGCGAGACCGCCGCCACCTGCTCCCTGAAGCACGCGGCAGAAGATCAGGATCGGGAGCGAGGGAGCGAGGCCGCACAGCATGGAGCTGATGCCGAAGAGCACCACGCAGATCATGTAGAACTTCTTGCGGCCTATGAAGGTCGTAAGGTAAGCACTGGCCGGGAGAATGACGGCGTTCGAGACGAGGTACGAGGTCAGGACCCAGGTAGCCTCGTCCTGCGACGCGCCCAGCGAGCCGGCGATATGCGGAAGAGCGACGTTTGCAATGGAGGAGTCCAGCACCTCCATGAAGGTCGCAAGCGTCACCGTGAGTGCAATGGCCCAGGGGTTCGCGCGGGGCCGCCAGTTGCGCTCAGCAAGCGCGTGCGCAGAGCCTACAGAATCCAATTCAAGGGTTGCGGTAGCCATCAGTGAGGATTGGATTCTGGAAGACGCGCAGGGGACGCAGAATCTTTAGGACTCTGCATCCCCTTGCTGATGGCGACTCAACGGGTCGAATGACGGGAGGTTTGGGGATGGCCGCCGTAGTTCTGGATGTAGATATCCCGGGGCAACCCTGCGCCGGCTGCATGATCCTTGAAGGCTGCTGCCTCGGCCCGCGTCATCGCTCCCCCCAGGGTAACGAGGTAAGGTGCTGCTCCTGAAGGACTAAATACCTCCGGCCGCAGCGAGGCATCACGCTGTGCGACCTCGTCGGCCTTATGCTGTGCCTGGTCCTGATGGTTGTAGGTGTAGGCAACGACACGCCAGCGACGAGTCTCATCTCCGCTTGCGGCGGCCTGAGTGACATCGCTATCTGGCTGAGGAACTACAGGAGTCGATACCGGAGCCGGGGCGGGTGATGTTCCCTTGGGCTGGCCAACATCTGCAAGCGTGGTAACGGGTTGTGCCGCATTGCTGCCCTGCGCCGGTCGATGAAGGAAGTGCCAGCCCAGTGCGGAGGCGATGACGATCACTGCGGGAGCGACCGCGATCCACCACCGCTTGTGCGGGGGATCCTGCTCGACGGGGATTGCGATGCGGTCCCGAGACGGTTGAGGCGTGCGCGTGACCGGCGGTACGGCTTGCTTCTCCGCCTGAAGCGGTGCAGCGCCGGGAGAGGTTTTTTCGGTTATCTCTGGAATAGCCAGGGGAATCTGTTGCGGCTCTATAGGAATAGGAGCAGGCGCTTTCGCGGGAGCAGCGGGCGGCGTCAGCGCGGCGGCGATCTGCGCCAGACCCCATGTCCCCTGAATGCCGTTGCGGATGACCTGGTCGAACGGAGCCGGTAGCTTCGCAGCCCCGATGGCGTCCAGGCTGCGCTGTAGAGTTAACGATTGCAGCAGGACGACGGCGAGGTCATGGACATCCTGCTTCTTCAGGGCGATGCCTTCTTCGCCGTCAGGGGCCTCGCGGACACAGTCGCTGCGCAGCTTTACGAGTTCCCCCGTGGCGAGCACGTTCACCGGCTCAACATGCTCATGAACGATGTTCGAACCATGAAGCGCCTGGAGCGCCTCCACCAGGCTCGTGGCGATCTGGCGCGTCTCGTCGACGGTCAGGGGGCGCTCTTTGAGGATGCCTGACAGGTCGGCCTCTGTGGCTTCCATCAGGACGTAGATCAGTGGCGTACCTTCGAAGGCAGTCTGTCCGAATTTCTTGAGCGTGATGAGGTGGGTCTCTTTCAGATCCGCGACGGCCTTCCAGCGGGTGAGGATCTCGTCCTCATCGTTAATCGCTTCGATAAGGCGGATCACGGCTGGGATACCGGTCCCATTCGAGGTTGAGAAAAAAGCGCTGCGGCCCTCTGGGCGGAGCAGCTTCTCGATCGGGTAGATTCCCGCGATGGTGGTTCCTTCGTAGTCGTTCCAAAGTCGCATAGTCGTGTCCAGTCCTGGAAATGTAGGCAAAGGAAAATTACTGCAAATGGCAGGGAAAGCAGAGAAGCAGTGAGCGAAGCACACATGGGTCCACTCTTCGTGCCCTCCTATTATCGTTCATCCGGATACGGTTCTCAATCGAGGGCCCGTCTCCACTTCGATACCTATGGACGTACTATGGTGGAGAGCGGCATACGAATCACGGATAGCCGAATGAGACGGGAAACGCTCCTGGTACATAGCCATGAGATGCTAAACTTCGTTCTTTCGACCGATCCGCGAACCAACAGATTGCGAGGGCATACGATGCATCCGGATCTTGAAAAGCTGATGGCGCTACAGACGCATGATGTCGAAGCAAAGCGTCTGCGGGACGAGATCGCCGCGCTGCCGAAGCTGGTCGCCAGCCTCGAGACCAAGCAGAAGGCTGTCGAAGGCCAGCGAGCCGTCATCCTGGATCTGATCGCCAAAGAAGAGGCTTTGCGCCGTCGTCAGGAGTCCGATATTAAGGACCATCAGGCGAAGATCGCCCGCGTACGCAAGCAGATGGACCTGGCAACGACGACCGTGCAGGTGACCGCCTTCGAACACGAGATTGCTTTCGCGCATGGCGAGGTGAGCCGCCTGGAAGACGCCGAGCTGGAGAGCATGGAGCGCAGCGAGTCTCTGGAAGGGCAGCGCAAGCTTGCTGATGAGGCCGTCGAAGAGGCGGGGAAGAATCTCGCGCGGGAGCGTTCTCGTGCAGCAGATACGATTGCTTTGGATAAGGCAGCACTTGCTGCGGTCGAAGAGCAGAGGACCGCGCTTCGGCCTCAGATCGAAGAGGCGATGCTTTCGACTTACGACCGTATCGCCAAGGCCAAGGGAACCGCTGTCGCCGAAGCGCTGAACCAGAAGTGCATGGCTTGCCAGATGATGCTTCGGCCCCAGCGCTGGAACGACCTTCGCGATCGCAGCAATGAGGAGACGATGATGAGCTGCGACTCCTGCGGACGGCTGCTCTATTACGACCCCGCTCGCGATGCGCCGCAACGCAAGACGGTGCCCATCGAAAGCATCGCAGCCTCCATCATTCGATCCCTTTGACGAGTTTGAGAAGAAACGGAGTTCCGACGCAGTGAAGCGCATTTGCATTGATATGGATGAGGTTATGGCGGATGCAGTGGCCGAGCATCTGCTGCGCTACAACCGGGATTATCAGGAGCAGATTACGAGAAGCGATCTGCATGGCAAGCAGATCTGGGATGTCGTTCCAACGGATCGCCACTCGATTCTCGAGGGCTATCTGCTCTCAGAGGACTTCTTTGGGGTGTTGAAGGTGATGCCCCACGCCCAGCGGGTGATCGAACGACTCCAGCAGCGGTACGAGGTCTTTATCGCGACGGCGGCGATGGAGGTTCCGACCTCGTTTCAGGCCAAGTATCTCTGGCTTGGGCGACACTTTCCCTTCATCTCGCCATCGAATATTGTCTTCTGCGGGGATAAGAGCATTCTGCACGCCGACTACCTGATCGACGACAATCCCCGGCAGTTGCGGCGGTTCCAGGGCGAGGGGATACTCTTCAGCTCGCACCATAATGCAGGGGTGACGGGCTATCAACGAGTTGAGGATTGGCTCGATGTGGAGAAGCTTTTCCTCGGCGGAGCCTCTGTATAGGGCCTAGCTGTATAGACCCACTTCGAAGCGCTGCAAGGCGGCATCGCTCCAGGCGTGGCTGCTCTTGCGCCACTGGTCTCCCTGCTCTTCCATGAAGTTGGGAAAGTCCATGCGGCAGTATCCGCACCGGGCCTGAAAGTCGTACAGGGCCTGCGCTGAGCCATCCAGATACAGGACGGCCTGGAAGCCATCCCGCGACCACTCAATGCTGGCAATGCGTTCGGGCTCCGGCCGTTCGAGCTCCGCGTCGCTCTTGGCGAGGGCGGCTACGTTGTAGATGAGCATGGCATCGAGGATGCTGTTCTCGTGGATCTCCTGCGAGCGATCACATGCGTAGAAGTAGCCCGCGACTCCTTCATCCTCAAAAACGACCGTCCATGGAACCCTGCTGGAGTTGGAAGAGAGAAAAGCTCGGCCGGGCACAAAAGAAAGCGACTGCATAACACCTCTTTTCTCAAGATACACTTGAAGGCGGGCTGTAACCGAGCTCCAGCACAACCAATCCATACGATCCGCACGAGGCCGACGAAATCCTGCAATGAAGCTCCCCCGTATTCACATCGGCCGCCCGCAACAGCTTGCTGCGCTCCTGCTTCTTTTCTTTATGGCGGAGTGCCTTTGGGTCGTGGGACGGCAGGAGCTCTCTCCCCAGGACTATCGCTATGCACGTTGCGGCCGAGAGATGTGGGAGCGGCCATCGCCACTGGCGGGCTACTTCACGACCTGCGGAAATCTGAACGGGGATGGTACCTTCGCCTACCGCGTCGCGGGGCTTCCTCTTACCGTGCAGCGGCTGGCGTTGCTCGCCGGCGACAAGCTCCGCAAGCCGGAGAACCGTCTGTATGCGGGAGGCGCCCTCAACGGTTCGACGTGGGAGGCACGGCACGAGCTTTCGAGCGTGAAATATCTGCTCCATGTCCCGTTCATCCTGTTTGCGATGTGGCTCGGCGCTGGGCTGTGGTGGGTTTCGCGCCGCCTCTTTGGCAATGAGGGCGGTTTTCTTGCGCTGGGGCTCTACTGTTTCTGTCCTACGATCATCCATGCCTCGGTCGCGCCGAATAACGATGTTTTGGCCATGTGGGGACTCTATGGCCTGATTTACACGGCGATCGGGGTGGCTCACGCGATGCAGGGACCGCGGCGGAAGTGGCGTCCACGCATTGCCCTGCTTACGCTGGCGCTTGGGCTTACGGCGGCCGCGCATCTGCTCGCCGCGATCATTGGCTTTGTGGCGGCCATTCTGTTCATGTTCTACGTCGCGGAGCGCAGGCGCAGCTATGTTGTGCAGATCCCGATCTTTACGGGAATCGGCGCGTTGCTGATTCTGTTTGCGTTTTACAGCTTTCGGCCTGCCCCCTTCAGCTACGTGTTTACCGGCGGCGGCGCGAGATTCTGGTTCTCTCTGGTAGGGCCGTCCGGATTTATCAGGGACATCACAAACGCGCCGATTCTGATTGCGGCAGGAGTTGCGGCGATTCTGTACCTTACGGTCCGCCGGAGCCGCTACTTCGGCAATACGACCCCGCTGCTGATGCTGCTGCTCCTGCTCCCACTCCAGACAACCCAGACGATCTCCAGTCCGTGGCTGTGGGCCCTTCCTTTCCTGTTCACGTTTATTGGCGGAACCTTCGCGGACGCGCTCGAGACCCGGCATCGCAAGCTGTTTCTCACTTTAACCGGTGCAGTACTCGTCACTCAGGCGATACTCTGTCTGGCGGCGCTTCCTTCCATCGCGCTTTAGCCGTATTTTGGTTGCAACCGAAGATTGCAAGGACACGAAAAGGAAATCGCGCATCTAAACGTCTGGCGCTTTGCTCCCCATTCGATCCGAAGGACAATTTTAGTGAAGACGACAGTCAATCTCCGCAGCGTGGGCGCAGTATGCGCGATTGCCATTCTGCTGCTTGCATCGGGATGCAAGCGCCACGGCAAGACCAGCTTCTCCCCTTTTTCGCCGAGCACCCCGGACTACACATTGGACCTTCAGCCCCTGGTCTCCGCGAAGACGATGCCGACGCTGCACTGGCCGGACTTCTCCGACTACCAGCCGATGGTGCAGAAGTTTTACGACGATCGGAAGTATGACCTTGCGTGGACGAAGGACGGCAAGCCCACTCCACAGGCGATAGCGTTCGTCCAGGCGATCCAGAATGTTGCTGCCAAGGGGCTCAATCCGGAGGACTATGATGCTTCGCTGTGGACAGGGCGGCCGCAGCAGCTCAGTGAGAAAAACCCGGCTGCGCTTGCGCAGTTCGATGTGGCGATGACGATCAGTGTTATGCGGCTGATCTCCGATCTGCATATTGGGCGCGTCAATCCGCAACACTTCAACTTCGAGATCGACTCGGCCTCGAAGAAGTATGATCTGCCCCAGTTCCTTACGGACAAGGCCATCGGTGCGGCGGATGTTCCGCAGCTTCTGGCGTCGGTAGAGCCCGACTCGGAGGTGTACCGGCAGACCGAACAGGCGCTCGTTCATTACATGGATCTGGCGAAGCAACAGCAGCAGGCGAATGCCGATCCACTGCCGATGGTTGCTAACCCGGTTTCGCAAGGGGGAAGCTACCCTGCGGCGCAGGAGCTTTGGCAGCGGCTGCAACTTGAGGGAGATGCGGGCGACGACGATGCTCCGAAGACCTACAACAAGGCTCTCTCAGACGCTGTGAAGACCTACCAGAGTCGACATGGGATCACGGACGATGGCAGGCTTACGCCGCAGACCGTCAAGTCTCTCAACGTGCCGCTTGCAGACCGAGTGACGCAGTTGCAGGACTCGCTTGAGCGCTGGCGCTGGCTGCCGGACCCTTATCTGAATGCGCGGCTGATGGTGAACCTGCCTGAGTTTGTGTTGCGCGGCTACAACGAGGAGCACACGCTCGACTTCACCATGAAGGTCGTCGTCGGCAAGGTCAAGGGCGATCATGAGACGCCGGTCTTCACGCATATGATGAAGTACCTCATCTTCCGGCCGTATTGGAATGTGCCGGTCGATATCGCCAAGAAGGAGCTGGTGCCTCACATGGAGGCGAACAAGGACTACCTCGCGAGCAAGAACTACGAGGTGACCAACAACAAGGGCGTCGTCCTGCCGAACTATACAGTTCATCAGGTGGAGCACGCGATGGTGCTGGTACGCGAGAAGCCCGGCCCGGGGAACTCACTGGGGCTGGTCAAGTTCATGTTCCCGAACCAGTACGACATCTACCTGCACTCTACTCCTGAGACCTATCTGTTCAACCGCACGCGGCGGGATTTCAGCCACGGCTGCGTCCGTGTGCAGAAGCCCGACGGCCTGGCGGTCTGGGTGCTCCAGGGGCAGCAGGACTGGGATCTCGACAAGGTGCAGGAGGCCATGAATACTGGCCCGGACAACCATCAGGTGAATCTGAAGAAGCAGCTTCCGATCGTGATCTTCTACCTGACAGCGATTCCCGCGGAGGATGGGAAGACGCATTTCTTCGATGATATCTACGGCTACGACGCGGCGCTGCAAGCGGTTCTGACCAAGGGAATGCCTTATCCCAAGGCACCTGAACCGGTTATACCCAAGACCAAGCCTGGCGATACTGCGTAGCCCGCAACGATAGACTTGCAATCGATGCCTTCCTCTTCCAAAGCTGCTCCGAGCGCACTCGCGCCCATCCATATCGCTGCCTTCCGCGAGAAGCTAATGGCCTGGTACAGGCTGAATGCGCGCGAGTTGCCGTGGCGTGGGATTCATGATCCGTACCGAACGTGGGTGTCGGAGATTATGTTGCAGCAGACGCGTGTGGCGGCGGTGATTGAGCACTACCACGACTTTCTGAGCCGCTTTCCTTCGGTTACGGCGCTTGCTGCGGCTCCTGAGAGCGAGGTGCTCGCTGCGTGGTCGGGGCTCGGCTACTATCGGCGTGCGCGGATGATGCATAAGGCGGCGCAGGTGATCGCTGAGGAGCTTCAGGGAGCTCTGCCGGAGTCTTCGACGGAGCTGCGCAAGCTGCCCGGCATCGGCGAGTACACCTGCGCGGCGATTGCCAGCATCAGCTTTGGGGAGAGCATCGCCGTCGTCGACGGCAACGTGGAGCGTGTGCTGCTGCGGGTGACGGGCCGACCGGAGGAGGCGACCGCCGCAGGACGCGATTTTGTGCGCCAGCAAGCGGCAGCGCTTGTTCCTCCGCGATGGGTTCGGGGTGGGACGAATGCGGCAGGCGATCACAATCAGGCCATGATGGAGCTGGGAGCGACGATCTGTCTGCCCCGTGGTCCGCTGTGCCTTCAATGCCCCGTCTTTGCGCTGTGCCGTACGCGCGGCGAACACCCGACTCCGCCTCGGAGCAAGCAACGGAGCTTGCCAGCAGCCTACCTGCTCAGTTTGAGAACGCGTGGGAAGCAGACCGAGGTGTTGATGGAGCAGCGTCCGGCGCATGCAAGCCTGATGGCCGGAATGTACGAGCTGCCGCCGCTGCCGATGGATGTGGTCAAGGAGCTGGAGCCGCTGTTGCGGCTTCGCCACTCCATTACGAATACCAACTACCTTGTCGCGGTATTTGCAGAGGCCGATCCGAAGAGCTATGCGTTGCGCAAGGCCATTCCAACCCGCATTGAGATGCTGCACTGGACGCCGACAGGTAAGCTGGGGGAGCTTCCATTGACCGGGCTGGCGCGGAAGGTTCTGCGGCGGCTGAAAGTGATGGGAGCATCGGCTCGGCGCAAAGCTGAAATTTAATAAAAGTCGGCACAGCTCAGGAAGTAGCCGCAGAGAGGGCAGACGAGCTTGCAGCGACTGTCCTTCAACCGCGAGGAGCAGGTGGGACAGTAGACGCAGTGGTGTTCAGCGGGAATCCGGCACTGTTGCGGCTCAGGGACGGGATCGGATTGGCCAGCAGAGACAGGCATGGAGAACAGGGTAGCGCACCATGCTGTTTTTTCAACTCCCATCATGCGGATGGAGCATCCAAGAAGGTACAGTCGGATGCAGCACGTCTACTGAGGAGAAGATCATGAATCGCAGCGGAAGCGCAGTTTGGCATGGAAGTCTGAAAGAAGGCAACGGAACAATCTCGACGCAGAGCACGGCGTTGAAGGATCTGCAATACAGCTTTGGATCGCGATTCGCCGAGGGCGTTGGAACGAATCCAGAGGAGTTGCTCGGAGCGGCGCATGCAGGCTGTTTTTCGATGGCGCTGAGCGCGCAGTTTACGGAGGCCGGACTCGTGCCGGACACGATTGAGACGACCGCTCAGGTGACGCTCGAGATTCTGAAGGACGGCGGCCCAACCATCACGAAGATTCATCTGACGACGAAGGTGAAGGCTCCGGGCGTGGATAAGGCGAAGTTCGACGAGCTGGCGCACAAGGCGAAGGAAGGCTGCCCACTGTCGAAGGTGCTGAAGGCTGCTGAGATTACGCTGGACGCGACGCTGGTTTAGATTCGCACAGCTACATCAGTGCGCGTGGCTATGACCGTGATGATGGTGATGGCCATGCGCACCAACCACCTCGAGCGGCGGCGGAGCGCTGCATCCATGGGTCGTCTCGCAGCCCGTGGTTTCGAACTGGATCGTCGTGTGATGGATGTGAAAACGGTCGCGAATGGCGCAGTTGAGGCTTTCGAGAATCGCGCCGCACTCCGACATCGGCATCTCAGAGGTCGTAACGTGACATGCCAGCGCGTGCGACGACGAGCCGAGGCTCCAGACATGCAGATCGTGGACGTTGAGCACGCCGTCAACCTCCTGCATGGCAGCGCGAATCTCGGCCAGGTGCAGGGTGCTGGGCGTACCTTCGAGGAGGATGTTGAGCGTCTCGCGGACGATGCCGACGGAGCTCCAAAGGATCATGCCGGCGATAAGAATCGATAGCAGAGGATCGATCCATGAGAGCCCCGTATAGAGGATGCCAGCGCCACCGGCGATGACCGCGGCGGTCGAGAGCGTATCGCCGAGCATGTGCAGGAAGACGCTGCGAATGTTGACGTCGCCGGAGAACTTCCAGAGCAGGCTGGCGATGGCGCCGTTCATCAGAACACCGGCTGCGGCGACGGCCATCATCAGACGCGGCTGCACGGCGACCGGCGCGCTGAAACGATGGGTGGCGGCAAACGCGATCCAGATGGAGAGAACGATCAGCGTAAGCGCGTTGACGAAGGCGGCTAGAACTCCGGCACGCTGATAGCCGAAGGTCTTTTCTTCCGTCGCCGGGCGCGACTGGAAGTACACAGCCACAAACGACAGCAGGATGGCGAGCAGGTCGCTGACGTTATGTCCGGCCTCGGAGATGAGCGCAAGGGAGTGCGCTCGCACGCCGAAGTAGAAGGTCGCGACCACATAGAGAAAGGTTGCGGCCATCGAAATCTGTAGAACGCGCTGCATCTTACTGTTCGGGCTGGCGACCATGTGCATATCTAAAGTGTAGCCCCCAGCTAGAAGAGCTTCAATCGCGAGGGTTCGATTCACCCAGAAATTGACGAAGGGAGCGTTCCAGCCGCACGCCCGTCCAGTTTTCGGCGACGACGATGCTGTTACCGGGATTGCGCGGGTCGTAACGGACCTGGACGGGGAGATCGATCCGGAGGTTACGCACGTGGTCGGGGAGGCTGGTGACATCCTGCGCGCACTCGTAGGTAACCCCGGCGATGCGGTAGCGGTAGATCAGCATGCGGGGCACACCGAGGTCCTCGTCGGGGATGTCGACGACGCCGTCGATGCTGTTGTCCTCGGTGGTGTGGTCGATGCCGACGATGCTTCCGTCGATCAGGCGGCCAGAATGGGCCAGGAGGGTGCGCCGCTGGAGTTCGATCTCCTCGGGAGACTCCCGCCTGCGCAGCATCGCGTACAGCAGGATTCCCCCCACTGCGAGGGTGGCGGCTGCGGCGGCAGTTACCTGTTGCCGGGTGAGGCGATCGAGGTGCAAAGAAGATGGAAGATGCGGGAACACAGTGCCTTTTGCACAGCATAGACCATGCGGCCCCTCTACGGTTAAACCATGTTCATGTTTGCAAAAATGGGGGAAATAAACGATTGGCGATATACTGAAGTGTGCCAATGAAGCCGTCTAGTGTCTCCTCTGCGAAGCAGTTTCCCCGTCTGAAGCATGTTCCCGCTGCGCCACAGCTTGCCCACCCGCTCGATCTGGCTGAGGGTCGCCGCATCCGGTCCACGACCGTCATCTGTGTGCGGCGCGGCGACTCGGTCGTGATGGCTGCCGATGGGCAGGTATCGCTGGGTTCGACCGTGATGAAGCACTCGGCAAAGAAGATCCGGCGGCTGTATCAGGACAAGGTGCTGGCTGGGTTTGCCGGATCGACTGCGGACGCGTTCTCGCTCTTTGCCCGCTTCGAGACCAAGCTCGAGCAGTACGCCGGAAACCTGGGGCGAGCCGCCGTGGAGCTGGCGAAGGACTGGCGAACGGACAAGATGTTGCGCCAGCTTGAGGCGCTGCTCATCGTGGCCGATCCGAAGCATACCTTCCTGCTGAGTGGGACGGGCGATGTGATCGATCCGGATGAGGGAATCGCGACCATCGGCTCGGGCGGCAGCTATGCACTGGCCAGCGCACGGGCCCTTATGGAAAACACGGACCTGTCGGCACGCGAGATCGCTGTGAAGAGCATGAAGATCGCCGGACAGATCTGTATCTATACCAACGACCAGATCACGATCGAAGAGCTGAAGGCAGAGCCTGCAACCGATCGATAGGCCGTTTCCTTTACTCAATATTTTGCAATCAGGAGCACCGCATCATGGCAATTTTCCTACCGGGGACCGCTGACGATCAGGCGCTCGCGCTCGATGAGATGACTCCACGTGAGATCGTCGCCGAGCTGGACAAGTATGTAGTCGGGCAACACGCCGCGAAACGAGCCGTAGCGATTGCGCTGCGTAATCGTTCGCGTCGACAGAAGCTTCCACCCGAGCTCGCCGAAGACATCATGCCGAAGAACATCATCATGATCGGGCCGACCGGCGTGGGTAAGACGGAGATCGCGCGGCGTCTCGCCAAGCTGACGAACTCGCCGTTTCTCAAGGTCGAAGCGTCGAAGTTTACCGAGGTGGGCTATGTCGGGCGCGATGTCGAATCCATCGTCCGCGACCTGGTCGAAATCGCCATCGACATGGTTCGCGAAGAGAAGCTGGAAGATGTCGAGGATAAGGCCGAGCTAAACGCGGAGGATCGGCTGCTGGATCTGCTGCTGCCGCCTTCGCCGGCGAGCGCTCCGGTGACAGCCGCGGCGACGACTGCGGCGGCGGCCACGAGTGAGCCGGGAAGCAATGTGATCCAGTTGCCAACCTCCGCTCTGGTTGACGATGTTGCCCATGTGGAACCGGAGACGGCGGAAGAAAAGCCCGGCGACAGCCAGCAGAGAACTCGCGAAAAGCTGCGGCAGCAGTTCCGCGAGGGCAGGCTGGACGACCGGATGGTGGAGCTGGATGTCCGGGACCGCAATCAGCCGAGCTTCGAGCTGATTACGAACCAGGGGCCGGACGAGATGGACGTCAACCTGAAGGACATGCTCCCGGGGCTGTTTGGCCAGCGCACAAAGAAGCGCAAGATGAAGGTCTCCGAAGCCTTCGACTACCTCGTGCAGGAGGAGGAGGGTCGCCTGATCGACATGGATCAGGTGACGCGGCTCGCCGTCGAACGGGTCGAGGACTCGGGCATCGTCTTCCTCGATGAGATCGACAAGATTGCTGGACGCGAGGGCGGCCATGGACCGGATGTCTCCCGTGAGGGCGTGCAGCGCGACATTTTGCCCATCGTTGAAGGCACCACGGTCAACACGAAGTACGGCATGGTATCGACCGACCACATCCTATTTATCGCGGCGGGCGCGTTCCACGTCTCGAAGCCGAGCGATCTGATCCCGGAGTTGCAAGGACGGTTCCCGATTCGGGTGGAGTTGCACTCGCTGACCGTGAACGACTTTATCCGTATTCTGACGGAGCCGAAGTCTTCACTGGTGAAGCAGTCGACGGCTCTGCTGGAGACGGAGGGCTTGAAGCTCGAGTTCACCCCTGAAGCTCTCGCCGAGATGGCACAGTTTGCCTTCCGCGTGAATGAGACGACGGAGAACATCGGTGCGCGGCGGCTGCATACGATCATGGAACGCGTGCTCGACGAGATCAGCTTCCAGGCGCCTGACCTCTTCAAGAGTCCGCGTGCGGAGGCGACCTCCGAGGGTGTCGTCGCGGAGATCGGTGCTTCGGCTCCGCTGACTGGCGAGGTCCAGATACCGTCACCGCCTCTGCCGGTGATCGAACGCCAGACCGAGACCGGAACCGAGAAGGTGATTGTGGTCGATCCTGAATACGTGCGGCAGCAGGTGGCCAGCATCGTGAAGGATCAGGATCTCAGCCGGTATATCTTGTAACTCTGTCGGGAATAAACAGGAAGGGCGGCCACGGTGGCCGCCCTTCCTGTTGCTGCATGGATTGCTCTTATGCGTTGACTGGCTGGCTGATCTCGCTGAGACGCTTCGCAAGCAGCTTCTCGAGATCTTCGAGCGCCTTGGAGAAGCCCTCGATGCCTTCCTTCAGCTTGTCGTGCGCCATGCGATCCTCGGCGTGCATCTTCTCGAAGGTCGCCTTGTCGATGGTGATCTTCTCGATGGTGAGCGACTTCGCGTGCTCCGGATCGAGCTTGCGCGGTAGATCGCCTTCGGTCGAGTCGAGCTCGGCGAGCAGCTTGGGCGCGATGGTCAGCAGGTCGGAGCCAGCGAGCTCAGTGATCTCACCGATGTTGCGGAAGCTCGCTCCCATGACCTGCGTCTTGTAGCCGAACTTCTTGTAGTAGTTGTAGATCGTCGTGACGGACTGAACGCCAGGGTCATCGGCGCCTGTGTAATCCTTGCCGGTATCCTTTTTGTACCAGTCGAGGATGCGGCCAACGAAGGGCGAGATGAGCGTGACCTTCGCCTCGGCGCATGCGATCGCCTGATGCAGGCCGAAGAGCAGCGTCAGGTTGCAGTGGATGCCTTCCTGTTCGAGGATCTCGGCAGCCTTGATACCCTCCCACGTGGAGGCGATCTTGACCAGAACGCGCTCGCGAGAGATGCCAGCCTGATCGTACTGAGCGATGATGTCGCGAGCCTGCTCGAGGGTCTTTTCCGTGTCGTAGCTGAGGCGTGCATCGACCTCGGTCGAGACGCGGCCGGGGACGATGTTGAGGATCTTCTTGCCGAAGGCTACGGCAAGGCTCTTGAACGCGAGGGCGGCTACCACTTCGTCGGAGGCGCTGTCGCCGGCCTGCTTCTTGGCCTCTTTCAGCACATCGTCGACGATCGACTGGTATTCGCTCTTCTCAGCGGCAGCAGCGATCAGCGAGGGATTGGTGGTCGAATCCGTCGGCTTGAATTTCTCGATGGAGTTGATGTCGCCGGTGTCGGCGACCACGGTGGTAACGCGCTTCAACTGCTCCAGTAGGGATGCCATAGCTCTAAACTCCTTCGGTCTACGCGTCTATTTTATCAAGAATGCCTTCCAGCAACCGTAATTCAATATGAATACTGCTCAGGGCAACCGTACCTGTTCCTGTGCCGAAGCGCTGGGACGACTTTCGTTGCCCAAAGTATCGATAGCTGTGACGGAGTAGCTATAGGTATGTCCGGCAACGATGGTGGTGTCGCTGAATCCTGGCTCCTGAATCGGTGTCGCGGTAAGCCGGACGGATGCACCAACAACCTGGCCATCAGCACCTAACTCCCGCCGATACACAAGATAGCCAGCGAGATCCTGTTCCGTGTTTGGCCTCCAGGAGAGGTCAATCGAGGGTGCGGATGCAGAGCTCCCGACGATTGTCTCGAGCCCGACAGGAGGCTTGGGAGGAAATGTATCGCGCATGATGACCTTAATGCTGGTCGAAGGAGCGCTACGGACCTGAAGCGAGTGGCCGTCGATGACGACGTTCCGGATGCGCTCCGCCGTATAACCATATGTCTCGCCGCGATGAGCGGTCGCATCCAAAGTGCCTCCTGCATCAGGACGGAAGAGAGAATCCGCCGAATTGACCTTGCTGGCGCGAAGGTGCACCTCGGCTGGCTCCTTCGGTGCCGATTGGAGTGGCTGTTTTGCTCCCGCAGCCGGTTTCGCCAACGTTGCTGCGTGCAGACGCGTGAGCTCGATGCTGTCGGCGGCGTCCTTCGGCTCCCACTGGAGCAGCGCGCCTTGTTCGGTCGCGACAACGTGAAGGCCGGTAACGGCCGGCGGAGCAGGCCCCGCAGCAACAAAAGCAGGGGCAGACAGCCCTGCCGAGCGCTCATTCCGGTTGCGAAGTTCAAGCCGGTATTCGATCAGTTCCCCCGGCCCGTTTGCAAGCGCGGGAGGAAGAAGATCGGTCGCCTCCGATGGACCAGCCTTGGCTGGAACGCGGCCTACTGGTGTACATACCTCGGGATGCCGCACGGTCGAGACAATCGGAGTCGTCGGAGTCGCACGACAAATCTGAGCAGTCATCGTGCCGGTAATGGTGAGCCCGTCGGTGGTCTTCGCCGGGGTCGTCCAGTGCAGTCGAACCTCGTCTCCCTGACGCTCCGCTGCCAGGTCGGAGACGATCTCCGGGAGATGTAGGGAAGGAGGGCGCGGCGGGCCGGGGCTGGCACAACTCGCCAGCAGAAAGAGAGAGAGGAGGCTGATTCCTATAGGCTTCGCCAGAGCGGATCGATTGTTTGCCGGCGGAATCATTGATCTCAGGCTAGCATTACGCTCCTGTTCCGGCCATACCGTACCGGCGCGCCGGTGAAAATCCAAAGCGATGCGAAGTTCGTATCTATTTTTGACGGGATAGCAACCTCTGTTTGCGCAACAAACAATATGCCAAAAACCACGACCACTTCAGATGCAGTCTCTCTGCCAGCATCCCTCTCCGGCAACGAGATGCTCCATGCCGACGGG
Organism: Granulicella arctica; assembly: GCF_013410065.1. Classification (NCBI taxonomy): domain Bacteria; kingdom Pseudomonadati; phylum Acidobacteriota; class Terriglobia; order Terriglobales; family Acidobacteriaceae; genus Granulicella; species Granulicella arctica. The sequence goes on from NZ_JACCCW010000001.1 coordinate 934,989, forward strand.
AAAGCGGCTGAATCATGTATCGCCGAGAAGCGGATCGGGGAGCGTATTAAGCATCTTCGACTCAAAAGATCCATGGGCCTGGTTGAGCTTGGCCGACACACCGGCCTCTCAGCGAGCTTTCTGTCGCAGCTGGAGACAGGGCGAATAGTCCCTACGTTGCGTAATCTCGCGCGGATCGCAATGGTCTTCTCGAAGGATCTCAGCTATTTCTTCGACCTGAAACCGCAGACGGTCTTCCGGATACACCGCGTCAAGGATCGCGTGCGGCTTCCCCAGACCGGCGTGACGGACCCTGCATACTACTTCGAGAGCCTGGGGTATATGGTGCCGGATCGACAACTGGACCCGTACTTCGCTGAGTTTTTGCCCGGAAAAGGCCGAGGATCGCGAGCACATCAGCATGTCGGTTGCGAGTTCCTCTATGTCCTTGGAGGCGCTCTCGAAATTCAGCACGGCGAAACCAAATACCACATGGAGGCTGGTGATGCCGTGTACTTCGATGCGGGCACCACACACAGCTATGCCTGTTCCGGCAGCATCTCGGCGACGGTTGTCATTGTCACCATGCAGCAGCCCGCGACGGCGCTGAGCGATCAACGCGGCCATGAGGCGCACACCACTCCGAACAAGATGCAGAACCTGACATCCGTTGAGCTTCGCACAAAGACCGTTGCGGGATCGGCGATGAAGAATGGGTTACCGGCGACGCAATAGCAACGCGCTTTGCTCTGTTTCCCTTTCTGTAGACCGTCGCACGGCCATCAAGTATCGTTGAGGGCATGCTTTCCAAGCCTCTTGCGATCCTTCTTTTTGCGTCCCTGGCTCTCCCTCTCTGTCTAGCTCAGGAGAAAACGTTAACTCCGACTCCTCCGATGGGCTGGAACAGTTGGGACTCGTACGGGCTCACCGTCACCGAGTCGCAGTTCGCAGCAAACGTTGATGTGCTGGCAAGCAAGCTGAAGCCACTGGGCTGGCGTTACGCGGTGATCGACGAGGGATGGTATCTGCAAAACCCCGAGGCCGCCTCAAAACCCGAGAACCTGCACTACACGATCAATCTGCACGGACTGTACGACCCCGCGCCGAACCGCTTTCCTTCGGCCGCAAACGGCGTGGGTTTGAAGGCTATCGGCGACTCTGTCCACGCGAAGGGACTGCTGTTTGGCATCCACATCATCCGCGGCATTCCGAAGCAGACGGTTGCGGCGAATACGTCGATTGCGGGCAGTAGCTTCCATGCTGCCGACGCGGCGGACCAGGCCGATACCTGCCCATGGAATCCGGATAACTACGGCGTTCGCGACAACACTGCGGGACAGGCCTGGTATGACGGCCTGATTCAGCAGTATGCATCGTGGGGCGTCGATTACCTGAAGGTAGATTGCATCGCATCGCATCCATACAAAGGCGATGAAATTCGCATGATCCACAGGGCTATCACGAAATCCGGACGTCCCATTGTGCTCAGCCTGTCGCCCGGTCCTACGGCGCTTGAGAACGCAGCAGCGGTTGGGCAGAACGCACAGCTCTGGCGCATCTCCAATGACGTCTGGGATAAGTGGGAGCGGCCTGCAACGAAAGACTTTCCGCAGGGCCTGAAGAACCAGTTCGCCGTGATCGCAAGCTGGCAACCGTACGTCAAACCGGGGAACTGGCCGGACGCGGACATGTTGCCGATCGGGCAGCTTGGGCCGGTTCCCGGAGAGGGAAGACCACGGACTTCGCGACTGACGCACGACGAACAGCAGACCCTGCTGACATTGTGGTCGATTGCACGATCGCCACTGTTTATGGGTGGCAATCTGACGCAACTGGACGACTTTACCGCGTTGCTGCTGACGAATCCTGAGGTGCTCGCCGTCGATCAGCACGGCCACGATCAACGCCTGGCAAAGCAAAGCGGCGACGTGATCGTCTGGACATCGAAGGGAAGCAACGGCGCGGAGTATCTCGCGGTGTTCAACCTCGGCGATGCGCCGACCCAGGTTAATTCCGCGTTCGCAGACTATGGCCTGATGCAGAAGAGCTATAAGGTTCGGGATCTATGGCTCCGGAAGGACCTCGGTTCGCAGACGGAGCTCTCTCAGCCGCTTCCACCACATGCGTCGGTACTGTTGAAACTCAGTCGATAGGGGCCAGAGTCTGCGACGTTTGCGGGGTTGTCTTACCGTAAGCTCCGCAGGCTCTCGACGGAAGGCACAAAATAGTAGGAGCCAGTCAACGGCTGGGTAAAGCGTGTGAGCGCATCGCGCGTGCCGGCGACGAGGCCCGCCATGCTATCGAGCATTCTGGAAAGCCGTTGCTGGTCTGCGTTGAATCCAATGAACACAGTGCCATGGTCTTCAATGTTTCCGTAGGGCATGTTGCGGCGAAAGATGTTTCCAAACTCGTCCCGATCGGTGCGAGCGACGTGCGAGCCTGTGGTGGTCCGTGGTTCACGGATAGCGGAGATGGTAGAGGCAAATTCCTTGCACTTCTTCGCGTCCAGAAGGTCGAACTCCAGGTACGCGTGAGATGAGGTTCCAAGAGCGAAGATTCCAGCCTGTGGCGTGTACATGCGGGCATTATAGCGAGCACCCTCTGCGCTGTGGACAATCCGAAACTCCCCCTATCCAGAAGCCTGCCCTGTTGCTTCGTTGAGCCTTTCGCCTTAGTATCGCCCTGAGTGGATATTCCCAAGCACAAGGCGAAGGTGGACCTGAATCGCAAGGCTTCGGCCGAGGCGGAGCGGCTGGTTTCGGCAGGTCGCGTCGATGAGGATGCTGCCTTTGAACTGAAGCTGCGCCCTACCCGGCTGGCGGAGTTTATCGGCCAGGAGAAGGCCAAGGAGCAGCTTGCCATTGCGCTCGAAGCAGCGAAGTCACGCGGCGAGGCGCTCGACCATGTGCTGCTCTTCGGACCGCCTGGGCTGGGCAAGACGACGCTGGCGACGATCATCGCAAACGAGCTGGAGGTCGGTTATCAACAGACCAGCGGACCGGCGTTGCAAATTCAAGGCGACCTGACGGCGATTCTGACCAACCTGCGGGAACGCCAGGTGTTGTTTTTAGATGAAATCCACAGGCTGCAGCCGGTGCTTGAGGAAAAGCTGTACACCGCGCTCGAGGACTACAAGCTCGACATCATCATCGGGCAGGGACCGGCGGCGCGGACGCACGTCATGGAGATCAAGCCGTTCACCTTCGTGGCGGCGACGACGCGGCCCGGCCTGCTCTCGTCTCCGTTGCGGAGCCGGTTCGGCATTCTGCTGCGGCTGGAGTTCTACACCGACGACGAGTTGCGCTTTGTGGTCGAGCGCTCGGCCGAGGTGATTGGTGTGCCGATCGATCAGGACGGTGCGGCGGAGATCGCGATGAGGTCGCGGGGAACACCGCGTATCGCCAACCGGCTGCTGCGGCGCGTGCGGGACTACGCGCAGGTGCGCGCACAGGGCAAGATCGACCGGCCCACCGCACAGGCCGCGCTGGCGATGCTCGAGGTGGATGCCCACGGCTTCGACGAACTCGACCGGAGGCTACTACGGACGATTATCGAAAAGTACGACGGCGGCCCAGTGGGCTTGAACACGCTCGCCGCTGCGCTGGCCGAGGAGCAGGATGCTCTCGAAGAGGTCTACGAGCCGTTCCTGATCCAGATCGGCTTCCTCGACCGCACCCCGCGCGGGCGGGTGGCAACACGGCTGGCGTATGAGCATCTGGGAATCGAGATGCCGCGCAAGCTGAGCCTGTTTTAATGATTCCGATCACTCGATAGACGCTGACCTTCGAGTTCCACCAAGTAATCATTTTGAGAAATTAAACGGCACCTTGGCAGGGTGGCACTCAATCAGGATCAATAACCAATGGCGATTGGTATTTAAATGGGGGGATGGGAAGGCCAAAGAAGTGTATTTGGATAACCATTCGTATCGGTAAATCGACGCAATAGAGAACACGAAGCCAATTCCGCAAGCACTAGATGTACCCCGAAGAGGTGTCAAAATGTCGAATTACTACACCAAAAGAAAGCCCGTAACTGTGGGCGAGATGTTGATTACAGAATTCATGGAACCTCTAGGTATCACCCAGACGGAGCTAGCAGAGAAAACAGGGTTACCTCGAAAGCATGTCAACGAATTATGCCGTAACCGTCGTATTGTGACTGCGGATACAGCTTTGATATTGGGGCGCGTCTTCGGCAACTCAGCTGACTTTTGGCTGAATACACAGCGACGAACAGATCTATGGGAAGCCTTGAACACCCCCAAGCGTTTTATCCGTATTGAGCGTGCGCAACCTTTGAGGAAAAACGCTGGACGCAGACAAACCATGTCCGCATAAGCAGCTACGCCGCCGGGCCTATTCCATGGGCTAGCGGAGGACGTTGCCGAGATGACCGTTGCAGGCTGCGAGTTTTGCTTCAGCGGTGGCATGGTCGACTCCAAGCTTCTGCATAACGATAGCAATCTTGACGCTGCCTGCTTCCTTCAAAAGCTCAGCGGCGGTGGGCTGGTCGCAGCCGGTGGCCGCCATGACGATGCGCTGGCCGCGATCGACCAGCTTTTCGTTCGTCGTCTGGACGTTGACCATGAGGTTGCCGTAGGTCGCTCCGGTGCGGATCATCACGCCGGTCGAGAGCATATTGAGGACGAGTTTGGTGGCGGTGCCGGCCTTCATGCGGGTGCTGCCGGTGAGCACCTCGGGGCCGGTGGCAGGGGTGATGGCGATCTCTGCGGCCTGCGCGAGTGGTGAGCCGGGAACGCACGACAGCCCGATGGTCAGCGCTCCGAGGCACTTGGCATGCTCGATGGCGCCGAGGACGTACGGCGTACGGCCGCTGGCAGCGATGCCGACCAGCGTGTCGTGCTCAAAGACGCCGGGCTGGGCGAAGTGGTGCGCGGCCAGGTCCATGGCTCCCTCCTCGAAGGAGTCCTCGGAGTGCTCGCTGGACTTGCGAAGCGCGCTGTCGCCGCCTGCGATGATGCCTTGGAAGAGCGATGGCGGAACGGAGAAGGTCGGCGGGCACTCGGAGGCGTCGAGTACGCCGAGACGGCCACTGGTTCCTGCGCCGATGTAGAAGAGGCGACCGCCCTGTTCGAAGCGCTCGGCGATAGCGTCGATGGCGCAGGCGATGCTGGGCAGCTCCGCGGCGACGGCGGCGGCGATCTTCGCATCCTCGTCGTTGATGAGGCGGAGCATGTCGAGCGTGGACAGCTCGTCGATGCGGGCGGTTGCAGGGTTGCGGGCTTCGGTCAGGAGACTGGATAGGTTGGACATGCGACTCCATGATGGCGGAAGGAGGGCTTCGGGAGCAACATTTCCTGAGCCGGAAGCTCCGCAAAGCGCAAAAGCCGATGCAGAGGGGAGGCCCAACCCGTAAAATAGAACAACAGCAAGACGCAAAGGAAGATAGAGCAGATGAGTGCAGGGACGCAGGCGGTTTTGGCGGGGCAGGTAGAGTCGGCAGCACAGGCAGCCGGGCTGAAGGTAGTAGCAACGGTGGCAGCAGCCGATTTCTCGGGGAACCCGACGACACAGTTCACGCTGGCACTGGCAGCCGATCCGGCAAAGACCCAGCTTTTGGAGCTTAGCGACAGCTTCGAGTTCAGCCGCGCCGATCTGCTCGGCGAGGTGCAGGTCTATCTTGCCGAGACGGCAAAACGGCTCGTCAATCCACGTCCGGACTGCTATCTGAGCCTGCATGGCCTGCCGCTGAGCTTCGGCAAGTTCGTATGGCCCTTCCACCAATCGACCTCGGGCGCGGACACGTCGCTGGTACACGGCGAGATCAACCTGGAGACAGGCGAGGAGAGCGTGCTGCACGCAAAGATCGCGGCTTCGATGACCATCACCTTCCGCGAGGTTGTGGCCGCTCCCGAACAGCCGTTCGCCGAGGGCTTCATCTACAACGCCGTCCGCAAGACGATGGACCAGGGCCAGCTCGAGTTGGTGAAGAGCGGTAATCGCCAGCCTGTCCCGGTCACGACACGCTACTACAGCGCAAAGCAGAAGAAATTCAGCTTCAACGACACGACCGAGCCGCAGCGGCGGGCGTTTCTTGCGGCGAAGACGTACTGGCTCTCGGGCGTGCTGGGTGCAGGAGCACCGGTCTGGCTGCTCGACCCCAGGGACGCGCAGTACCTGAATGCGACGCTCGCCGAGCTGAAGCAATCGGTCGAGGCGCTGGTAGCCAGCGGGGAGATTCGTATAGCCGGCGACAAGGAATACGCTACCCCCACGGACGCCCTGATGAGCCGCAAGGAGCACTATGACGCCGAGCTGGCGCAGGCGCTCACGTTTATCAAGCCGACCTTCAACGAGGACATGCGCGGCGGTCATACCAATATGTAACTCGGCCGGTTCACAGCCTGTTCATGCAAAATTGCCAAACGTATACGTTTGGCGGTACTATCCTTGTCGGCCTTCAGGAGAATTTCGACCTGAAGGAAATGAGGAACGCAATGAAAACACTAATTCGATTCGCAGCACCCGTAATGGCAGTAGCACTTCTTAGCGGCGCTCCTCTTTTCGCGCACGCGCAGGCAGAAAACTCCGCTGTAGCACAGGACTGGAACACGCCCCCTCCGGGAACGGAGCAGGCACAGCAGGGCTACCGCGATGGCATTCAGGCAGCACAACTGGACCATGCTGCAAAGCGTCCGATTGATCCCAAGGTGTCGCACCTGTATGTCCACCCCCCGGTAAAGGGAGCGGCTCGTGATGCGTACCGTTCGAGCTTTGAGGCGGGTTATCAGGCAGCAGTGAAGCACAGCACCCCAGGTGCGATGTAATCACCGGAAGGTTCAATCCTCCCCAAATGGCTCAGACGAGCAGCAGAATGGCCCCCGAACAGGGGGCCATTCTGTTTGCGGCAAAGACGGCTGTTTGTCTTCAATTAGCGGCGATTTACACCGAGCAGACTGAGAAAGAAGCTGCCGAAGATCGCCTCGACACCCAACATGAACGCTGTCGCAGAGGGCAGGGTGAGGCGCAGCATTCGCTGTGGAGATAGCTCGCCGTAGCCTGTTGCATGCCAGATCATGAGGGCGTAAATGAGGATACCGGCACCGGTCAGCAGCAGAGCGCAGCCAAAGAGAAGACCGACTTCGAGCGTGATGAACTTGAAGAGGCGTTCGAAGCTGGGATTCTTCGGCAGAAACCCTTCCTGGGTTCCGAAGACCTTGGCACTGACCGCAAAGACTGAGATATGCGCTCCGATCAGAACGAGACCGAGAGAATAGGTCAGCGTATCGACGTCGAAGGTCCAGCGACCGACCGTCTGCGGTCCCATGATCAAGAAGAGTGAGATCACAAAACCGACGAGAAAGGTGACGAGTCCGGGATAGAAGAAGAGCCAACGAGGGCTGTACAGAAGCAGAAAGCGCAGGTGCCTCCAGCCATCACGCCAGGAGCGTAGATGAGGTGGTCGGCTGCGGCCATCCGGGGAAAGTGTAGTAGCAACCTCGGTCATGCGGAGACCGGCGAGCGAGGATTTGACGACCATCTCGCTGGCAAACTCCATGCCTGTCGTACGCAGGCCGAGGCCGAGGATGGAGTCGCGACGGAAGGCACGCAAACCACAGTGGAAGTCACGGACCGGGATTCTGAAGAAGAGTCTGCCGATCGCGCTCAGGACCGGGTTGCCGAGGTACCGGTGGAGCGGAGGCATGGCGCCGGGCTTGATGCCTCCCATGAAGCGGTTCCCCATAACCAGGTCATAGCCGGAGTCCAACACGGGGACGAAGCGGGGCAGATGACCGAAATCGTAGCTGGCATCGGCATCGGCCATCATCACATACTTGCCGCGGGCAGCTTCAATGCCGGCGATCAGCGCTGCGCCATAGCCGCGCGTTGGAACATTGACGACACGCGCTCCCTCGTCGATGGCAATCTGCTGGGAACCGTCCGTGCTTCCGTTATCCGCGATCAGCACCTCCCCCTCGACTTGGTTGTCCCGCAGGGCAGTGACCGCCTGACGAACGCAGAAGGCAAGCGTCTCCGCTTCGTTCAGACAGGGCATCAGGATGGTAAGAGTGAGATCGCTCATAACTGTGTGTAGAACCTCATGCTAACAAAAGGAATGCGCGTCAGTGCGCAACGCCATCCGCCATGGCCGGAGTTGGGACTCCCTGAGCAGGCAGATTGAGAGGAAACTCGTAGAAGTGCGTGTCTGCCAGCTCATGCCAACCAGCCGATGCAGGCGTCGTCCCGGTCATCTCTCCGGGTTGCGCAAAGTGGCCTACAAGAACCTTTCCACCCTGTTGGCGCACGACGTCGAACATCTTGTCCCGATTGCCGAGGCCGGCAAGAAAGGGGTATACCTCACCGGTATCGTAGACCTCAGTCAGGATCCGAACACCGGCGAGACGAGCCCAGTAATGATCGTCCAGGCAGGCGCGATAGCCGATGCAGGCAATGGTGTCGCCCGGGCCGACCCCGAGCGCATTGAGAGCCTGGGCCGTGTGCACCATCTCGGCGTCATACCAGCCGCCAGGGGAACCGGCAGCGGACAGATAGCGGCGCAGATCGAGTACCGTGCGGCCCGATTCGCCGGCAAAAAGCAACGCGAACAGCAGGGCTAATACGGAGGCCGTCTTAAAGATTCCGGTGGGACGCTGAACCGCCTCGGCTGCGGGCGACACCTGCAACATCGCAAAGAGAGGAAGAACGAGGGCGAGGTAGCCGATCGTAACGTAGCGCTCCTCAATATTGACCATGCCGTAGATGCCCCATATGCCGAGACCAAGAAGAATTGGAGTCAGCCAGAAGGCGTTGGCAGTGGGTCTCCAGCCAGCGCGCAGGCGGCTTCCAAGGAAGATCAGCAGACCGAGAAGAATCCAGCCTTCCGGATGGTTGAAAATGTATCGGAAGACCAGGACGACATTACGGGAGACGCGTGGGATCTCGCCACGGAGAGTGTTGTGCGGCTTGATCGAATCGTTCCAGAAGGTCGCGTCGAACCAGTCCGGATAGGTTCCATAGGGCAGCAGCTTGTAACTGAAGACCTGAGGCGCGTGGAGCAATTCCTTCTCGGGATGCTTGAGGCGGACCTCGGCCGAGCCAAACTGGCTGGTCTGGTAGGGCTGCAAATGCATCTTCTCAGTTCCACCCACATACCAGGCGTAGTTGAGGGCACCGGAATCCCCAAAATCGAAGTGGCCCTTCTGCTTCGACAACGCTGCAATGTAGGGTCCTGCGACGAGGGCAAAGCAGACGAACGCGAGCCCCCCTGCAACGAGAGCGCGCACTGGAGCGTGCCTCTGCCAGATCCAGCGGAAGGCCACCAGCGCAAGAATGCAGAGCAATGTGAACAGGAATGCAAACGATTTGGTGAGGTAGGCCAGCCCAAGCGCAACGCCCATCAGCGCTGCGTAGCGCAGCAGTCCCGTCGCGAGGTGGTTGAGCAGCGCCGCTAGCCCCAGCAACAACAGCGCCTGAAGCAGAGCGTCGGGGCGCACCTTGCCCAGGCTCAACTCGCGCTGGGTAGCAATCAGCAGAAGGCCGACGCCGATATAACGAAGCGCATATCGCTCCAGAAGAAAGATGCCGGCACCCGTATTTGCCGTCTCGCGTGCGGTGCGGAGGCGGATGATCGAGTCCGTAAACGCCACGACAGCGACCATCTCCAGCAGAAAGATGCCGAAGTTGGTCATATAGTACGCGTGCAGCTCGGTGTATCGAGTGGCATGGAAGACGATATGACCGAGGGCAAGGGCCGCAGGATAGAGCGGATTCCAGTAGGCGTTCACCGCACCGGCCCATTGATGCGACCGCAGCAGGTCCCCAATATCCATATAGGCTACGGCATCGCCATCGATCTGATACTTGTCGTAGAGGGCGTATCCAAAGGTGACTACGACCGCGAGGGCACAGAAGAAAGGCCACAGACGGCGCAACCACAGGATGAAGGGTTCGGCCTCAGGCTGGACATCATTTCGATGCCGGTCTTCCGCACGATACTCGGTCATATTCCTCCAGGAAAGCTACGTCCATTATGGCAGACGGCGAAGCGGTGCCAGGAAGATGCTTGCTGTAAAGCGAGTGCTCCTGCATCGCAACCACCATGGAGCAAACAGACAAAGAGCCACCCACACGGATGGCCCTTTTGAAAGAACAACAGCATCTGGCGCTCACTGCTCGAGTGCGCAGCCCAACCGCTTTACATCTCCTTGACGCCATCCACGAAGGCCTTCAGCTTGCGGCTGCGGCTTGGGTGGCGGAGCTTGCGGAGGGCCTTCGCTTCGATCTGGCGAATGCGCTCACGCGTCACCTGGAAGCTCTGGCCAACCTCTTCCAGCGTGTGCTCGGAGCCATCCTCGAGGCCGAAGCGCATCTTGATCACGCGCTCTTCACGCGGCGTCAACGTACGCAGCACCTGCGACGTGTACTCCTTCAGGTTGACCGAGATGACGGCGTCCGACGGGCTGACCGCCATGCGGTCTTCGATGAAGTCGCCAAGGTGCGAGTCTTCCTCTTCACCGATCGGTGTCTCCAGCGAGATGGGCTCCTGCGCGATCTTGAGAACCTTGCGGACCTTCGCGACTGGGATGTCCATGCGCCGGGCGATCTCTTCCGAGGATGCCTCGCGGCCAAGCTCCTGCACCAGCTGACGCGAGGTGCGGATGAGCTTGTTGATCGTCTCGATCATGTGCACCGGGATGCGGATCGTGCGGGCCTGGTCCGCGATGGCGCGGGTGATAGCCTGCCGAATCCACCAGGTCGCGTAGGTCGAGAACTTGTAACCGCGACGGTACTCGAACTTGTCGACGGCCTTCATCAGGCCGATGTTGCCTTCCTGAATCAGGTCGAGGAACTGCAGTCCGCGGTTGGTGTACTTCTTCGCGATGGAGACGACGAGGCGAAGGTTGGCTTCGATCAGCTCGCGCTTGGCCTTCTCGGCGTCCATGTCGCCCTGGATCATCTCGCGCTGGGTGCGCTTGAGATCGGCGATCAGGATGCCGGCATCGGCCTCGACGCGCTCGAGGTCGGCGCGGCAGTTCTTCTGCTGGCGCTTGTACTCCTTGCGTAGCTCTTCGCTCTTGCTGGACTCATGCTTCGTCTCAAGGGTCTTAATCTGACGCTCGAGGGTGCGCATGGCATCGACCGTCTTGTTGACCTTGTCGAGCAGCCGCTTCTTCTCGGAGTTGGTGTACTTCAGCTCACGGACAACGCGGTTGATATAGACGTGTTCGCGGCCAATCAGCCAGCGCGTCTTGCGCTGATCCTTGCTCTTGGCCTTCGCATCCTTGCCGACCGGAGCCTGCGCCTTCTCTTCCAGCGCCAGCAGCTTCTTCTGATGCTTGACGATGACGTCGATGCGGCTAACGGTCGCACGAACGCGAGCCTGAAGGATCTCTTCGGTGAGCTCTTCTTCGTCGAAGGTGACCACTTCCTTGATATTGCGGACGCCACGGCGCAGATCTTCGCCCAGCCCCACAATCTCGCGGATCACGATCGGCGAACGTGAGATCGCCTTCATCACGCGAATCTGGCCGCGCTCGATGCGCTTGGCGATCTCAACCTCGCCCTCACGCGTCAGCAGCGGGACGGTGCCCATCTCGCGCAGGTACATGCGGACGGGGTCGTTGGTCTTCTCAAGCGTACCGGGAGAAAGATCGAGCTCAACGTCGTCGGACTCCTCGCCCGCCTCCGGCTCATATTTGTCACGGTCACTGCCGAACTTCGACTCGCCCGACAACACATCGATGCCCTGCGTGTTGATGGTGGTCATCAGGTCGTCAAGGTCGTCTGGCGTCGTGATGTCGCCCGGCAGCAGATCGTTGACCTCGCCGTATGTGAGGTAACCCTTTTCTTTTCCTGTATCGATCAGCTTATCGATATCGTCTTCGTACTTATCAATGTCTTCGGCCACGGTGGAACGCGCTCCTGCGGGAGAAAATTTTTGGAATAGCCGCTCCCGATAAGCGGAGCTATCCCTTGGTTGTTTCGGGGTCGATGGGGGATTTTGGTGCGGTTAAGACCGCGGTGGCAAACCCGTTGACCTCGGATGGGTCTGGGCATTCAAAGGCACACGTCCCCAGCGAATCACAGAATACCATACATTTAGACGCACCCAGCGATGAAAAGACTCAGACGGCAAAAAGACTCGGCGGAGCCTCCCGGAGCGCCTCGCCTTTGGCTCCCTCTTGATGCCGAGGGCACCGGCGCTTGAAGATATCGCAGCCGTTCGAGCCGTACTCATGCTGGCAATGGGAGCATCGCATGCGATAGATCGTCTGGCCGGGGAAGCTCTCGGACGGAAAGCCTGTCTTCGCGATGACGACCTGTCCGTGCCGGTTCTTATACCCCGGGTCTGTACTTGGAAACCGTGCCACTACCATCTCTCCGAGAACATCAGCCCTTTTCCGGCACAGGCGTCCGGAACTTGCTGGAAAATTGGCCGCCAACCTTGCTGATGACGTCCCCGACACCGAACAGAGGCCACGCCACCCCAGCCACCACCGCACCCGAAGCAACCGCAATCGCCACCTGCCACACCAGGGTAAACGAAGCCGTCTTATGCAACAGGAGCAGCGCTAACAGCAACGATGGAATACAGATACCGATCAACCGACGTAAGAACGTAAGCTCCAGCGGCTCAATTTCAGCAAAGAGCTTCATGTTCAGCCGCATGATGAAGATCATCTGGAAGACCTCCACAAGCAACCAGGTCCACAGAAAGCCAACAACCCCGAACAGAGGCACCGTGGCCAACGAAAGGACTGTCATCGCCATGTAGCTGCCGAACATGATTCGGGAGAGCTCTTCATGCGTGTTCGTCGAAAACTGAAACTGGAACTTGTGCTCTTTGAGACTGACCACCATCGAAATCGCCGCGGAGAGCATGTACGGATAAGGGGAGAAGAGCTCTGCGCGCTTGTGCATCCAAACGGTAATCAGCACTGGGGAGAGCACCAGCACACCAGTGTTCACCAGCGGAATCAGGAAGAAAATGAACCGCTCAGAATAATCGTAGAGCCGCGAAAGACCAGGCCAATCGCGGCGTCCGAACATGGTCGTAATCTCCGCGCCCATCGACTGGGTAAACATCGCCAGCAGCTGACGGCACATCGAAAACACCATCCGCATCACGATAAAACCAGCTACCGCGACCGGTCCCATAAAGCGCTGGATGACGATCAGAGGAACCTGGTAGGTGATGTAGGTCGAGATCTCGATCAAGCCAAAGTATCCGCTCTTATGCAAGATCTCCGAGCTAACCGAACCATCCCAATAACGGAGGCTCGGAAAGAGAGCGGGAGCAGTACGGCGCAGGTCGATCAAAACGATCACCATGCAGACGAGCATCACCAACACCTGCGCCCCGGCCAGCACCGGGAATGGCAGCTTTAACACGACGCAGGCGAGCAGGCTCAACGAGTTGAGCAGCGTTTGGAAGTTACCCCAGTAGGCTCCGCGATGCGCCAGCGAGACACCCATAAAGATGCCGGTAAAGTAGCCATACAGGATGTTAAGCAGAAGCTGACAGGCCAACAGGTAGGCGGTCAACTGGCTGGCGCGATAGCCAATCGTTTTGAGCCTGAGAAGGCTCTCCAGTGGGATCGCAAAGACCACCAGACAAAGCACCAGCGCGATGAAAATAATCCCCAGCAGCAGACGCAGCGCCGTCGATTGCCGAATCTGGTAGTCCTGAACGTCTCCACGGTTATAGCGGACCGCAAGGTCCTGATTCATATAGGTCTGCACGCCGAAGTTCAGCATGCCGAGCGCGGCCACCGCTCCTGACATGACGCCCCACTCGCCAAAGCCTGCGGTCGAATACCGCGCCATGAAGATAGGAGGCATAATCACCTGCTGCAAGATCATCAGCAGGCGTCCCGTAAACATGGCGCCTAAGTTTTTGAGAATGCGTGTAAAACCAGCCATCAGGGTTTGAAGTCTCTCCGGGGCGCAGATAGCGTGCCGTATCTGTCGATTCTACCGTGTGAGGCGGTTATCTCTTGTCAATCTTCGACGCTTCCAGAAGGTAGCGCTTTCCAAAACACCTTTAGTGCAAACGAAGGGCACGATCGATCTGCAATTTTTCCGCGGTGAACTGCGTCAGCATCGTCGCATCTCCACGACGATCAGCCTCTGCGATCAACGTCCGAAGCTCGCGCTGGCGTCGCTCCAGCCTCCGCCGTTCCAGTGTGTGCAAAGCATCTTCTACTTGACCCACCATGGCCTCCGGATTGGCCTGCTCGACAGGCTCGTCCGACTGCATCAGAACCCGGGCCAGCATCGCCCGGCTCTCCTGATCCGGCGCAGCATCAAGCGGGTTCGGCGGAGCCGGAGCATTCGACAAGGCCTCCAGCAGAGACCCGGCAGGTAGATCTTCAAACCACTCCGGATGCTGGATCAGCCGATCCGCCGCCAGCACACGAGCAGGATCGCTCTCCGGCAGCACCAGCGCTCGCAGAAGCACGCGCTCCGTCTCACTGGCCGGATCCTGCGCATGCGAGCGGACGCTCTCCTTGCGCTGCGCCGCCGCTTGCTTCAGCTCCTCGCGCAACACCGATGAGTCGATCCCCAGCTTCTGCGCTGCATCCGCCGCGAACTCGTCTCGGTGAATCCGGTTCGGCATGCGTCGAATGTGCGGCAGCAGAAAGTTCAGCGCCTTCACCTTCGCATCAGGAGTGCGCGCCGGAAACAACTGCCGCGCCCGATCGATCAAATAATCGGAGTGCCGCTTGGCTCCGCGCAGAGCCGCCATATACGCCTGGATGCCATGCTCCCGGACATACCGGTCCGGATCAAGCCCGCCCTCGAGCGCCACTACCTTGACGTTGAAGTCCTCCTCCGTCAGCAGTGCAATCGACTTCTCCGCCGCATTCGCGCCCGCTGTATCCGGATCGAAGTTCACGATCACCTGCTTCGTAAACCGGCTCAGCAATCGCACCTGCATCTCCGTAAACGCTGTCCCCGAGGTCGCAAGCACGTTCTTCACCCCGGCCATATATACCGAGATGCAATCCATCTGGCCTTCGACCAGCAGCGCGAAGTCCAGCGTGCGCATATCCGCCTTCGCCTTATCGAGATTGAAGAGCACGTGCCCTTTCGAATACAGCGGCGTCTCCGGCGAGTTCATATACTTCGGCCCCGACTTCTCATCCGAGTCCAGCGCCCGCGCCGTAAACGCGATCACCTTACCTTGCTCGTTCGCGATGGGAAACATAACCCGCTTGCGGAACTTCGCATACATCGGGCCGCCACTTCCATCAGCCTGCTCCTTCGAGCTGAACAGCCCGCTCGCACGCATCGCCTCTTCAGAGAAGTGCGGCTTCAGCCGGTCGCGCATATCGTTGAAGTCATCCGGCGCATAGCCGATACGAAACTTCGCCAGCGTCTCGGCAGACACTCCGCGCCCGGTCATATACTCACGCGCCCGCGCAGCCTCCGGCGATTTAAACATGCCCTCGAAGTACTGCGTCGCGGCCTCGTGGATGTCGATCAACTGTCGCCGCAGTCCAGCCTCACGCGCCTCCTCCGGCGAACTGAACTCTCGTTTCGGCAACGGAATTCCCGCCTTCGCCGCCACCGACCGCACCGCCTCCGGAAAGCTGACACTCTCCATCTTCATCACGAAGGTGAATACGTCGCCCTTCTCATGGCAGCCGAAGCAGTAGAAGTAGCCGTGCGTCGCATTCACCGAGAACGACCCGGTCTTCTCCTTGTGGAATGGACACAATCCGCTATAGTTCTGCGCGCCACTCTTCTTCAGCCGGACATAGTCGCCGATGATCCGAACGATATCCACCTGTTGCTTCACCGTTTGTGCAAAATTGTCCGCCATCGCACCTTCAAGTCTAGTGGACGCTCCATACAACCCCAACCCTGTGGACCTCGGCACACGACGAAATAACACAAATGCCCAAAACTAACCGTATAGTGTTGTGTTGATACCACCGAGCAACAGTTCAGGCACGTTTTGCCCGGACAGAAAAAAGGTATCGGCCATATGGCCGTTTTTACCAATTACGAGGAAGATATGAAGCCTTTCGGTCTAATTCGCAAGTTACTCGTCACGGCAGCGCTCGCATTCGCGCCCGCCGCCTCCTTTGCCGGCATCTTTATCTCCGTCGGCTTCGCCCCTCCGGCGCTCCCCGTTTATGTGCAGCCACCGCTACCAGCACCCGGTTATCTTTGGACGCCCGGCTACTGGGCATATGGTGACGCCGGCTATTACTGGGTCCCAGGTGTGTGGATACAGCCTCCTACGCCCGGCTTTCTCTGGACACCTGGCTATTGGGGCTTTGCGGGCGGCGTCTATGGCTGGCACGGTGGCTATTGGGGCCCGCACGTCGGCTTCTATGGCGGTGTGAACTATGGCTTCGGCTTCGGCGGTATTGGCTTCTGCGGCGGAGAATGGCATGGTGGAACCTTCGCCTATAACAGCGCCGTCTCCAACTTCGGTAGCACCCACGTCACCAACGTGTACCGCAACACCACCATTGTCAACAACACCACTATCATCAACAACAACCACACCAGCTTCAACGGCCCTGGCGGCGTCGTTCGCCAGCCCAGTGCACAGGAGTCGCAGTTCGCTAACGAGCGACACGTCGAACCTACGGCCAACCAGATGTCTCACCAGACTGCTGCCAGCCAGGACCGTGGACAGCTCGCCTCGGTGAACCAGGGACGTCCGGCGACGATGGCTGCTGCAAACGCTGGTGCGTACCATCAGGTTGCACAGCAGCACGCCGCAGCCCAGCCAATCTCCGCAGCGGACCGCTCGTCGGGAAGAAACTTCCAGCCGAACCAGCGTGCAGCTAACCAGGACCAGCGTATTGCCAATGGTGTCCGCAACGGCCAGATAAACGCAGGCCAGGCGGCCCGCGATGATCGACGTCAGGCCAACATTGACAGCCAGATCCATAACGACCGTGCAGCGAACGGCGGCAGGCTCTCCGGACAGGAACGTCAGCAGATCAACCGCGAGCAGAACGGCGCAAGCAGGCAGATCGCCAACCAGAAGCACAACGCGAACCCTCGCCCGGAGCCCCAAGAGGAGAAACGGAGATAGTCCCCTGACGCAAAAGAATAAAGCGGTCGGGTTCCTTTGGAACCCGACCGCTTTTCTTTGTTCCGTAGCGGCCTAGAATAAGCATTGATGCTTACCTCGGAACAGCTTGACCGCGTCGTCGTCGTTCTCGTCCGCGCACGCAATCCCAATAACATTGGCGCCGTCGCACGAGCCATGCACGACTTCGGCTTTCGCCACCTGCGTATCGTCAACGACTACGCCGTCCCCTTCCACAATGCTAAGTCCGCCGTAGACGCCTCCTCCGTCCTCGAAGCCGCTATCGAAGCGCCATCCGTCGCCGAAGCCATCGCCGACTGCACGCTCGTTATCGGCACCACTGCCGTCGGCGAGCGCGACCTCAACCATCCCCTCCATGAGCTTCCGCAAGCAGCCGATCTGATCCGTGCAGAGATCGCAAAGCCCGAGGGTCGCGTCGCTCTCCTCTTCGGCTCGGAGAAGACCGGCCTCTCGAACGATGAGCTGAGCCATTGCAACTGGCTGATGACGATCCCCATGTATCAACGCCCGGACATCCGCCATCCCTCGATGAACCTCGGACAAGCAGCCGCCGTCTGCCTCTTCGAGCTGGTCCGCACCGCCGAGACCACATTCGCACCCGCTTCAACAAACGCCTCAGCAGCCGACCTCGAGCGCCTCACAACACTGCTGCTCGAGGTCCTCGACCAGACGGAGTACACGCGTCGCCACCCTGCCAACTGCGACCCCGCGCAGATCCGTCGCCTCGTCTACAGAATGGGCCTCGAGTCGACCGATGCGCCCATATGGATGGGTATCCTGCGGCAGATTCGCTGGAAACTCGGTCAAAGCACAGAGCCCGCTGACTGAGGCTTGGGCACACTCCACTGGTAGACTGGCCTCACAATTTCACAGCACAATTGCAGCACCTTCAAGGGAGATGGGTATGTTCGCACACAAGACGCTGGCCACCTTTATGGCCGTGGCTGCGGTTCTCTGCACAGCACCTGCCGTCATCGCGCAACAGGGAAGACAGCTCACCACCGCAGACTATGCGCACGCCGAGAGCTTCTTGCCCTACAACGTGAACCCGCTCGTCTACCACACCGTCAAGGACCCCACTTGGCTGCCCGACGGACGCTTCTGGTTTCACGATAGCGGCCCCGACGACAGCACCTTTACGCTCGTCGATCCCGCGAAGGGCACCGAGGCTCCAGCCTTCGATCACGCCAAGCTAGCGGCAGCGCTAACCGCCGCACAGCCTGCTGCACAGCCCCTCACCTTCGACCCGCATCATCTCGCCATCACGGAGTTCTCCTTCACCGCCGGCGGTCAGAAGCTCACTGTGACGACATCGGAGGTGGGGCGGTTCCAGTGCGATCTCAGCGGCGCAGGCAGCTGTACCGCAATCCACGATGCGACAGCCACCAGCGATAATGCTCCCGTCGATACCTCCCCCGATAAGACCAAGGCCGCCTTCATCCGTGACTACAACCTCTGGGTCCGCGATCTGATCACCGGCAAGGAGACGCAGCTCACCACCGACGGCGTCAAAGACTTTGGCTACGCCACCGACAACGCCGGTTGGACCCATAGCGACAACCCCATCCTCCTCTGGTCGCCCGACTCAAAGAAGATCGCCACCTTCCAGCAGGATCAGCGCAAAGACGGCGACATGTATCTTGTCAGCGTCACCAACCGCCATCCCGTCCTCAAGCAGTGGAAGTACCCGCTCGTCGGCGACAAAGATATCACCATGATCGAGCGCGTCATCATCGATGTCGATCAACCGAAGGTGATCCGCCTGAAGATGCCGCCCGACCAGCACCGCTCCACCATCTGCGACGACGTCAGTTGCCGCGGCGGCAGCGGCTGGGACGATGTGCAATGGAGCGAAGACGACAAGCACCTCGCTTTCGTCTCCACCTCTCGCGACCACAAGCACGAGTGGCTTCGTGTCGCCGACGCAACCACCGGCGATATCCGCGAGGTCATGCAGGAGTCCGTCGCGACCTTCTACGAGAGCGGCAACGATAAGGTGAACTGGCACTACCTTCCCAAGTCGAACGAGATCCTCTGGTTCTCGGAGCGCGACAACTGGGGCCAGCTCTACCTCTACGACCTCACCACCGGACAGCTCAAAAACCAGATCACCCACGGCGACGGCAACGTCACCCAGGTCCTCCACATCGACGAGAAGAACCGCGTCATCTACTTCCTCGCCGTCGGCAAACAGCCGGGCGTCGATCCCTACTTCTCCCAGTACTACCGCATCAAGTTCGACGGCACCGGCATGAAGCTCCTAACGCCCGAGAACGCCGATCACACTATCAGCCCCTCCAACGACGGCCGCACCTTCATCGACACATACTCGACCGTCACCCAGCCGCAGACAACGGTTGTCCGCGACGACAACGGTAAGATCATCCTCCCCGTCACCAAAGAGGACATCAGCAAACTCCTCGCCACCGGCTGGATTCCACCCACGCCCATCACCGTGAAGGCGCGTGACGGGAAAACCGACCTCTACGGCTTCATGTACAAGCCGACGAACCTCGACACCACAAAGAAATACCCCATCATCAACAACGTCTATCCCGGTCCGCAGACAGGCTCCTGTGGGGGTCGCGGCTTCGCTGCCGCTCATGGAGATCGTCAGGCGCTCGCAGAGCTTGGCTTCATCGTCGTCTGCATCGATGGCATGGGCACGCCATGGCGTTCAAAGAGCTTCCATGCTGCCTACTATGGCAACATGGGCGACGATACCATCCCCGATCAGGTCTCCGGCATGAAGGACCTCGCCACACAGTACAGCTTCATCGACATCGACCGCGCCGGCATGTACGGCCACTCCGGCGGCGGCAATGCCACTGCCGCGGCGATGTTTCATTACCCCGACTTCTTCAAGGTCGGCATCGCCGAGAGCGGCAACCACGACAACCGCGAGTACGAGGATGACTGGGCAGAGAAGTGGTCCGGGCTCGAAGTCATCCACCCCGATGGCTCCAGCAACTACGACAGCCAGGCCAATCAGAACGATGCAAAGAATCTGAAGGGCCATCTGCTGCTGGCGCACGGCACCTTCGACGACAACGTTCCACCAAACGAGACGCTGCTCATCGTCGATGCGCTCATCAAGGCCAACAAGGACTTCGACCTCCTGATGATTCCAAACGCGGCACACGGCTACAAAGATGCAAGCCCGTACATGGCCCGTCGTCGTTGGGACTACTTCATCCGCTACCTCGCAGGCGACACACCGCCGCATGAGTACCAGATGAAGTCCTACGCAGCAGCCCAGGCCATCCTGAACGGCCCAAGCAGCAATCAGTAATCCCGGACCAACAGAGAGCCGGCCGGGAGAGTATCCCGACCGGCTCTTTTTGCTATCCCGACTCGAGCTACAACCATCCCTTCGCCCGCGCAATACGTGCTGCATCCACACGGTTGGCCGCACCCAGCTTGGCGATGATCTCGGAAAGATAATTCCGGATCGTTCCCTCTGACAGGTGCAGCTCCCCTGCGATCTCCGTACTCGTCCGTCCATCCCCGGCACGCTGCAAGATCTGTCGCTCGCGCTCGCTCAATGGATCGACCTCGACGCTCCACGCCTCCGCAGCCAACGCCGGATCAACCACACGCAACCCGCGATGTACCCGTCGCACCGCATCGGCCAGCTCCGCCGCGGGACGATCCTTCAGCAGATACCCCCGTGCGCCTGCATCCATCGCACGGCGCAGATACCCAGGCCGCGCAAAGGTCGTCAGGATGATCGTCCGCGTCTTTGGCTGACTGCTGCACAGCTCCGCTGCCAGCTCCAGCCCCGTCATCTTCGGCATCTCGATATCCGTCACCAGCACATCCGGCAACAACGTCCGCACCGACTCCAGCGCCTCGCGCCCATTTGCCGCACGAGCCACCACGGTAATGTCTTGCTCCAGCTCCAGCAGAGCCGCCAGCGCACCGAGCACCATCGCCTGATCTTCGGCAAGTACCACACGAATTGCTCCCATCAGTTTGCCTCCTGCACAGTGGCCGCAGCAGGAATTGCCACCCGCACCTTCGTCCCGCCATCCGTCTCAAGCGAGAATAACCCGCCCATCCGCTGCACACGCTCCCGCATACCGCGTAGACCATTTCCTTCGCACGGTGCCGGATGCGTTCCGTCGTCTTCGATCAGCAGCACATGTTGGCCTTCCGTCGTCGTAAAGCTCACACGACAGTGCGTCGCATGCGCATGACGAACGATGTTCGTCACCGCCTCACGCAACGTCAGCGACAACATCGTCTGCACCTCGACATCGAGCGACTGCGGTAGGCCACCCGCATCGATCTCCTCCAGCGTCAGCACCACACCCGCCGCATCGAGCGCCCGCCGCGCCATGTTCATCTCCGCCACCAAACCTTGTGAACGGTAGCCACCGATCGCCTCGCGAACCTCCGTCAACGCCGTGCGTGCGGTACGTTCTACATCGGCAATCTCCGCCATTGCGCGCTGCGGGTCGAGCTCCACCAGCCGCCCAGCAAGCTCTGCCTTCAACACAATCACCGACAACGTATGCCCCAGCACATCGTGAAGATCCCGCGCAATGCGCTCTCGCTCCGCAATTGCGGCGAGCTGGACGTTCTCCCGCTCTACCTTCTGTAACCTTTCGTTTGCACGCCTCTGCTGAGCCGCCAGCGTGTTGATC
This sequence comes from Granulicella arctica, assembly GCF_013410065.1. Classification (NCBI taxonomy): domain Bacteria; kingdom Pseudomonadati; phylum Acidobacteriota; class Terriglobia; order Terriglobales; family Acidobacteriaceae; genus Granulicella; species Granulicella arctica. Next base: position 956,660 of record NZ_JACCCW010000001.1, read on the forward strand.
ACGCCCACCACCAGGACAAAAAACATGCCGATGCCGAGATTGATCGGATCGTTCAAGCTATGTTGCCCAGGCGTAGTCCTCATCACCCATAAGCTCTTCGCCAGAAGTGCGAGGCAGTCAGTGAGCACCAACAACGATACGACCGGCACTGACTCCACCAGAAACGGCAGAAATGCCGCGGCATAGATGAAGAAGCTGGTGGCTCCTTCGTTGCGCGGATAGTCCAGCAGACCCAGCAGGAACATGCCACCGAGCAGCATAAACTTTGTCCACGACCTATTTGCCCTATTAAAGGCAATGTAGATCGCAACAAAAATAACAAAGATAACCAGCGACTCGATCCAGAATCGACCGTTATGCCGCAGGACCGGATCGATAAAGTAGAACACCGAGTAGACGAGCCAGATGTACTGCCATAGAGCACTATTTCTCGAATTGGTGTCGTCTTCTCTCATAGAAAGAGGCAAGTGTACTAAGGACCGCTCACCCTCAGCTTAAGCGTTCTCCTGCCGGTTGAACACCGCCCAGCTTATACCCAGCATCAACAATGTGAACCCAGCCAGGCCGCCCCAGTGCGTCGTCAGCGATATCTGGTCACGATAGCCAAAGATGCTCAACATCAACTGCGACAGGTGATACGTCGGCAGCAGCGGCGCCACCTTCTGCACAGCATGTGGAAGAAAACGCACCGGAATCCACAGCCCACTCAGGAACGACATCGGCAGATAGATCAGATTCACTACGCCGGGCGCGGCGTTCGCCGGCACCAACAATGCCAGCAGCAGCCCCATACTCGCGAACACAATCGAACCCACCGCCGACATGCCAAACATCTTCGCAATCTCCATCGGCGTGATCGACACGTCCGCGAACTCAATCCCGATGACCGTCAAAATTGTAACAATGATGAGTCCAAATGCCATCGCCGTCACACACTTCCCGAACAGGTACGCCAGCGGCGGCATTGGACTCGCGCGTTTCAACTCCAGCCACCCCTGCGAGCGCTCATTCGCAAGCCCCACGCCGATGCCAAACAAGGCAGCGCCAATTGCACCGAAGCACGCATACCCGCCCAGCATCACCTTGGCGACACTTACGTTGCCGTCGTAGACATGACGATTCATCACGCCGAACAGCACATAAAACATGACCGGAAAACCGATGATCGACAGCGAGAACGACCTCGTCCGCAACAGCTTTAGAAACTCGTACTTCGTCTCTTTCAAAAAGATCGGCAACGCCCGAGCAGTGCGGCGAACGGGAAGGGGAGCGAGTGCAGTAGCCATAAAAACCTCCTGAATTTGTTTTGCAGAACCGTGTCAGTTCGAAGCGGTCGCCGGAGTCGTCAACGCGAGAAACGCATCCTCAAGCGCCGGGCTCGCAATCTCCAACTCGCTGAGCGCCTCATCGCGCAGCAGCATCTCGCGGACCACCGCCTCCACCTGCATCGCCGTCACGACGGTCAGTCCGCGCACCTGTTCGACGGCCGTCACGCTCGGCAACGTCCACAGAAACTCCGCCGTCAACCGCGTCGCGCAACGAATCGTCCGTCCAGCTCCACGGCTCTTGATCTCCGCCGGAGTGCCCTCCGACACCACGCGCCCCTTGTCGATCACGACGATCCGATGCGCCAGCGCGTCCGCCTCTTCGAGATAGTGCGTCGTCAAGAGCACTGTCTTGCCGCGCTCGGCCAACAGCCGTATCTGCGCCCACAACCCGCGCCGCGCCTCAATATCCATCCCCACCGTCGGTTCATCCAGAAACACCAGGTCCGGATCGCCGCACATCGCCAGCCCGAACAGCAGCCGCTGCCTCTGCCCACCGCTCAGGTGTTCGTACAAGCGATTCTCAATCCCCTGCAACTGCGCAATCCGCACCACCTCATCGAACGCCAGCGGCGCCGGATAGTAGCTGCGAAACAGATCTATATGCTCGCGCACCTTCAGTGACTTGGGCACACTCGCAACCTGTAGCATCGCTCCCACGCGAGCCCGCGACGCCACCATGCGCGGGTCGCAGCCGAACACCCGCACCGCGCCAGCCGTCGGCCCCGTCAACCCCAGCATCAGCCGCACCGCGGTAGATTTCCCCGCGCCATTCGGCCCCAGCAACGCCACCACCTCACCCGCATGTAGGCTCAGGCTTAGCCCATCGAGCGCTGTATTCGCGCCGTATCGTTTCGTCACCCCAACAAGCGCCGCGACAGCATGCGGCAACTCAATCGTCTTCGTAGGAATGTGCTGTTCAACGTGCTCTTTATGGATCGATGCAATGGTAGCCATAGGCTCCTCTGGAGTGCAGAATCTCTGCTTCGATCCAAAGCATGCGCCACTTCACGCGGAGAAAACAGTGCAGCGTGTCATCCATCGAAATGACGAATGTCACCTCGCACTCGACACCAAACCCCATCGCGCAACGGCCTACATATAATCCACGCCATACTGCACCGGAATCTGCGTGAACGCAATCCGCGTCGGCGCACTCTCCCGCGCAGGCAGCATCCCTGCAAAGTGCAGCGTTGTATGCCCATACTTCAGGTTCAGCTTGTCCATCGTCGCCGACAGCTCGCCCCGGTTGTTCACATCGCCGAACAGCGAATCCTGATGTTCGCTCGCCGGAATCAAGTCCCGCAGCGTCACCCCTACAAAGAACGGCCGCTCAAACTCCGCACCCTGCGGCCGCTGCTTCCACACCCCGCGCAGCACCTCCAGCAGCGACAACGTATCCTGGCAGTCGCGGAACCGCGCCTCCATTCCCCAGCCCGAGTGCTTGATCCCCGAAAAATGCTTCTTCGCACTCACCCGCGACGCCTGCTCTCGCGTCAGTTGATACCGGATCGCCACCCCCATCGATCCCGCATAGAACTTCTCCATCCGCAGCCGCATCGCCGCCTTGTGCAGTAGCTTGTGCGCCACCGCCCACGCCCCATCCTGGCTGCGATGCTCCGGCGCCATCACATGCGAGTGCCCCAGCGACTTCTGCACCCCGCTCGCCACCGGCGCGCCATCGTCACCCGACTCCGCGCCCCGCAGCCAGTGGTACATCCGATCGCCCCACACGCTGTTGAAGAGCCCATGCATCCCCGTCCGGTCGAGCGCCAGCAACTGCTCCATCGTCGTAATGCCCTTCGCGTTCAGCCGCACCTCGGTCCTCGCGCCGACGCCCGGCAGATCGCGCAGTTCAAGATGCGCAATCGCACGCGGCAACTGCGACGGCAGCAGCCCGATCAACCCGTCCGGCTTCTGCATATCGCTCGCAATCTTCGCCAGGTAGCGGTTCGGAGCCATCCCAATCGAACACCGCAGTGCCACCCCGACATCCCGATAGATAGCCTGCTTGATCTCCAGCGCAATCTGTCGCGCCCGCGGCGGCTCCCGCTCCCGTCCTATCAACTCGCAGACCATCTCATCGATCGAAGGCGTATGCGCCACCGGACAGCAAAGCTCTACCGCATCGGCAATCGCCTTCGAGTACTTCGCATACTCCTCATGGTCGCCCTCGATCAGCACAATATCAGGGCAAATCCGCTTCGCCTCACCTACCTGCGTCCCGGTCTTGATCCCCAGATCCTTCGCCTCGTAGCTCGCCGCAATGCAGCACGTCGTATCCGCCATCGTCGGCACCACCGCCAGAGGCCGTCCACGATACTCCGGATGGATCTGCTGCTCCACCGACGCAAAGAAGCTGTTCAGGTCGATATGCAGAAAGCCAAAACGGTCGGGTTGAGTTGAGGAGGCCATCGCCATCTCCGATACCCGAATTATATTCGCCTTTTATTCGCATTGCCTACAGCATCCTGTGGAAGCAAAAATTCCATCCCGCACTTTGTTCGTCCGGCTTTGAACGAGGTTGATGGTGGATGTCTGTTAACCGGGTCGGTTCCCGCCGCAACCGGCGAAATAATCCACCGGAGACCACCCTAAACTCAGCTCAGCTAAGCAGTGACTGGTTATGCATAAGCTGTGGGGATTCCAATGAAGCCTTTGATCTTTGCTCTCTGTATTTTCTTCGCGTCTGGCAGTCTGAGCGCGCAAAAGTTTGTGTGGCAGCCGTCGCCAGGACATACGCAGATACCGATATGGCCGGGAGCGGCCCCTGATCCGCAGCCTGTCGCAGGGCCAGAACACGCTGAGGCAACGGGAAAGGAGTCTCTGGTTGCCGGCAAGCCCTGGGTTGCAGTGAGCAACGTTTCGCGGCCTACGATGACGGTCTACTCCCCACAGGGAAAGAATACCGGTGCTGCGGTCGTCGTCTTCCCTGGCGGGGGCTATCAGATTCTAGCCATCGATCTTGAAGGCACGGAGGTCTGTGACTGGCTGACGACCAAAGGGATTACATGCGTGCTGTTGAAGTACCGCGTGACGGATGTAGGATCGTATCCAAAATCGGGGCCGTACCCGGAATCACCGATGGCGTTGGAGGATGCGCAAAGGGCAATGGGGCTGGTACGCTTTCATGCGGCAGAGTGGCACATCGATCCTCATAAGATTGGAGTGCTCGGGTTTTCGGCGGGTGGACATCTGTCGGCTGCGATCAGCACCCACTACGCAAAGCGTTTATACCCGGCTGTCGATGCCGCCGACAAAGAAAGCTGCCGACCGGACTTTGCAGTGCCTATCTATCCAGGTCATCTGTCGCTTGCCGCGGCGGAATCGGATGCCAGGCAAGGCACCAAAAAGTTCGTGGTTCCCCATTCGGCGACCGCCGATAAAGAACTTACGTTGAATCCCGAAGTTCCAGTGACACCTCAGACACCTCCTACGTTCTTGCTACAGAACGAGGATGACCACGTGGACAACGTAGACGACTCGCTTGCTTACTACATTGCTCTGAAGAAGGCTGGCGTTCCCGTGGAGATGCATTTATACGCGCAGGGCGGCCACGCGTTCGGGCTGCGACGCACAAAACTTCCGGTGACGGCATGGCCTCAGTTGGTAGAGACATGGCTGGGGTCGATCGGGATGATCCCGGAGTAGCTGCTCCGAGACCGCATTCGACAAAGCGGACCGCACCGAGCCGCTGCTAAACTTAGCTGCCATGGCACCCTCTCCCGCCCCGCACCAGATCAAACTCGCCGAACTCGCCGCCCGCCACGCTATCGCTGATGAAGGCGGCGGCACCGAGCGCCGCACCCGCGAACGCGCCTCAGGTAAGCTCTCCGCCCGCGAGCGCATCGACCTGCTCCTCGACGAAGGCACCTTCGAAGAGACCGATAAATTTGTAACCCACCGCGCCACCGACTTCGGCATGGCCGCGCAGCGCGTCCCCGGCGACGGCTTCATCACCGGCTACGGCCGCATCCATGGCCGCGTCGTCTTCGTCTTCGCGCAAGACTTCACCGTCTTCGGTGGTTCGCTCTCCGAGGCCAACGCCGCCAAGATCGTCAAGATCATGGACACCGCCATGCGCGTTGGCGCACCCATCATCGGCCTCAACGACTCTGGCGGCGCACGCATCCAGGAGGGCGTCGTCTCGCTCGCCGGATACGCCGACATCTTCCTCCGCAACACCCTCGCCAGCGGAGTCGTCCCGCAGATCTCAGCCATCCTCGGCCCCTGCGCAGGCGGAGCCGTCTACTCGCCCGCCATCACCGACTTTACCCTCATGACCCGCAAGACCAGCTACATGTTCGTCACCGGCCCCGACGTCATCAAGACCGTCACCCACGAGGACGTCACCAAGGACGAGCTCGGCGGCGGCGTCACCCACAACGAAATCTCCGGCGTCGCCCACTTCCTCGCCGACGACGACCAGCACTGCCTCGCCACCATCCGCGAGCTGCTCACCTTCCTCCCCTCGAACAACCTCGACGACCCACCCCGCAAGCCAACACAGGACGATCCCGCCCGAGCCGACGCGAGCCTCGACGCCCTCATCCCCGCCGAAAGCAACCAGCCCTACGACATGATCGACGTCATCACACGCATCGTGGACGATGGCTATCTCTTCCAGACTCAGGAACACTTCGCCCGCAACATCCTCACCGGCTTCGCCCGCATGAACGGCCGCCCCGTCGGTATCGTGGCAAACCAGCCCGCTTTCCTCGCCGGCGTGCTCGACATCGACGCCAGCGTCAAGGCCGCGCGCTTCGTCCGCTTCTGCGACGCCTTCAACATCCCACTGCTCACCTTCGAGGACGTCCCCGGCTTTCTTCCCGGCCTCCAGCAGGAGCACGGCGGCATCATCCGCCACGGCGCCAAACTCCTCTACGCCTTCGCCGAAGCCACCGTCCCCAAGCTCACCGTCATCACCCGCAAGGCCTACGGCGGAGCGTACTGCGTCATGAGCTCGAAGCACATCCGCACCGACCTCAACCTCGCGTGGCCCACCGCCGAGATCGCCGTCATGGGCCCCGAAGGCGCCGTCAACATCGTCTACAAGCGCGAGTTCGACACCGTCCTCCGCCGCGTCGAAGCCGTCATGCCGCAAGGCGTCTCGCTATCCGAAGAGCAGAAGCTGGAGATCCTCGCCGAAGCACGCAAAGAAAAAGTCGACGAGTTCCGCGAGCGCTTCGCCAACCCCTACGTCGCCGCCGAGCGCGGCTACATCGACGCCGTCATCCGCCCCAGCGAGACCCGCCGCCGCCTCAACGCCGCCCTCGACATGCTCGCCACCAAGCGCGACAAGAACCCGCCGAAGAAACACGGCAACATCCCCCTGTAAAAACGAGCTTGCGGGGCGGATGCTATCAAAGCTATCTCTGGCCATGCTCATTGGTCTCAGTAAAGACCATATGTTTTTGGAAGAATGGCAGAGCATCAGTATAGAACCGTCCATCGACGCCCCAGTCTGCTCCAAATGCTCCGTTGTATTCCTCTGCCTCGTGAATAATCCCGAATTCATTCAGCTTATGTGTGAAGGCTTGGTTGGCGTACACGTGGTCAAAATTGGCATCGTTGCGCGTCCAGTCAAACTTGAATCCTCTTAGGGATTTGAGATTGTCGGCATATCGGGGAATCATTGTTTCCAGATAGAAGTTGTCGCGGAAGCGTTCCATGAGTTTGGCATCGATGACCAGTTGATCCCCTTCTTGGCGCGCCAGCAGATCGATGAACAGAGGTGGTCTGTCGGGATCGGGCAGATGAGCCTGAAACATGGTGGTAAAGATCCGTGTACCTCCATCTTTCTTCACGTCGTCCATGGATTTGACACTAGCCAAAATATCCCATCTGGGTATTGCCGCACTGACCCTGACGCCTGTTCCAGTCCCCACTGGGTGCATTGCATACACGGAGCCAAAGACATCCGGATGCCGCATGCCGAAACGAATAGCTCCATATCCTCCGATAAAAATTCCGGCGATGCCTCTTGAGTCCCTGTTTGGCAGGGTTTTGAAATTTGCATCGATGTACGGCACCAGCTCCTGGATCATGAAATCTTCCCAGTTCCCAGTGGCCGAAGAGTTCACGTACCACGAACTTCCAAGTGTTGTATTCATATCAACCGCTACGAGGATAAATTTCTTAATCACACCCTCCGCAATGGCGCGATCAAATAGAGCCTGAGCATCTCTGTGATCGAAATCGAAACGATAGCTATCCTCGAAAGGGTTAGGAAGAAAGTAGATCACCGGATAGCGCTGTAATGAAGACTCGTCATAGCCAGCAGGGAGATAGACCAGCATCTTTCTCATTGGATCAGTGCCGGTTTTATTATGTGCAATATTTTCCGACCGCAACTCGCGGACTATGACTTGGCTTTTTACAGAAGCGGCAAAGACCGGAACCGCATTCAAAAAAGCGAGTGCAAAAGTGAACGTGAAGACCAACGCATTGCGCGTTCGTGATGAGATCGTCATTGCTGTAGTTTCCTCATTTCATCCGTACTTTCCACTTCGTCTGCCGATGGAGTATCTGCGGACGTCAGATCGGCTTCTTTCTAAATGCCAGCGCCATAAGCCTTGTCCGCAAATCCCGCAGCCGCAGTAATTAGGTAATTAACAGGTATTCAAATGTTCCAGACGCTATTAGAACTACATTGTGATATTAATCAAGACTGACGTCAAGATACTTGAGCTTTAGCCGCCTTCCGAACGGTCGTCACTTGGCCGGAAGCTTCTCGCCGACTCATGCGCCGCGCCTGCAGTATCATTTTTTTTGATCAAGGAGTTCGCAACAGTCGCAAGCCCATGCCTGCAAAAATCATCTCCCCCGCCAACGCCGAGCACTACACCTGGGGCAACCACTGCGACGGCTGGTTCCTCGTCCGCACACCCGAGCTCAACATCATCGAAGAGCGCCTGCCGCCCGGCACCGGCGAGACACGCCACCACCACGACCGCGCCCGACAGTTCTTCTACGTCCTCGAAGGCGAGCTCACCATGGAGATCGAATACCACGACTTCATCCTCAAAGCCAGCGAGGGCATCGAGATCGCTCCCGGCCAGGTCCATCAGGCAGCCAACCGCAGCCACGCAGACCTCCGCATCCTCGTCACCAGCCAGCCGCCAAGCCACGGCGACCGCATCGAAGACTAGCCCTCGCCCAGCAACGACTACTTGCTGGTATCGACCTTCAGATTAATCTGGAACGAGTTCTTGCTGTCGAACGAGCTGATCGTCTTCGTCGAAGACTTCTTCCCGTTGCTCTCAGCCCACAACTCGTAGTCCGTATTCTGCGCAAGCTGGCCGAAACGGTAAGTGCCATCCGCCTGGGTGATAAAGCTCTTCACGGCCATCGTATGGTCATCCTTCAGATAGACCACCGCGCCGTTCACAGCCGCATCGCCCTTGTCCGTAACCTTGCCCTGCACCACACGCTGGACAGGCCCACGCTGCGCGGCAAGATTTACGCCGTGTACAGCGCTCGCGCCAAGTGCAAGCGAGCAACCAAGCATCATCATGCTTCCGGTAAACCGTCGAAGAGAAAAGGCAGAACCAATCATGACTACAAGTATAGAACTGAATGTCTACTCATCGTCCTCATCGTCGATGCGCGTATCTGTCTCATCGTCGTAGCCGCTGTCATCGACAGGCACCAGCTCCAGCGGATCCACCGACACCACCTCAAGATCGACGCCGCACTCATCGCACTGCACCGTCTCGCCTTCTTCTACCTCGTCCGTATCCACCACGATCGGATTGTCGCATTCAGGACAAACAACAGCCATATCAAACCTCCAAACCTTCTTCTTCGCCGCTACCCTATGGGATGATAGAGAACGACTTTCGTTAGCCCCATCGCTATGTTTTTAGCGATGCCCCGGCAATCCGTCAAGCCAATGCTCTACACCCAATCTTACGACCCGCAGAACGATTTGGTTTCATCAACAAGGATGAAAATCATGACCTCTCGTACCCGCTGCATCGCCACCGCCGTCGCACTCCTTCTCAGCGCTCACCTCCTGCCCGCCCAGCAAGCCGCACCACAGCCCATCACGCCCGCACCAACCGACCCCGCCATCGCCACCGCGCTCCAGCAGGTCTCCCCACAGAACATCGAGGCCACCATCACGAAGCTCGTCAGCTTCAAAAACCGCAGCACTCTCTCCAGCATGGAAACCGATCTTCCCCCCGGAACCGGCGTCACCGCCGCCGCCGACTGGATCTTCTCAGAGTTTGAGAGATACTCCGCAGCCTGCGGAGGTTGCCTCGAGGTCAAACGAGACGACTTCGTCGAGCCCGGCGCCCCCAACACCCGCATCCTCCACAACACGCGCCTCCAGAATATCTACGCCATCCTCAAAGGCACCGATCCCGCCCAGACCGCCCGCCGCGTCCTCGTCACCGGCCACTACGACTCCCGTAACTCCGACACCTTCAACACCCGCGACCCCGCTCCCGGCGCAAACGACGACGCCAGCGGAACCGCCGTCTCCCTCGAGTGCGCCCGTGTCCTCTCGAAGCTCAAGTTCCCCAGCACCATCATCTTCGTCGCCGTAGCCGGAGAGGAACAAGGCCTCAACGGCAGCGCCCACCTCGCCAAACTCGCCAGATCCGAGGGCTGGAATCTCGAGGCCGTCCTCAACAACGACATCGTCGGCGGCGACACCACCCCCAGCAGCACCGGACAGGACAAGTCCGTCGTCCGCGTCTTCTCCGAGGGCGTCCCCGGACCCTCCACCCTCGAGCAGCTTCGCACCATCCAGACCATCGGCGCCGAAAACGACTCCCCCGCCCGCGAGCTCGCCCGCGCCATCGCCGACGTCAGCCGTACCTACCTCCTGCCCACCGACCACCGCGCCGCCGCCCTCCCCGGACGCCCGCGCAGCATGGCCATCCGCCGCGTTCCAGCCTTCCATCCCGTCCTCATCTTCCGCCGCGACCGCTTCCTCCGCGGCGGCGACCACACCAGCTTCTCGCTCGAAGGGTTCCCCGCAGTCCGCTTCACCGAGTGGCAGGAGAACTTCGACCACCAGCATCAGGATCTCCGCACCGAAAACGGGATCCAGTACGGCGACCTCATCCAGTACGACGACTTCGACTACATCGCCAACGTCGCCCGCCTCAACGCCGCCGCCCTCGCCACCTTCGCCTCCGCCCCCGGACTTCCTCAGCACGTCGGCGTCGTCACCACTGGTCTCGACAATGCCACCACCCTCAACTGGCAGCCCCCCGCAGGCTTCCCCGCAGGCGCCACCTTCGAGATCCTCACCCGCGCCACCACCGACTCCGACTGGACCAGCGTCATCCCCGCCGGGACCGCCACCACCATCACCCTCCCCATCTCCAAGGACAACACGATCTTCGGCATCCGCTCCGTCGACGCCGCCGGACACCGCAGCGCCGCCGTCTACCCCATGCCCATTCGGGGAAAACAGCCCACCGCCGCCACTCCAAAATCCTGACCGGCCCACCGCCAATCCGCGGGCTGTGGTGAAATAGAACATGCAGCCATGGCCCGCAACAGTCCCATCACGATGACCTTCCCGCCCTTCGCTGGCGTCACCCGTAAGCTCATCCTGGCAAACGTGGCCGTCTTCTTCGGCCTGCTCCTCCTGCATTGGGTCTCGCCGGGCGTCGCCGAGTTCCTGCTCGGCCACCTCCTGCTCGAACCCCTGGCCCTTCTGCGCGGCGAGCTCTGGCAACCCGTCACCTACTCCTTCCTCACCACCGGTATCCTCGACATCCTCTTCGGCATGTTGACCCTCTGGTTCTGCGGATCGCTCCTCGAAGGCGTCTACGGCGCCCAGTGGCTCGCCGAGCTCTACTTCACCTCCGCTATCGGCGGCGCGCTCCTCGCCTCCGCCATCAGCTTCACCCACATCTTCGGCCTCACCCCGCTCGCCGCCGCCACCGGAGCCTGGGCCGGCATCTTCGGCCTCCTCATCGCCATCGCCATGCGCTTCGGCGAGCAGGAGTTCCTCCTCTGGTTCGTCCTCCGCATCAAGGCCAAGTACATGGTCGCGATCTACATCCTCATCGCGATCGCCATCCTGCTCAAAGGCGGCAACGCCTTCACCGCCCTCCTGCAACTCGCCGGAGCCCTCTGCGGCTTCCTCTATGTCCACTTCGCGCCCCGCCGCGGCCTCGCCTTCGGGTTCAGCGAGCGCTACTTCGGCCTCCGCAACGGCTACTACCGCTGGAAGCGCCGCCGCGCCGCCCGCAAGTTCGAGGTCTACATGGGCAAGCAAGGCCGCAAGGTCCACTTCGACAAAGACGGCCGCTACATCGACCCCGACACCATCAAAAAGAACCCCAACGACCGTAGCTGGATGAACTAGCCCCGCGAGTACTTGCATTGGCCATTGCTGTTGTCTGTTCTTATCTCACCCCAAACAAATACTCTGACATCCTGAGCGAAGCACGCAGTGCGTAGTCGAAGGACCTGCGGTGGCTTTTGCCGTTGCCTGTTCTTTTAGTTGTCATTCCACCGACGCCCGCCGAGCATAGAATATGCCATCATGCGCAGCCCGTCCGCGCGCCTCCATGCGTTCTACCTACCGACGTTAGCGATCTTCCTCGCATTGGCAACACCAGCAGGAAGCGCCCAATCCGCGACACCCTCCATCTTCACCGCTCTCCAGGAGCAGCTCGGCCTCAAGCTAGAACCCCAAAAAGGTCCCGTACCAGTCCTCGTAATCGACCACGCCGAAATGCCCACCGACAACTAGCAAGTAGACATCTCTGTAGAAGCTCAGTGCTTCTTCATCATGTCCGGCCCACTGCACCGCTCGTCCTGCGTCGTCCCGAAGTTAACCATCGTGTATCCGTTCTGCCCCTCCTGGATCGCATAAAACTGCTTGCCTCCCGGCTTGGCATCCATCTCCACCTCATACCGGCCCTTCACCGAACAAGCCCGCACCGGCCCATATTCATAACTCACATAGGCCTTTGCGTCTTTTTCCGAAGCTGCCAGTCGCTCATGCAAAGCCTTCAGCCCTTCGATCGCCTCCGGAGCCGTCTGCTCCTTTGCCTCATCCCAAGGCATATCCAGCCACTCCTCCACAAACCCACGTCCATTGGTAGCGATCGGCGCAACACGCGTGATCTGATCCCCCGCGACTCGGTAGCGATACACAACCCCTCGCTCATAGCCTTCGTCAAGATCCAGCGCCACAGCATTCAACCGCAGCTCAAACCCATCCGCCGTAGACCGTAACCGCACCACCCCATCAGCGCGCGAGTAGCTCCGCTCTGTATGCCACACCACACGGGGAGCACCTCCATCCGCTCTCGGCTCCAGTACATCAAGTTTGAACCCGCTGAATCGCGACGTACACCAGTCCGTCCCATGCGCCACCACCACCCGCATCCCATCCGCAACATCCCCCGGCACCACAGCCATAAAGAAATCCCCAAACGCACCTGAGATCTCCGCATACTCTCCGCTCTGCCACCGCATCCTCTGCCGCCAACCCTCCGGCTTCACCTCATACAACAGCAGCAGCGTATCGTCACCGCATTCGATCCCGAAGCTGACCTCGACCACTCGCAGTCCTGGCACATTCGCAGGAGTCGACACCGACACCGAAAGATCCCCACCATATGGCCCGCCCTTCGAATCCGTCGTCGTAGAGGGCACAGATGCCTGACGCGCTCCCAGCAGCTTGGCCAGACTTCCTTCGATCGTCGCTGCATCCGACCCCGCTGGCACGCACCTCATCCCAGCGCCTACCGCAGTAGCCAACGCATCCTTCAGACGAGCAATCTGCCTTCGAACCGCCGGCGGCACATCAGGCGACATGTCCTCGACCTGCACCTTCAGCAGCTCACCCTGACGCGCACGCACCTGCGCCACCGCCGCATCGAGCACACACGCTTGCTGCGCCACCAGGGGCGCAGCAAGCAACACCATCATCGAAAACATAACGAAGCGCATCACGCCCAAAGCATACCGCAGAGACAAGAACCCCTAGCTACGAACCACCGTCCGCAAACTCAGCTCCTTCATCTGCTGTTCGCTCACCGGAGTCGGCGCGTCTACCATCAGATCGATCGCCTTCGCCGTCTTCGGGAACGCGATCACCTCGCGCAGGCTCGTCGCCCCTGCAAGGATCATCACAATCCGGTCCAGCCCCAGCGCGATACCACCATGCGGCGGCGTTCCATACTCGAGCGCATCCAGGAAGAACCCGAACCGCTCCTTCGCCTCCGCATCACTCATTCCAAGCGAGCGGAAGATCTCCGCCTGCACATCCTGCCGATGAATACGGATCGATCCCGATCCAAGCTCCGTACCGTTCAGCACGATGTCGTACGCCAGCGCACGCACCGCGCCCTTGTCGTTCGTCAACCGCCCGGCCTTGATGTCCTCTTCGTGTGGCGACGTAAACGGATGGTGCGCCGCGTTCCACACCTTCGCCTCCTCGTCCCACTCGTACATCGGAAAGTCCGTGACCCACAAAAACTTGTAGTCTGCCGCAGTCCCGGTCTGCTCAAAGAGCTTGTGCTTGTCGGCATACTTCTTTGCCAGCTCCAGCCGCAGCGCACCCACACGCTTGTAGATCCACTGCGGATCGTAGTTCCACTTCTCCGGCGTCCCCAGCTTCGGCGTAACGACGATGGACAGATCCGACGCAGCGCCAGACATCTTCGCCTCAATCGCCTCAGCCAACGGCGCAAACGTCTCATTCGTCTTAAGCCGTTCCACATCCAGCAGGTCAAGCCCGCAATCCCCAAAGCTGCCGCGCACCTCGCTCAACAGCTTCTTACGCTCCGTGCCGCTCAACCCACCCGCATTCGGAATCACGAACCCGAGCACAGGCAGCGCCTGCTCAATCTTCAGCGTCTCACGCAGCTCCGGCGTCAGCAGATCCGTCAGATCCACCATCGCGGGCAGCCGCATATCCGGCTTGTCGATCCCATACTGCCGAATCGCCTCGTCGTACGTCATCTGCACAAACGATCCGCTCAGCGTAATGCCAGCCGTCGCAAACGCCGCCGCCAGAAATCCCTCGACCGTCCGAAACACCAGCTCCTGCTGCGGAAACGTCATCTCCAGGTCGATCTGGGTGAACTCCGGCTGCCGGTCCGCCCGCAGATCTTCATCGCGGAAGCACCGCGCAATCTGGAAATACTTATCGAACCCCGAGATCATCAAAATCTGCTTGAAGATCTGCGGCGACTGCGGCAGCGCATAAAACTGGCCCCCATGCACCCGACTCGGCACCAGATAGTCGCGCGCACCCTCCGGCGTCGATCGCGTCATAAACGGCGTCTCGATCTCGAGAAAACCAGCATCCGAGAGATAGTTCCGAATCGCCCGCGCCACATCGTGCCGCATCTTGAAGTTCTTCTGCATCTCCACCCGGCGCAGGTCGAGATACCGGTACTTCAGCCGCACCTCTTCGTTCGCAATCGCGTCCTCAGCCGGCGAGAACGGCGGCGTCTTCGCCTCGTTCAGCAGCAGCAGCTCCGTCGCGACGACCTCAATCTCACCCGTCGCCATGTTCGGGTTATCGAGCCCCGCGCCGCGCCGCCGCACGTTGCCCTTCACCGCAACCACAAACTCCGACCGCGCCGCCTCCGCCTTCGCGTGAGCCTCCGCGCTGACCTCTTTATCGAGCACCACCTGCGTGATCCCCGACCGGTCCCGCACATCCAGAAAGATCAGGTTCCCGTGGTCCCGCCGCCGGTTCACCCAGCCCATCAACACGACGTCCTTGCCAGAATCCTCCGGCCTCAACTCGCCGCACATCTGCGTCCGCTGCAAACTACCTAAAAAGTCTAATGTCACAATCTTCCTATTGTACGAACTTCCGGGGGATTGCCACCATCTGCAAGCGCAGCGATGACGCAAGCACCCTAATTTAAGCGATTTTCAACTTCGCCTCAGCGATCGCCGCAGAGATCACCGTGTCGTCGATCCCATGTCTCCGAAGACTTTCGGTAAGTGTCAGCAGTTGTGAGTGCTCCATCTCAGCCTGGTCTTTGCGCAGACCTTGACCGATGTATGCGCGAATCAAGGGTTGGTAACCAGAAAAGCCGAGCGCAGGGGCAATCTCTTTCAGATCCCCGATCACATCCTCAGGGATACGGATGCTGATCGTCGTCATCTGACGATCTTTGGTCAATCGCTGCTTGAGTCTTTCACTCACTGTCTTCATAGGTTTTCCTTTCCCGCGCTGTAGCAGGCCGTGCGGAGATGATGCGTATTCCAGCCTCTTCGCGCACTACGTGCACCACAAAGAGCAAGGTCCAGTCGTCCGCAAGACCTGTCACAGCATCACGCTGCTCCCCGCCCACACTTGCGTCTTGGAGCCGAAGAAACGGATCGAAGAACACCTCACAAGCCTTCTCAAACGCAACACCGTGCTTCGCGAGGTTGGCAGATGCTTTATCGATATCCCAGACGAAGCGTTGCCCTTGATAGAGAAACGCAAGGTCCATAGCCACCAGTGTATATATAACGTATATACACTGGTCAAGCAGAAAGACTAGAGCATCTTCACTATTACTGCAGTGCGGGCCTTATTGCTTCCCACCCTCGCCATCTGATGGACCTAGGCCGCCACACTCGATGGAAATGGCTTTACCCTGGGCCTTTTCTTTCGGGAAGCCTCCCAAAGATCGCGCTGCATCTGGAGCCGAAGCCAAAGATCCGGCTCCGTCCCGAAGGCCTCGCTCAAGCGCAGTGCCATATCCGCCGAGACCCCTGCCTTTCCATGCAACACACGCGAAAGCGCCGGGCGTGTCACCCCAATGCGCTTTGCAACCTCAGTCACCGAATGATCCGCCATGTAGTAGGCAAGAATGCTGCCAGGATGTGCCGGGTTATGCATACGCATGGAATCGCCTCCTCAGTGATAGTCCTGGTAATCGACGAGAACCGCGTCCTCGCCTTCAAACGTAAAGGTAAGCCGCCAGTTCCCGTTCACGCTGACGGACCAGTGTCCCGCCATACCTGCCTTCAGCTCATGCCATTGCCAGCCCGGCAGATTCATCTCTTCCGATTTTCTGGCGATATTCAAAACCGTTAACTGATCGCTCAACTTTGCGGCATGTTTCGGCTGAATGCCGGCCTTCGAGCCCGTAGAAAAAAATCTCTCAATACCCTTATGCCGAAAGCTCCGAATCATGTCAGATAAATTGTACAGCGTAACGCCACGCTACACACTTCGTCCTATCTTCGCAGCACCTGCGCCAACTCCGCCCGTTCCACCTTAGCCTGCTCGCCCGTCGCAAACGTCTTGACCGTCAAAATCCCCGAGCTCACCTCATCCTCACCCAGAATCACAATCCGCCGCGCCACCTTGTCTGCCGCGTCGAAGCTCTTCTTCAGCCGGAAGCTCCCATCGCCCACCTCAACCGACAGCCCCGCTCGCCGCAGCTCCCGCGCCAACGCCAGCGCCGCAGCATTCTGCTCCACACCCATCGGCGCAAGATACGCATCCAGCTTCGTCGTCTCGACAGCAGCCGCCTGCGCCTGCAACGTCAAAATCAGCCGGTCCTCGCCAATCGCAAACCCGATCCCCGGAGCCTTCGGGCCGCCCAGCATCTCGCTCAGCCCGTCATACCGACCACCGCCCAGCAGAGCATTCTGCGTCCCCAAACCACTGCCGTCCGGAACCGTAAACTCGAAAGTCGTCCGCGTGTAGTAGTCCAACCCACGCACCAGCCGAGGATTCACGTGATAAGCCACGCCGCACGCATCCAGCGCAGCTAAAACCTGCTGAAAATGCGCCGTCGACTCCGCGTCCAGAAAGTCCGCGATCTTCGGCAGCCCATTGATCAGCTCCTGATCGTTCGGGTCCTTCGAGTCCAGCACCCGCAGCGGATTCGTCTCCGCCCGCCGCTGATTGTCCTCGCACATCAAATGCTTCACCGGAGCCAGCGCCTCACGCAGCGCCGCCACATACCGCGGCCTGTCCGTCGATGACCCAACCGAGTTCACCTCCAGCCGCCAGCCCCTCACGCCCAGCTCATCCAGCAGAGAGCCCAGCATCTCCAGCACCTCGGCATCGCGCACCGCGCTCTCCGCGCCCGACGACACTGGCCCCAGAACCTCCGCCCCAATCTGCCAGAACTGCCGATACCGCCCCCGCTGCGGGCGTTCTCTACGGAATTGTGGGCCTATGTAGAACAGCTTCTGCAACTGCCCCGTATCGCCCAACTTGTGCTCGATATACGCCCGAACCACGCCAGCCGTATTCTCCGGCCGCAGCGTCAAACTCTGCGCCTTCTCAGAGGCCGCACGCGCCCGGTCCTCCCACGTGTACATCTCCTTCGAGACGATATCCGTCTCCTCGCCCACACCCCGGGCAAACAGCTCCGTCGCCTCAAACAGCGGCGTCCGAATCTCGCCAAACCCATACCGCGCAAACACACCCCGGGCGACAGCCTCCACCCGATTCCACAGCTCCGTCTCCGGCGGCAGCAGATCCCGCGTACCCCGAACAGCCTTCAAAGTCCCTGACATAAGCTCTTAGTCTATAGAAAAATACGCCAAATCGGCCCGCAAGCCGCCCCCACCTACCGCAACGTGATGCGGAACGTCGTAGCCCGATTCTCGGCAAACGAAACCTCGCGATTCGTCATCGCCGCCTCGCTCGCCCCAACCGATGGCTCCATCGGAGCATGGTCCGCCTCCGTCAGGCACACCAGCCCTTGCAAACACCGCAGCTCCGTCGGAGTCCCCGGCATCTTGTTCCACCCCTGCACCAGATACTCCTCCATCTGCATCCCGTCGCCCATCTGCAACAGCACATCGTTTGAGTAGTTGATGAACACCTTCGCCCCATCCACCTTCGCCTCATTCCGATACACCGCACCCAACGGATCCCGTACATAAATCCGCTGCCGGTTGATCGCAACATACCCAACAGCCACCAAGGTCAACACCAGCAGAATCGTCCGCATCTATTTCTTCTCCTCGTGGTACTCCTGCTCCGTGTTGATCCCCCACAGCGCCGCCTTATCTACCCTGCCCGCGATGATCCCGTCCACCGCCGTCATCGCCGTCAACATGCTGTGATCCTGATTGTTGTACTTGTGCATCCCATTCCGCCCCACCAGAAAAAGATTCGCGAAGCCATCCGTCCACGCCCGCAGCTCATCGAACCGATCATACGTCCCGAAGTACGCCGGATACGTCTTCGGCACCCGCACCACATGCCCGTCCGTCACCGCACCGGCATCCAGTATCCCGATCTTCGCCACCTCAGCAATCGCAAACCGCTTCAGGTCCTCATCGTCCATCTTCCAGAGATCATCCGTGTCATAGCAGAAATACTCCAGCCCAATCCACACCTTCGTCGGGTCGGAGACCAGGTACGGACTCCAGTTATTGAAGATCTGCAACCGTCCCAGCAGCACATCCGGCTCCTGCACATAGATCCACGTATCCTTCAGCAGTCCGCCATCCGGCTCATGCACCTTCAGCCGATCACACAGCAGCCCCACCGTAATAAAGTCGCGATACTGCAGCCCCTCCGCCACCTCGCGCACCGCATCCGGCACCGGAGCGTCCATCGCTCGCACCAGCTCCTTCATCGGCATCGTCGAGAAGAAGTACTCGCCCGCAAACGTCCGTCGCTCGCCCGCATCGTTCACCGCCTCGATCGAGACCACCGTCTCTCCCTCGCAGCAGATCCGATCCACACGCCAGCCCATGTGAATCTCTCCGCCAAGCCGGACAATCTCGTCCGCCACATGCTCCCACAACTGCCCCGGCCCAAACTTCGGATACAGAAACCGTTCAATCAAGCTCGTATCCGTACCCTTTTGCGAAAGATCGTCCTTCTTCTTTCTTGCAAAGGTCTTCTTCACAAAGTGCTTCACCGCCGTCGTCAGGCTCAGCCCCTTGATCCGCTGCGCGCCCCACTCCGCCGAGATCTGCTCGCACGGCGTCCCCCACACCTTCTCCGTGTAGCTCTTAAAAAACGTCAGGTAAAGCTGCCGCCCAAACCGGTTGATCAGAAAATCCTCAAGACTCTTCTCCGGCGCAATCTGGCTCACCCGCGACTTCAGATAACTTGTCCCTACCTTGACCGTCCGCACCACGCCCAGATTGCTCAGCGTCGTCGCCGTCAGCGTAATCGGATAGTCGAAGAACCTCCGCAGGTAATAAATCCGGCTCTTGCGCGGACGAATCAGCATCACCAGATCCGGCTCGACCGGCTCCGCCGCAACCACCGTCTCCGTATGCCCATGCTCCGCCGGATGCCCCATCTCATTCGCATCCGCACCATCCGCGTCCGTCTCATCCGTATCGGTCTCAATCGTCAGCGGCCCAACACCGCGCAGCACCGGCTCCTCGTCCAGATGCGCAGGCACAGCGATCACACGCCGCTTCCCCTGGTAGCTGATCTCCTGCTCCGACGCCTCACCCCCCGCATCCTCTCCATCCAGCGGAGGCATCAGGTCGATCCACCACTGCATCACCCGATCGCTCTTCGAGAAGAACCGGTGCCCACCGATATCCATCCGGTTGCCCTTATACCGAATCGTCCGCGAGATCCCACCGATCTCCTCACTCGCCTCCAGAATGATCGGAGTAACATCGCTACGCCGCAGCAACTCCAGCCCCGCCGTCAACCCAGCAGGTCCCGCTCCAATAATGATCGCTTTTCTGTTCAACCTTGCCTCATATCCATGCCCCAAGGCGCAGCGCGCCTACGCATGCCTCGGTTTCCATCCAATCCCCGAGTATACGGGCTGGCTCTAAAAACATTAGACGCGATGCAGCAGCCTAAAGCTCACCCGAGCAATGAAACAACAATAGTCTCAGGGAACCGAATGGCCGACTCATTCCAAATCACCCGGCATCTTCCGCTACGAGTGATGGTTCCGGTTTTTTCACTCGCGTCGTCGTGATCACAATCACGCCGATCAAAACAAACAGAGTCCCCAGAATCGTTCGCAAGCCAAGCGGTTCACCACCCAGGAAGTATCCCAACACCACAGCGACCAGCGGGTTCACATACGCGTAAGTCCCCACTTTGGTTGGCGATTCATGATGAATCAGCCATACATAGGCGGTAAACGCGATAATGGAGCCCGGGACGATCAGGTAGAGCAACGCGAGCCACGCGCTACGTGAGACAGTCGACGGATGAAAATTGCGAAACTCTCCCAGCGCGGCGGCAGCGACAGTCAGCAACAGCCCCCCGGCAAGCATCTGGCTCCCGGCGCTCATCACCTTGGACGACGGCAACGGCAGCTTGCGCGTAAGCGTAGACCCTATCGACCAACTCACCGATCCAATGAGGATCGCCACAGCACCCGCCCTGTCGATCGGCGCTCCGCCGAGGTTCAACGAGCGGCTCATCAATACAACGACTCCCCCAATTCCGATCAGGAGCGCCAAGGCTAAACGAGCGGTAAGCTTTTGCGTTCGCAGGAGGATGATCTCCGATAGCGCCATAAACACCGGGATCATAGCCAATATCACCGCCGCGGTACCCGAAGGCACATGCTGCTCGGCCCAGAACAAAAGACCGTATGCGAAGACAAAGATCAGCAAGGCAACCAGGAACGAAGAGATCCATTCACGGCGGCTAGGGGAGCGCTCACCCTGCGCAATCATCCAGCCATAAAGAACGAGCCCCGCCACCAGGAACCGCATCGCCGCCAGAAGAAACGGCGGGACTTCGTGAACGCCAATGCGTATGGCGAGAAACGTGGATCCCCACACAAGGTAGATGATCGCGAAAGCTAACAGAGTCTTCCATGTCGGGCGATGGGTTTCGGTTTCCATAGGGATTCTTACCAATCACTCTACCAAGCTCCCTCGCCTGATCTCCCATGTCCTACGAATCATGGGCAAACCATAAACCCCTTGCGAAAACCTCGCTTCCTGATTTCGGTCTTTCCGATTACCAACAAAAAGCCGTTGGCGCCTCAGCACCAACGGCTAGGTCTCCCAACACCATCCCTTCAAACAGCCGCACCTTCTCGCTCCTTCACCGTAAAGACGAGCCCGTCTTTACCGGCATCCACCACCACATGGTCTCCATGCAGCACGCTGCCATCCAGGATCTTCACCGCCAGCTTGTCCTGCACCATCCGCTGGATCGCCCGCTTCAACGGCCTCGCTCCATACGCACGGTCGTACCCGGCCTTGAAGACCGCCTTCCGCGCCTTAGCCGTCAGCTCGAGCGTAATCTTTCGATCCGCCACCAGCCGTTGCAGCTCCGCCAACCGTAGATCGATGATGTGCTCCAACTGCTCCTCACTCAACGGATGAAACACCACAATATCGTCCACGCGATTCAAAAACTCCGGCCGGAAGTGCTCACGCAGCACCGTCATCACACGCCCCGTCGCATCCTTGAAGCCCTCCTCGCCATCCGCCCACGCCGTCGAAAGAATATTCGCGCCAAGGTTCGACGTCATGATCAGCACCGTGTTCTTGAAGTCCACCGTGCGTCCCTTCGAGTCCGTCAATCGCCCATCATCGAGCACCTGTAGCAGCACGTTGAACACATCCGGATGCGCCTTCTCGATCTCATCAAACAAGATCACCGCATAAGGCCGACGCCGCACCGCCTCCGTCAACTGCCCGCCCTCGTCGTACCCGACATACCCTGGAGGCGCGCCAATCAACCGCGCCACCGCATGCCGCTCCATGTACTCGCTCATGTCGATCCGCACCAGCGCGGCCTCGTCATCGAACAGGAACTCCGCCAGCGCACGCGCCGTCTCCGTCTTGCCCACGCCCGTAGGCCCAAGAAATATGAATGAGCCAATCGGCCGCTTCGGATCACTCAACCCAGCCCGTGAACGCCGAATCGCATTCGCAACTGCTTCGAGCGCCTCGTCCTGTCCCACCACTCGCTCGCGCAGACGGTCCTCCATCTGCACCAGCTTCTGCATCTCGCCCTCAAGCATCTTGCTGACAGGAATCCCCGTCCACTTCGACACCACCCGAGCGATATCCTCCTCATCAACCTCTTCCTTCAGCATCCGCTGCGCATCGCCCGAGCCCGAATCCTGCAAGTCCGTAAGCGTTTTCAACTCCGCCTCAAGCTTCGGAATCTCTCCATACTGCAACTCCGCCGCCCGTTGCAGATTGCCCTTGCGCGTCTCCTCCATCGCCTGAAACCGCAACGCCTCCAGCTTCTCCTTCAGCTCCGCAATGCGCCCAATCGCGCCGCGCTCCGTCTGCCAGCGCGCCCGCAGTCCGGCAGCCGTCTCCTTCACGCCCGCCAGCTCACGCTCGACCTCCTCCAACCGCTCCTTCGAGGCCGCATCCGTCTCACGCTTCAGCGCCTGCCGTTCAATCTCAAGCGACGTCGCCCGCCGCTCCAGATCGTCAATCTCCACCGGCACCGATCCAATCTGAATCGCCAGAGCCGCAGCCGCCTCATCCACCAGGTCAATCGCCTTATCCGGCAAAAACCGGTCGCTAATATAGCGATGGCTCAACGTAGCCGCCGCCACAATCGCCGAATCCTTAATCCGAATCTTGTGATGCGCCTCGTACTTCTCCTTCAGGCCACGCAGAATCGCCACCGTGTCCTCGACGTTCGGCTCGCCGACATACACCACCTGAAACCGCCGCTCCAGCGCCGCATCCTTCTCGATATATTTCTTGTACTCGTTCAGCGTCGTCGCGCCAATCGCACGCAGCTCGCCACGAGCCAGCGCCGGCTTCAACATATTGCTCGCATCCATCGAACCCTCAGACGCGCCTGCGCCCACCAGAGTATGTAACTCATCGATGAACAAAATAATCTCACCGTGCGACTCCTCAATCTCCTTCAGCACCGCCTTCAACCGCTCTTCAAACTCACCGCGAAACTTCGCGCCCGCAATCAACGCACCCAGGTCCAGCGAGCACACCCGCTTGTTCCGCAGAATCTCCGGCACATCGCCCTGGAAGATCCTCCGCGCCAATCCTTCGACAATCGCCGTCTTACCCACGCCCGGCTCGCCGATCAGCACCGGATTATTCTTCGTCCGCCGCGACAGCACCTGCACCACGCGCCGAATCTCCTCATCTCGCCCAATCACCGGGTCCAGCTTGCCGCGCCGAGCCAGCTCCGTCAGATCCTTCGCATACTTCTCAAGCGCCTGAAACTTCCCCTCCGGATGCGGGTCCGTCACCCGCTGCGATCCGCGCACCGCGCTCAACGCTCGCAGAATCGCATCATGCGTCCCGCCCAGCGCAGCCAAAGCTGCCTGGACCGCATCGCCCTTCGCCTCCGCCAACGCCAGCAGCAGATGCTCCGTCGAGCAGTAATCGTCCTTGAAGTGCTCCGCCTCCTTGAAGCCGCGCTCCACCACCTTCTGCAAAGCCGCCGACATCCCCGGCTGACCGCCACCCTGCACCTTCGGCAGCCGCTCAATCGCCGTATTCACTCCACTCAGCAACTGCTCCACCGGCACGCCAACCTTCTCCAGCACCGGGATCACCACACCCTCGCGGTCCTCCAGCAGCGCCGCCAGCAAATGCAGCGGCAGCACCTCCGGATTCCCGTTCTCCGCCGCATGCGAGCCCGCGCCCTGCACCGCCTCCTGCGCCTTCACCGTCAACTTATCCCACTTGATCGCCATCGTTCTCCCCTTACCGTCCTCGTCGTCATCCTGAGCGGAGCGAAGGACCCCTGTATCTCGTCTTTGCATCTGTAGATGCCTATTTCAATCTTCAGAGAATCTCATGCTCTACTAACCGCAAACCTCACATGACCATATCGACTACACCTTCCGCAGACCCCACATCCGAAC
This sequence comes from Granulicella arctica, assembly GCF_013410065.1. Classification (NCBI taxonomy): domain Bacteria; kingdom Pseudomonadati; phylum Acidobacteriota; class Terriglobia; order Terriglobales; family Acidobacteriaceae; genus Granulicella; species Granulicella arctica. Next base: position 980,709 of record NZ_JACCCW010000001.1, read on the forward strand.
CGCTCATCGCCGCGCTCTTGCTCGCCACCACCGGCGGCATGCTCGACGCCTTCGTCTACCTCAACCACGGCCACGTCTTTGCCAACGCCATGACCGGTAACGTCGTCCTTCTCGGCATCTCCATCATCACCCGCCACGGCTTTCAAGCCATCCGGCACGTCATTCCACTCATCGCCTTCCTCGCCGGAGTCACCTCGTCGAAGCTCCTGCGCTCCCGCCTCGGCCGTCGCGCCGGACTTGCCGGTCTAGGCCTCGAGTTCGTCGCCCTCGCCGCCGCCAGCTTCCTGCCCGCATCCTTTCCCCAGATGGCCTTCACCGCCCTTATCGCCTTCGTGGCCTCCTACCAGATCACCAGCTTCCGCCACGTCGGCACCTTCCCCTACAACTCCACCTTCGTCACCGGCAACCTCCGCATGATGATCGAAGGTCTCTACGAAAGCACATCGCCCGCCACGCGCCACGATGGATTCGCCAAAGCCCGCGACCTCGGCCTCATCTGCCTCTGCTTCTTCCTCGGAGCCCTGTTCGCAGCATGGCTCGCGCCCCGCTTCGGCAACCACACCCTCTGGTTCACGCTTCCGCTACTCCTCATCGTCGCCATCGCCATAGCTCCCGCGGCGCTAACACTCCCTCAACCTGCTGAGAGCAAGACCGGGGCCAATTCAAGCGACATAAATTAGACGAACATCTTCATATAAAGTTTCACAAAATATGACTAAAACTCACTCACATTCTAATGCACGTCTTCCCCAAACAAAAAGGGCCAGACCATAACGGCCTGACCCTCGCTATTCCAAACAGAATCAGCTATTTACCGCTCTCCGTGCTCTTGATAAACGCAGCCACATCCGCATGGAACTGCTTCAAAACCGCCTCATTCACATACACCATGTGCCCAGCCTCATAGTAGTGATAGCTGATGTTGCTCTGTAGCTTCTGCGGAATCTGTAGATGGTGCATCTCGAACTTCCCTTCAAAGTAGGGAGTCGCCAGGTCGTAGTACCCGCCTGCCAGCATCACCTTCATCCGCGGGTTCGCCTTCATCGTGTCAGCAAGGTCCGGCATCACGTTCGTGCCACCCTCCTGCTCCGTCGCCGAAGGCCCTCCCGGAGCCTGATGCCGCAGATCCCACGAGAAGCTCGGATCAGAATACGCACCCGGCAGATACGTCTGCTGCTCGCCGTACTTCAGCTGCTTCCGCATATAGTCGTTGATCGCGGCCGTATACGCCGACGAGATCGCCTGGCTCTGCGGATCGTACTCAGCATCGCCGCTCAGCGGATCAAGATCCGGCCCCTTGAACCGACTATCCAGCCGCCCGGTCGTCGTATCTTCATCCGTCTGCAACTGCTTGGAGAACACGCCTCCAGCTACCCGCAGGTTCGCCCTCAGCAGATACGCCACCGGAAGCCCCGTGTATCCATGCAGCTTCGTCGCGATCTCCTGCCGCTTTGCCTCCGGCAGCTCCGACCCCTGCAACAGCGCCGTCATATACTCACCCAGCGCCCACTGCTCCACCTCGGCCAGAAACGGCTCCAGCGCCGCTGGCTGAGTCGGCAGCTTGTGATGGTAGAAGGCCGTCGCCGCATACGTCGGCAGCGCCAGCGCATACGCCTGATCCACTCCCGGATTCCACTTCGGCCCATCGACACTATTGTCGAAGCTCAAAATCTGCGACAGCAGAATAATTCCGTTCAGATCGACATTCTGCAAATCGGCGCTCAACACCGCCGAACGCGGCGTCCCATAGCTCTCGCCAAACAAGTACTTCGGCGAGTTCCACCGGTCGTACTTCGACAGAAAACGACGGATGAACCGCTCGAACGCATGCGCATCCTGATCCGTCCCCCAGAACGCCTTCTCCTTGTCCTTGCCATAGATACGGCTGAACCCCGTACCCGGCGCGTCGATAAATACCAGGTCCGTCACATCCAGCAGGCTGCTCTCGTTGCTCACAATCGCGTAAGGCGCGCCCTCCTGATGCTCGGCGTCCGGAATCGCAACACGCTTCGGTCCAAACGAACCCATGTGCAGCCACATCGTCGCCGAACCCGGCCCGCCGTTGTACAAAAACGTCACCGGCCGATGCTCCGCAGCAGCATCCTTCTTGAAGTAAGCCGTATAGAAGATCCGCGCCGTCGCCGGAGCATCCTCCGGCTTATCTTTATCCGGAGAATTCACCTGCGCATCGGGCAGCGTCTTGCCGTCGAACCCAATCGTCGCGTCCTGCGTCGCCGTCGCGCCCACCGTCAGCGTTCCCGCAACCGCCCGATAGGCGATCACCTGCCCACCCACCGTCACCGAACCGTCCGTCACCGAGTCGGCAGGAGCAGCCGGCACCGGAGCCGCAGCAGGCGTTCCCGCAACCACCACCTTCTCGCTCTTCTTCTCCTGACCGAAACCCGTCCACGAACCCGCCAGCAATCCCGCAACCACAAGCAACCCACTGAAACGCCCATTCCGACCTACAGCCATGCTCACTCCTCCACAAAATTCAATGAGCAAAGTATAGCCGCAACGCCACCGGTCCACTTACCGATACAGATTCGCCAACAAATCCCGCGTCACCCCATAGCACTCGCACACCGCCGACTCCAAACCCTTCCGGTCCAGAATCCTTACATGCCCACGCGAATATTCGATCAGCCCCTTGCGCTGCAGGTCAGCCGCCACCGCCGACACCGTCGTCCGCTGCGACCCCAGCATCTCCGCCAGAAACGTCTGCGTCAGCTCCAGCGTCTCCTGCTGCACGCGATCCTGCACCATCAACAACCAGCGCGCCAGTCGTTGCTCAGCCTCATGCAGCCGGTGACAACCCGCTATCTGACTCAACGTCAGACTTTGCACCTGAACAAACTCCAGAAGACGCCCGCGAATCTCACCCGATTCGAGAAACGCAGCCCGCAGATCCACCAGTCGAATCCGCAGCGCCGTCCCCGCCAATTGCATGAAGCATTGCGTCGGCACCACCGCCGATCCCAGCAGATGCAGCGCGCCGACCACCCCCTCGCGCCCCACCACCTCCACCTCCACAACGCCACCATCCGCGCTCGAGGTCACCACCGAAGCAATCCCGCTGGTAAGAAAGTACGCATACGCCGGAACGATCTCCGGCTCGTATAAAACCGTCCGCAGAGGCAAGACAACAGGACGCATCCGGGTCAGCAGACCCTTCAGGCTATCTTCCGAAAGAGAATCGAGGAGTAAGTTCGTCGTGGCGACCACAGTTCCCCCTTGCGTCAGTTCGCAAAGGGCCACGATTCCAGATGAATCAGTGGAGAGTCACGTCTCTGATAAGAGAGGGCAGCAAAAATTCAGCGCCGACAACTTGGATTGTACGCGCAAATCAGCGGTTATGTCGGGTAGAGAACAGAGTACACTGTCGGTATGGCGACACAGTAGCCGTTCGACGGTCGCTTGCCGGTCTCGTCAACCCTGGAGTTGATGCCATGCAAGCCCTCCCATCCGTTCTCCTCTTCGGTCAGGATCATCAACTTGTGGAAACCCGGGGATGGGTGCTTGAAAAAGCTGGCCTCAGGGTTCACACAGCCATGTCCATCCTCGATCTCGATCGCATCGCAACGCGAGAGAAGATCGACCTGTTCGTCCTGTGCGACTCTCTCCTGCCCAAAGCACGAACAGAAAGTACGGCTCTCATCCGCTCTCGCTGGCCCCTCTCCAAGCGTCTAACACTCGAGCCCTCCACTGTTTCGGTCGAGCTCGATCCACGCGAAAACATCCTCTCCGCTATGGAAGGTCCACGCGAGTTGATCACCACGATCCAAAAGCTGCTGGCGCATAGCCCCGCACCGCTGCAATAAGCGAAAAGGCAACCATCAGCCGTTCCCTTCAGGAGAAACACATGATGTGCACCATCGGTATAGAACTGCTCCACCAATACGAGATCGCCGAACACGAAAAAGAAGTCATAGCCGCCCAACGACCTCCTGCCACAAGCAAGTCCTCAGCCGCCAACAGAGAGTTACAGGCAGCCAAGCAGAGGTATCTCGAGTCCTTCGCGAACTGGCTCGGCCACAAAGCCTTCTGCCTCCACTGCAAGCCAGGAGCCACCATGCGCATGGAACCAACCTTCACCCAACCCGGCAGATAAGGCACTTCAGGTAACTCGTCTCCGCCAGCGTCAGCACCGCCGGGTGGTCCGGAGCCGCTCCACGCGTCTCCAGCAACTGCACCCGCCGCCCCGCATCCGACGCAGCCGCTACCACCACCGCCGTAAACTCCTCCAGCGGAACATGGTGCGAGCACGAACAAGTCACCAGCGTCCCGCCCGGCCGCAGCATCTTGATCGCCCGCAGGTTCAGCTCCTTGTACCCACGCAGCGCACCCTCCGCCGCCCGCTTCGTCTTCGCAAACGCCGGAGGATCGAGCACAATCGTGTCGTACTTGTTCCCAGACGCCTCATACGCACGCAACAACTCAAACGCATCCGCCTCAATCCAGTCCACCACCGCGGGCAGCTCCGGATTCAGCTCCCGATTCCGATCCGCAACCTCCAGCGCCGCACGGCTCGCATCGACACCCGTAACCCGCTCACAACGTTGCGCCATATGCAGCGCAAACCCACCCTGATACGTGCAGATATCCAGCGCCTGCCCCTTCGCATACCGCGCCGCAGCCGCATAGTTCAGCCGCTGATCCAGAAACGCCCCCGTCTTCTGCCCCGCGCTCGAATCGAAGTGAAGCCGCAGCCCATTGATCGTAAACACCGTCGCCAGCTTCGCGGCATGCGACTCATCTGCTCCGCCCGCTGCATACAAAGCCTCCGGCGAAGGCGCAGCCAACTGCTCCAGCTCCCGCACCCGCGGATCAGGCCGCTCCACCACCGTCGCCAGCCGCAGCCGCTCCGTCAACACCTCCGTCACCACCCGCCTGACATCGTCCTGCGCCGTCCCCTGCGTCAGCAGCTGCAAAATCACCAGGTCGTTATACTTGTCCGCCACAATCCCCGGCAGCCCATCCGCCTCCGAAAACACCAGCCGGCACGCATCGTTCTCACCCGACTCCGGAGCCAGCACCTCCCGCAACGCCAGCGCCGCAACCAACCGCTCGCGCACCAGGCCCAGATACCCCTCACGCGTCACCGCAGCCTCGGCCGACACCACCCGCAGCGCAATCTGCGACGCCGCGCTATACAACGCCGAACCCAGAGGAATCCCCCGCGAGTCCACCACCGTCACCAGCGCCCCACCCTCAAGCGAACCCGTCTCCAGCGAAGGAATCAGCTCCTCCACATCCGACCGATACACCCACAAATGCCCCGCCCGCAGCCGATCCGCAGCCCGCCGCTGGATCACCACCGCCGGTCCACTAGCCTGCGGCTTACCCACGCGCAACGCCCGCTCCATCACTATCTTCGCCATACCCAATGGTCGCACAGCAACCTCACGACTACCCAAATCTGTCATCCTGAGCGGAGTCGAGTGACCTGCGGTTGCATTTGTCGTTGCCTGTTCTTATCCCGACCTTATAAATAAACTGTCATCCTGAGCGAAGGCGAGCATTTTGCGCCGCAGTCGAAGGACCTGCGGTTGCTCGTTCTCCCCCCAAAACTAGCAAACTCCCCACCCACGAGTTACCCTTCTCAAGAGGAACCCGGATGCGCCACCTCGCCCGCACATCGCGCTTCATCGCCATCCTCGCGATGGCCCTCGCGGTCGCGGCCTGCGCCCACGCGCAGGATGACGACGACGCCCCCGGCAAACTCTCCTCCCTCATCGCAACAGCCGACTTCAACCACGACGGCATCCCCGACATGGCCGAGGCCACCACCCCCGCAAAAGGCCAGACCGGCCCCAGCATCCTTACTCTCTCCCTCGGCCTGCCCAACGGCAGCTTTCAGCCGACAGCCATCAAGCTCGTCCTCGACCACACTCCCCACTGCATCGTCACCGGCGACTTCAACCACGACGGCACCCCCGACCTCATCATCGGCAGCGAAGACGGCACCGTCCAGCTCGTCCTCGGCGATGGCAACGGTGGCCTCAGCCCCGCCCGCACCATCGCCCACCTCGACTCCGTCGTCTCCATCGCCGTCGCCGACCTCAACCACGACGGCATCCCCGACCTCGCCATCACCGACTGGCGCGCCAGCAACGTCACCGTCCTCCTCGGCAACGGAACCGGCGCCTTCCACCCCACCTTCTCCGCGCCCCTCCGCATGGGCGGAACCACCCCCCACCTCGCCATAGCCGACTTCAACGGAGACGGCATCCCCGACCTCGCCGTCGTCTATGACGAGGATGACGGCGACACCTACGACGTCCTCCTCGGCAACGGCACCGGAGTCTTCACCCCCGCGCCCAACCTGGGCTACGCCCGCGACCCCAACTCCCACTGCGTTACCTAACGACGCACCAAAACTCTCAAATCCACCCCAAAAAAACGAGTCAAAGGACCTGCATTGGTTTTTGCACTTGCCGTTGCTCGTTCTTCTAAATTCCTCCATCCCCAAAAACTCTCGTCATCCTGAGCGAAGCGAAGGATCCCTGTATTTCGTCTTTGCCGTTGCCGGTCCCCACCCCCCAAAAAACCTTGTCAACCCCCAAACCTCACAAAACCCGCACCAGTCCTGCAAAAACACGTGGCATATTCACCCCACCCACTCAGATAAAATAGAGATAGCCAACAAAAGACAAACCCAACACCATTAACGAATAAGCTAATAACCACTCCATATCTAAGCCATATAGGTCCAGACCTAACCCCTTTGTTCTTCATATTTTAGATATTTGATAGGGGGGGAGGGGGTATATCCCTCCAAAGCCTTCCCACCAACCTCAAACCCATACAATCAACCTCATGCCCGCAGCCCAAAACTTCGACGTCATCATCCTCGGAGCGGGCGCAGCCGGACTCATGTGCGCCATCGAAGCGGGCAAGCGAGGCCGCCGCGTCGCCCTCCTCGACCACGCCGAGCGCACCGGCAAAAAAATCCTCATCTCCGGCGGAGGCCGCTGCAACTTCACCAACATCCACGTCCGCCCCGAGAACTTCCTCTCCGAAAACCCTCACTTCGCCCGCTCCGCGCTCTCCCGCTTCACCCCCGACGACATCATCGCCCTCGTCGAAAAGCACCACATCCGCTACCACGAAAAAACCCTCGGCCAGCTCTTCTGCGACCGCTCCGCCCACGACATCGTCACCATGCTCGAGCGCGAATGCGCCGAAGCCCAAGTCCGCATTATCCTCAACTGCCGCATCCTCTCGGTCAGGAATGACGCCCGCTTCACCATCGAGACCTCGCAAGGCACCTTCCACTCAGCCTCGCTCGTCGTCGCCACCGGCGGACTCTCCATCCCAAAGATGGGCGCAACCGGCTTCGGCTACGCCGTCGCTGAGCAGTTCGACCTCCGTATCGTCCCCTGTCGTCCCGGCCTCGTGCCGCTCGTCCTCAACCCCGCCGATCAAGCCCGCTGGTGCGATCTCACCGGTCTCTCCGTCGAAGCCGTCGCCTCCGCCGGAGCAGGCAAACACCGCGCCAGCTTCCGCGAGAAGATGCTCATCACCCACCGCGGCCTCAGCGGCCCGGCGATGCTGCAAATCTCCTCCTTCTGGCATCCCGGCAAACCCCTCAGCATCGACCTCGCACCCGGAAGCACCGTCACCGCACCGCTGCTCGAACACAACGCCCGCCGCGATCCCAACGCCGCCTTACAAGCTCTCCGCGCCATCTTCCCAGCGCGTCTGGCCGAGCGCTGGCTCGACCTGAACCATCCAGCCAACTGGACCAACACCTCACTGAGCACCATGGAACAGCAGCTCCACGACTGGCAGATCACACCCGCCGGAACCGAAGGCTACGCCAAAGCCGAAGTCACCATCGGAGGCATCGACACCAACGAGCTCGACGCCAAAACCATGCAGAGCCGCAAGGTTCCCGGCCTCTTCTTCATCGGCGAGGTCGTCGACGTCACCGGCTGGCTCGGCGGCTACAACTTCCAGTGGGCTTGGGCATCTGCCTTCAGCGCCGGCCAAGCCGTCTAACTACTGCACCGTCAGAGTCAGATCCACCGTCCGCACCAACCCCGCACTCGAAGCCGACACCACAATCGTCGAAGCTCCAGAAGGTGTAGGCGACGTTGGCGAGCCTGTCGTGCCACTAATCGGGATCACCCGCCCCGAACCGCAACCTATCCCTGCAACCAGCCCACACAAAATCACGATCCCAGCCAACGATCGTCTCGATCGCCAACCCAACATTCCCAAACCAAACGGCAACAGCAACACAACCCAGATTCTGTTGCTGCCCGACGCAACAGACGCCGAAGCCACTCCAGTCGCCACCGTCACCACCACCGTCGCAGTCCCGTTTCCAAGCGCCACCGTAGTCGGCACAATTAGGCACGTAGCATTCGCTGGAGCTCCACTGCACGTAAACGTCGCCGATCCAGGAACACCGCTCGCCGAAGTCAGCAGCAACGAGTAGACCGCCGATTGTCCACTCGCAACCGAAGCCGAGCTGTTTCCCGCCGTCAGCGAAAAGTCCACCCCAATCCCCGTGAGCGCAAGCGTCTGCGGCGAGGACGCCGCGCTATCCGTCACCGTCAGCACTCCCGTCCGAACACCCGCAGCAGTCGGCACAAAAGCAATCTGCATCGTGCACGCACTGTTGACCGCAACGCTGGTCCCACAGGTATTGCTTCCAGGAACCACCGCAAAATCCCCGCTCAGCGTGAACCCGCTCAGTGTCAACGGCACACCGCCATTGTTCGTCAGCGTCACCGTCTGCCCCGCGCTCGTAATACCAACTCCAAGCGCAGCAAAGCTCAACCCCAAAGTAGGAGCTAACGAAACTCCCGCAGGAGCCAACCCAACTCCTGAAAGCCCAACCGTCTGGCTCCGATACTGATCCGAAACCACCAGCGTGCCCACCTCGTTGCCGACATTCTTCGGCACATACGACACCGCCAGCGAGCAGCTCGAGTGCGCGTTCAACGAATTGCCGCACCCATTCACCACGCTGAAGTCTCCGCTCGTAATCTGAGCCGCAATCAGCGTCAACGCCACATCACCCGAGTTCGTCAGCGTCACCTGCTGCACTGCACTCGTCGTTCCCAACTGCTGCGCGCTGAAGGTCAGCGTCAACGGCGACAGCACGTCCGTCGCTGGCAACGTCGCACTCCCCGTCAACGACGCCGTCTGCGTCCCCACCGAATCCGTCACCGTCAGCGTTCCACTTCTCGTCCCCGAAACCGTCGGTACAAACTCAATTGCCACCGTGCAGCCCGCACTCGCACCCAGCGTCGCACCGCAGGTATTGGCCGAAATACGGAAGTCTCCCGTCACCGTCTCCACCTGTAAACTCGCCGCTGTGCCACCCGTATTCGAGATCGTCACATTCTCCGCCGCAGAGGTCGCGCCTACCACCGTCGCCGGAAAACTGAGCGCCACCGGATCCAGCACCATCGTCGCCGCCGTCGTGCCCGTTCCCGAGAGCGCAGCCGTCGCCTGTCCTCCCGCAACATTGCCGTAGACGGTCAGAACGCCGGAACGCGCCCCGGTAGCAATCGGCAGAAAGACAACCTCGACCGTGCAGCTCGCATTAACCGCAATAGGAGCAGTCGTGCACGTATCCGTCTCGTTGAAGTCCTGCTCCGTAGGATCAATCGGTATGCCAGCGCCGCCGGCAATCGTCACATGGCTGACAGTCAACGCAGCATTGCCCGTATTCGTCACCGTCACGCTCTGCTCTGCACTGGCCGTTCCAACCGCCTGCGCGCTGAAGGTCAGCGAGGCCGGGCTCAAACTCATCGCGGGCTTCGCCAGCGAGACCGCCGTCAGCAGAGGAATCTCCCAGATACCGCGCCCATACGTTCCCGCACGAAGCTCACCCGTTCGCCCATCGCCCGTCGCCATCGCGCTCGCGACAGCCAGCTCGACCACCGGCGCATTCGGCAATCCAAGCCCATAGACGCTCCAGCAGTTCGTCGTCGCGCAGGTTGTCACCGCGGACGTTACATAGACGCCGGTATCCAGAGCGACGTAAAGCGTATTGGCATCATTCGGGTCCACCACCAAGCTATTGGCCGGAGCGCTCGGAAGATTCCGGCTGATGTTCGTCCAGTGCGCACCCGCATCCGTCGAGCGATACACATGCGGCACGCCAAAGCCCATCACCGTCGCATAGATGGTCGCTCCCGTCGCATCGTGCGGGTCCACCACCAGCGACGAAATATCGTAACCATCCTGATTGAACTGCGCGCTACCGTTCGTCACCGACGAGCCCGTCAGATCCGTCCAGACCGTAGCAGAGCTGGCGCTCGCACCCGTCGAGGTATAGAAAAGATGGCCACCAGCAGCCGTCCCTCCGCCATCAAGCGTCCCCGCCATTCCCGCATACAGCACCGTCGATCCCGCATCCGGCGCTGCCGTCGCTCCGCTCACAGGACCACCAACAGCCATCGAGCGGATCATCCCATTCGTTCCATCGCACGCACTGTTCTGTGCGCCCGAGAACATCGGGCTGATAGCGTTCGCTAAACTCCACGGCGCCCCGCTCGTACCAGGTCCACGCCACATCCGGCACGTTCCAATCAGCACATCCGACGGCAACGCGGGATCAAGTATCCACGGCGGATCGATCAGCGACGCATCGTCCGAGACCTGCGTCAGCCCGATCGTTGGAGCACCCGCAAAGTTCGTCGCGCCACATCCAGCTCCATCGCTGCACAGCCCGATGCTGACACCCGCAGCCGTCGACACATACCAGTTCATCGGATTCGCCGGATCAATCGCCACCGTTCCGCCCTCACCCGCAGAAAGCTGCGCCCATGCCGTCGACGTTCCTGCCGTCGACGTTCCCGCGCTCCCGTTCGCGCCCGCACCAACCAGCAGCGTATTCGTATCCGTCGGATGCTGCGCGAAGCTCACAACCTCCGTCAGCGATCCCAACCCACCATTGAGATTCTGAAAATGATTCGCATCGTCAGGCGAGCAGAGAGTCCCTTGTTCGTTCACGCCATCGGTCGACCGCCACACTCCGCCATCGTTGCCCACATAGACCAATGGCAAGCCAGACGTCGCCATCGCAGCAACCGCGTGCTGCGCCCCAGCAACACCCGCCGGAGCCGCACATCCGTTCGTCGCATTCGTCGTATTCCGCAGGCTGCATCCAGCACCGAGCGAGCACCGATAGAGATCCCCTGTCCCCACAAACAGCACCGTGTCCGGGCTCGACGTTCCCACACCCGATGCCACCGCCGACAACGCAAAGTTGTAGTCCGCCTGCGGGATCACACTGCTCCCATTCCCCACCTCCAGCGGAGCCGACACCAGCTGCGTCCCAAAACCATCCGCTCCGCCGCATGCAGAGTTCGCATACGCACACGCATCCTGCCACAACCCCTGATCGACATTGCTGCTATCTACCGTCAACGCGAAGGTATCGCCCGTCACCGGCTGCACCGCAAGCGCGCCGCGAAAGATCGGACAACTCGGATTCCCCGTCGTCCCTGGATTCGTCGGACAAGCCGCCAGCGACAGCGATGCACCCGGCTGCTGCGCCATCCGCGTCCACATCACGCCATCAGCGGACTCATAGTAGCCGTGATAGCGCACCGCCGCATAAAACAGCTGCCGCACCGGATTCCACACCACCGACGTCGCCGCGTTGCCACCCACGTTGCCACCCGTCGGAAGCGGCGTCTGCACCGTCTGGCTCCCATCCTTTACTACCGACATCTGCCAGGTCACGCCCGCATCCGTCGAGTAGTACAACCCACGCACGCTGTTTATCGGATCGGCTGCACCCACCAGATCGCCCTCGAGCGCATCCGAGATCGCCGCCACCACCAGCCCGCTCGTCGTACTGCTCCACGCAAACCCCGCGACACCGAGCCCGACAAACGAGTGGTTGCCGACGACACCATCCTTGGAGCCCGGGATCAGCGTCCAGGTCAGCCCACCATCCGCCGAGCGTAGCAACCCGCTGCCATAGTAGGAGTCCGTTGCATCGTTCGGATCGCCCGTTCCCGCAAGCACGATGCCGTTCTGCACACTGATCGCGCCGATACTCAAACTAGGGATCGCACTCGTCCCGAAGTTCGGGCTGAAGGCAGGAAGCGTATCCGTCAGCGGCGTAAAGCTTACGCTGCCACTTGCCCCCGCCGCATTCGTCGACTTCCAAACACCACCGCCCGTCGTCCCCAGATAGACCGTGTTCCCGGTCGTATCCGCGGGATCGATGGCAATCGCCGTCACGCGACCCGTGACGTTGCCGTAAGCAGCACTCGCAATCTGATTCGGGCCGACCGCCTGCCAGCTCGCGCTCAGCGAGCCCGTAGCCTGAGCCCGCACCATCGCTGCATGCTGTCGCCGCGCAGCTTCCATCGCAGCCGCAGCCGACCCCTTGCCATGCAACGCTCGGCCACCGAGAAAACGCATCGCGCGAAGCCTGTGTGCTTGCAAACGGCTCTCGCTCAGATGATTCGAGAGCTGCACCGCATCGCTCAAGAGAGTCTGCGCCATGCCATCCCGCACCAGACCCAACGCAAGACACAGTCCCGCTAACAGGGACATCGCTCGCGGACCGCAGAGCGCAAACGTCACATACCGTGTCAATCGGAGATAGGCAGTCAGGCGCATAACCATCGTGGTGTCAGTGCAGACATCTAAAGTCGATGCTGCAATCTGACTCCGTAGGAGTCAACGCCATACCGAAGGGAATCTGGCCATGAGTGCCAGAAAGGGATGAGAAAACTCTTATCTACTGTGACTGTGGCTCTGACGGCCACTTGCGCAAAGCTCTAGCAGCGAACGATCTTCTCGGAATCAATTGTTTTCGTTGCGTTCCTAGAATCTATCACCAGATGCGCGTCCCGCACGATCCGCTCATAGTCATACGCGGAATGATCCGTGACGATAACGACGCAGTCATAGCTGCCAAGGTCGTCGAGCGACGCCGACTGCATCTGAAGGTCATACTTCCTCCCTCGCCCAACCGTCGGGAAGAACGGATCGTTGTAGCTCACCGCCGCTCCCGCCTGTTGGAGCAGCTCGATCACCGTCAGCGATGGCGACTCGCGCAGATCGTCCACGTCGCGCTTGTACGCGATGCCCAACACCAGCACCTTTGCTCCGGCCAGCGCCACGCCCTTCCGCTCCAGCGCCCGCGCCGTCGACTGAACGACATACTGCGGCATCGCCTCGTTCACCTCGCCCGCAAGCTCGATGAACCGTGTCGCAAAGCCGAACTGCTTCGCCTTCCAGCTCAGATAAAACGGATCCACCGGAATGCAATGCCCGCCAACGCCCGGTCCCGGATAGAACGCCTGAAACCCGAACGGCTTCGTCGCCGCAGCCGCTACGATCTCCCACACATCGAGCCCCATGGGAATACAGAGCTGCTTCAGCTCATTGATCAGCGCAATGTTGACGCAGCGATAGATATTCTCCAGCAGCTTCGTCATCTCAGCCGCGGCCGGACTGGACATCGGCACCGTCCGATGAAACACCGCGCCATACAACGCCGAGGCCGCGGCCGTCGCTCGCGCCTCCACACCGCCAATTACCTTTGGAATATCCCGCCGCGGCGTCGTCACATTACCCGGGTCCTCGCGCTCCGGCGAAAACGCCACCATCACACCATCCAGCGCGTCGCAGTCCGCCGTGCGCAGCACCTTCACCCCGTGCGCCACACCATGCCGGTTGATCGTCTCAACGACGATCTCCTCCGTCGTCCCCGGATACGTCGTGCTCTCAAGCACCACCAGCTGCCCATCACGCAGATACGGCGACAGCGCCTCCATCGTCGAGACCACGTAGCTCATATCCGGCGTGTGATCCTCATGCAATGGCGTAGGTACGCAGATCAACACCGCATCCACGTTCGCAATCTCGCTAAAGTCCGTCGTTGCGTGAAAACCCGCTGCCTGCGCGGCTGCAATATGCTCCGGCTCGATGCGATGAATGTAGCTCTTACCCTGATTTAGCAGCTCCACCTTGGCCGGATCGATATCGAAGCCGGTCACGCGAAACCGCTCTTCACTAAACAGCAGTGTCAGCGGAAGCCCTACATACCCAAGTCCAATAATCCCCAGATGTGCGCTACGATTCTCGATGCGCTCCAGCCACTCCGGAAGCGTCCGGGGGCTCGCCTGTGCGTCGTTCATTGCTCTGCTTTCTTCTCCGCTGCAAACTCGTCGCGATACCACGCCACGGTTCGCCGCAGTCCTTCTTCAAACCCCACGTCGGGGGCATATCCCATGGCCTCACGCGCCGCCGACACATCCGCCAACGAATCGCGCACATCCCCCGCACGGTCCGGCCCATACTGCGGCGGATGCGGATACTCCAACAGATGCGCGAGCACGCGATAGGTTTCGTTCAACGTGTGCCGCTCACCGCAGGCCACGTTAAAAACCCGCCCCGCTACATTCTCCGCAGGTGCCGAGAGCGCCAACAGATTCGCCTGCACCGCGTTGGCCACGTAAGTAAAATCGCGTCCCTGCTCACCGTCTCCAAAGATCACCGGCCGCTCTTCCCGCATCATCTGCAAGATGAACCGCGCCATCACACCCGAGTACGGCGAGTCCGGAACCTGCCGCGGACCGAAGATATTGAAGTAACGAAGGCACACCGTCTCCAGCCCATACACGCGCCAGTACGACTGCATGTACAGCTCGCCCGCCAGCTTCTGCACCGGATACGGCGCGATCGGCTGCGGCGTCATACCTTCCGTGCGTGGAAAGCCCGGCTGGTTGCCATACGCCGACGACGAGGCCGCATACACAACGCGCTTCACACCCGCTGCACGAGCACCCTCCAACAGATTGAAGGTCCCATCGATGTTCGTTTCATGGCTCGGGCGCGGCTCCTTCACCGAGCGCGGCACACTCGGCAGCGCCCCCTCATGCAGAATAAAATCCACGCCTTCGCAAGCCTCGCGCACGCCATCCGCATCCCGCAGATCGACCTCGCGAAGATCGATTCGCCCATGCAGGCTCGCAAGGTTCTCCCGTCGCCCGGTAGCGAAGTTATCGAGCGCCCGCACCTCGTCCCCACGTGCCACAAGAGCATCCGCAAGATGCGACCCGATAAACCCTGCCGCGCCGGTAATGAGATACACAGCCAAGATCCTTAGGATACCAGCCGGAATGCCTATTGAGGGTCACCCGAAGGCAACGCATGCATCTGTTGAATGTACCGCTTCGAGTTGAACTTCCTCCCAGTAGACGCACCAGACATATACCGAATCTTCCCAAAGATCGGCCGTTCGTTCCACGCTCGGTCGAACTTACCCACGATCGCCCACGCAATCCCCGCATATCCATTTGGGTCGCGCCCATCGAGAAAATACTTGTCGTTCAGATGCACGCAGTATTTCACCGCGGTCGCGGCATCGGGCGTCCATTCAAGGATCTTTTTTGCCCAGTACATCCGCAGATAGTTGTGCATCCATCCATGCCGCACCATCTGAATCTGCGCCGCATTCCATAGCTCGTCATAGGTCTCCGCACGCTCCAACTGCTTCAGCGTATAGAGCCACTCACGCTCATCCTTGGCGTGCTCCGCAATGGTCTTCTTCGCCCACGCCTCCGCATGATCGGCGGTATCGTAGTTCGACGTATGTCGGACGAAGTTCACCGCCAACTCCCGCCACGCAATCAATTCGTTGAAGTAACTATCCCGCGCCGACTTCAATGACGGGTCCTTCGCGACCGCCGCTTCCACCGCCAGCGCAATCGTCTGCGATCCCACATGCCCGTAGTGCAGATATGGCGACAGGCACGACGTCCCATCCGTCTCCGGACGATTCCGCTGCGCCTCATAGTCCCGCAGCATCTTGCCCGTAAACAGCTTCAGCCGCTTCAACCCCGCATGAGTTCCGCCCGTCCACGCCTCCACAGGCTTCACCGATCGGTCAAGATCCTTCCACCCATGCGTCATGTCCTCGTGCACCGAGTCCGCATAAAATCCACGAGGACGCTTCCACGCGTACAGCGCATGCGGGTTCTGGTAGGGCACAAGGAACTCCGGCAACATGCGATACAGTCGCGGTCGGATCGTATACGCCCCATACTGCGCCTTCTCGATCAGCTTCGACGGCACCACCACATCCGCATCCACCGTCCAGAAGGGAATTGTGATCTTTGCCGCGAGCCGCTTGCGCCATCGCTCCGGCTCACGCATCGGGTTTTCATCGCCGATCACACACGCCGCATGAACATCCGCCAAAAGCTTCTCATGCGACTCGTGCGGAGCCCGACGCATCACAAACGTGATGTTGCGCTTAGCAAGATCTTCCTCAATGTCCGACAACCCTTGATTGAGAAATACATAGTGCCGCAGATTCGCATGAGGAAAGTTTGAGATTCCCGCGAAGTACACCACCAGCGGCAAACCAAGCTCGTTCGCAACATACACGGCAAGATTCACAGCGTGGTTGCCGACCCCGCGCTGCGCTCGCTGCATCCAGTACACGACGCACTTGCCCTTCGGATCAGGCACACCTGCTCTTCGCACGGTCACACGTGGGTCGTCCAGCAAGGTCTTCAGCACATCCGGGAGATTCGTCTTCAGTGCGGCTCCAGCCATTCTTTCTCCCACTTTAATCCTGTCTCTACGGTAAAGGATGCAAATGCCCGATAGACTATTCGAGTCACGGAGGATGCAATGGAGTTGGATGACATCGCACTACGATCATGTACGTTGAAGGACACCGCAGCGCTCGCGCTAGTAGGGGCCGCAACCTTTCTCGAAGCCTTCGCCGGCACACTGGATGGCGAAGCCATCGTAGCGCATTGCGCAAAGCAACACTCGGTCGAAACCTACACGAAGTATCTGAGCCGGCCCGACTGTAAAATCTGGCTCGCGGAGACACGCGAGGGTGCCGCACCCGTCGGTTATGCGATGCTCACGCAACCAGACCTGCCCCTTCCCGACCTAAGCTCAGACGACATCGAACTCAAACGGATCTACCTATTCTCGCGCTTCCATGGCAAGGGTGCCGGCCAGATGCTCCTCGACCAATCGGTCACAGCCGCCGCTGAGATGAACAAGCGCCGCCTCCTGCTCGGCGTCTACCGCGGAAACCTCCGCGGCCTCGCCTTCTATAGGAAGAACGGATTCGTAGACGCAGGCATACGAACCTTCATGATTGGTCACCGCCAATACGACGACCTCATCCTGTCGCGCCCACTCTGATTTTCCCAGTTAAACAGAGATGCGGCCCAAAGGCCGCATCCTGCAATCCAAAATCCGCCCTGTTACCAGAGACCCCAGGCGCGACTCATGTAATCGCACAGCGTCATCGTGATCAGAACCAGGAACGTAAAGAATCCCGCCGCAACCGTCATCTTGATCAGGCGCGACTGATACTTCACGTGCATGAAGAACAGAATCACCACCACCGCCTTGAAGCTGGCAATACCCAGCGCAATGATCGGATTCAGAACGCCCATGTCGACATAGGCCGCCCCAACGGTGATCCCCGTAAACAGCAGAAGCGTCCCGAAGACCAGCGAGTACTGAAACGGAGAGACGATATGATGTTCCGCATGCTCCGGGTTGGTTACATTTGCGGCGTCGTGCTTGTCAGACATAGTCTGCTCCTTGATTCTTAATCCTGAAATCGACAAACTTCGACCAATCGAGCCCAGCCTAGAGCGGATGGCGATTGATCAGATACAGCAGGGGGAACAGGAACAGCCACACAATATCGACAAAGTGCCAGTACAGCCCAAAGTTTTCTATCGGTGCCACATACCCCTTGGAGAAATCTCCTGCATGCGCTCGCCACGTGAGCCAGAAAAGCAGCACGATTCCAATAATCATATGGAACGCGTGCATACCCGTCATAGCGAAGTAGAGGAAAAAGAAGATCTGTGTCTTCTGCGCCATATCCGGCGAGAGAGGCTCTTCATGCAAACCATATGCATGCGGATTGACGAACTCGGAGACGTCGAAGTGCGCTCCGGGAATGTGATGCTTCTCCCACTTTTCGTGGTACTCAACGCCCTTGATACCAAGGAAGGCAACGCCCAGCAGGGTAGTGAGGATAAGGAAGAGAACCAGCAGCCCCTTTTTCTTCACCTCCGCAGCCCAAACGCCAAGCGCCATGAAGAAGCCCGAACCGATCAGAATAACCGTGTTCGTCGCACCCAACGGAATGCTCAACTGATTCGACGCCACAACAAATGCATCGTAGTACCAGTTGCGGTACAGCAGGTACGCGAAGAACATACCGCCGAAGAACATGATCTCCGTCAGTAAAAAGAGCCACATGCCAAAGCTCCCTGCCTCGCGCTGTTGCTCTTCAGTCTCGAAGTGGTGGCGGTGCTGCGGCAGAGCAACATGATGATGCTCCGCCGGAACCGCCGTCTCGTGGGTATGGGGATGAGTCATCACGTTATCCAACGGTCGTCACCTCGTGCTTCGTCTTATGCTCGAGCCACTCGTAGTCGTAGGCCTCATGATCTACGATCGGGATCTCGATAAAGTTCTCCGTGAGCGGCGGAGACTGGATCTGCCATTCGAGACCAGTAGCCTGCCACGGGTTATTTCCGGCAATCGCTCCGTACTTCAGCGACCAAGCCAGGTAGAGCATCGGCAGTAGATACCCCACGCCGAGGACAGTAGCACCTGCGGTCGAGAGCACATTCAGCACCTGATACTCCGGCGGATACGCATGGTACCGGCGCGGCATACCAAGATAGCCAAGAATGAACTGGGGCAGGAAGGTCAGGTTGAACCCGATAAAGGTGATAACCGCAGCCAGCTTCGAGAGTGACTCGGGATACATCCGGCCCGTCATCTTCGGCCACCAGAAGTGGATTCCCGCAAGGAACGCCATCAACATGCCGCCGACCATAACAAAGTGGAAGTGCGCCACGATGAAGTAAGTTTCTGTCAGGTGAATGTCCATACCAAGCGAACCAAGGAAGACGCCCGTCAATCCACCGATGGTAAACAATCCCATGAAGCCGAAGGCATACAGCATCGGCGTCTCAAAGGTGATCGATCCCTGCTGGAGCGTAAACGCCCAGTTGAAGATCTTGATCGCCGAAGGAACAGCCACCAGCATGGTCAGCAGCGAGAACACCAAAGCCGAGTAATTCGAAACACCCATGATGAACATGTGGTGCTCCCATACGAAGAAACCAAAGAGCGCGATGGCAACCGACGAGAAGGCAACCGCCGTATAGCCGAACACCCGCTTCCGGCTGAAGGTACTGATGACCTCCGAGATCACACCCATACCCGGCAGAATCATGATGTACACAGCAGGATGTGAGTAGAACCAGAAGAGATGCTGGAACAGCAGCGGATCGCCGCCCTTAGTCGGGTCGAAGACGCCGATACCGAAGGTCCGCTCAAGCGCAACCAGCACAATCGCGATCGCAAGCACCGGGGTTCCCAGCACCATCAGGATCGAAGCCGCATAGTTCGACCACACGAATAGAGGCATACGAAACCAGGTCATCCCAGGCGCGCGCATCCGGTGGATGGTCACGATGAAGTTCAACCCGGTAAAGATCGAACTGAATCCCGCGATAAAAATTGCCGTTGCAGCAGTAATCACATGAGTATTCAGATAATGGGTCGAAAGCGGCGTCGTAAACGTCCAACCCGTATCAACTCCACCCAGCACCAGCGCGGCAAGCGTAAATGTACCGCCAGCCATATAGAGATACCAGCTCAGCAGGTTGATCTTCGGGAACGCCAGATCCTTCGCGCCCAGCATGATTGGTATCAGGAAGTTCCCCAACGTCGCCGGCACCGACGGTACCAGGAAGAGGAAGATCATGATGATGCCATGCATCGTGAAGAATTTGTTATAGGTATCCGACGCGACCAGGTCAGGCTGCGGCGTCAGCAGCTCCAACCGGATCAGGCCCGCAAACGCCCCACCGATGAAGAAGAAGAAGGTAATCGAGATCAGATACAGGATCGCGATCCGCTTGTGATCTCCGGTCAGGAGCCAGCTCAACAAGCCATGCTCGTTATTGATGTAGTTCTTCTTCGGCAGAGTAGCCGTACTCTGGTCAGGCAGGTTGAGAATTGTTGTACTCGTTGCGCTCATGGCTTCACCATCCCCGGCGTTGTCGGCGCCGCTTGATCGGACTGTGATGTGGTCAGCGTCTGCTGCACACGGTAATTGGTTTGAAGTGTCTTGACGTACTCGACAAGGTCGATAAGGCCTTCTTCACTGATCTGGCCTTGATAGGTAGGCATGATCGGCGCATAACCTGCCGTCACATGCTGCGACGGATTGAGAATCGCATCCCGCAGGTAAGCATCGTTCACGAGAACCTCGGATCCACCGGCAAGCTGTAGCTTCGAGCCATACACCCCAGCAAGATTCGGACCGCGAGCCGCCGCGCTCCCCGAGTGGCAGGAGTTGCATCCCATACTCGCAAACAGCCGCTCACCGTTCTGCGCCAGCGACATACCGCTCGTGGACTCCTGCGTCCACTTCTGATAATCCTCAGGGCTCAGCGCGGTGACCTCGCCGATCATCTGTGAGTGGTTTGTTCCGCAGTACTGCGTGCAGAAGATATGATACGTTCCCGGCTCCGTCGCCTGGAACCAGACTGTCGTATAACGGCCCGGGATCACCTCACGCTTCACGCGGAAGTCAGGAATCGAGAAGCTATGAAAGACATCCTGCGAGATCATCGTCAACTGAACCGGTTTCCCAATAGGAACGTGCAGTGCATTGATCTCATGCTGCCCGCCAGGATGCTCAGCCTTCCACATCCACTGCTTACCCACGACATAAATGTTCATCGCATTCGTAGGAGGGTTATAGATGCGGAAGTACAGCAGCGCACCCCAAACAAACACGACCAGGAAGATGCCCAGCGGGATAATCGTCCACGTCGCCTCGAGCAGCGTCGAACCCTCAATTTGCGTCGCGACCGGGTGCTTTTCCTTCCGATACATGACCGAGAAGCCGAAGAGCAAGGCTCCCACAAGGATCACGCCCACAACCGTCATCAGGAGCAGGAAGAAGTAGAGCGCATCCGCATAGGGCGCAATGGTTGAGGCCTCGCGCGGAAATAGCGCGGAGGCGTTGAGCCACTTCACCAGAAATTGCCACAGTACTGGACTGATATGCATCGTTACCCTTTAGCCGTTCTCTCTCTTCGTCAGGTCTTGTTCGCGCGTGAGCTTGATGTCCCGTCGAAACATCAGAAAAATAAATCCACCCAGGCTTGCCATGGTGACCATGCCGCCAAACTGCACGACACGAACAACGATCAGCGAATGCTTGTTCGTCTGCGGATCATAGTGATAGCAGTAGGTCAGAATGTTGGCGACCGGCGAGCCAATCTTATTGCCGGAAGCCTCGATCAAACCCAATAAAATGTCCTTCGGGGAGTACTCCACCCCAAGGTAATACTGCGCAAGCTTACCGTCCGTCGTCACTAGCTCGATCGAGCTGGCATGGGCGAACTGCGTCAACTTACCGTCTGGTCCAGGAACCCGGACATACCCAAACCCAAGTGCGTCCGTCACCGCATCGATCGCAGGCTTCTGCCCGGTGAGAAAATGCCATCCCGCAGCCGTCTCTGGGTGACCGTACCGCTTCAGGTAGAACTGCTTCTTCTTAGCAGCCTCGACAGGCGTCTCACTCGGATCGATGCTGATCACAACAACGTCGAAGTCCTTACCCGGAACCAACCGTACCATTTCG
This sequence comes from Granulicella arctica, assembly GCF_013410065.1. NCBI lineage: Bacteria > Pseudomonadati > Acidobacteriota > Terriglobia > Terriglobales > Acidobacteriaceae > Granulicella > Granulicella arctica. Next base: position 1,002,367 of record NZ_JACCCW010000001.1, read on the forward strand.
AGCGCAGACGTCAGGCCATCTAACTCCTCGGAGCAGAGCATCGGGCAGTTGTAGTACACCAGCGACAGAACCGCCGGATGCTTGCCAAAATAATCACCCAACCGAACTGTCTTGCCCGTATCGTCCACAAACGTCGAGTCGAGCGGTAACGCCTGATTCAAATGCTGCGAAACCTGAACCTTCTGGAGCACCTGAGGCAGTTGATCGCCGGTGTTTTCGCCCGCCTGTTTATCGCCATAGCTAGAGACCTGCGCACGGGCAGCAGAGACACCAAGCAGGACGCAGCAGAATGCAACTGCCAGCCAGCCTCCCCGAATTGTGCGCCCTTGTCTCATGCCGTCTTTCTTCATACTTCGAATCTATGGAACTCTTACTTGGTAGTTTTCAGCTCGGCGCGTTCCGACTCTTCTGCCTTGCCGTAGCTCATCTTCTGAGCCCGCGCTTCGATCACATCCAACTCATACCCTGTACGCGCAAACCCGGTCGTCAGCGGAACCTGAATAACCGGCTTCGCATCGCCTGCCATCAGAGCCTCTCCCGCACTCGGAGCTGCCACCGGAAGCCCCTTCTTCGCAATCAATTCCATCGCCTGATCAATTGGAATGCGAACCGTACCCCGATCTGCCGAGCTATAGTGATCGAGCAGCAAGTCTTCACGAGCATGCAGATCCGCAGTCCCTTGCTCGCCGTCATCGACGTCCAGCCGAGGATTCGGAAACGCCGTCGTTAGCTGCGCCAGAGCCTTCTGCTCCAGCTCAGGATTGTTGGCCAGATCCTGCCGTTTTCCACCTGCCCCAGCCGCACCCGCAAACGAAGAAACCTCGTTCCACTTGTTCACAGGTCCATCCTGCTTCTCGAGGGCGTTGTTGATCACCTTACCCATGCCGAAGCAGAAGACGAAGAAGATCAACACAGAACCGAAGAGTCCAGCGAGGAAGACCGCCACACCGCTGACATTAATATCGGTCGTCTCGTATCCAGGGTTCTCCGCATCCCGCGGGCCGGAGTGACCGTGCGGCTGCGGCTTGATCTCGAGATTATCGTCGTTAGTGGGCATGTTCGGGCTCCAGAATCTCTTCGAGGTGTGGATCGTTCACGTTCACCAGCGGCCTCGCGTTTAACTGTGTCAGGTAATACGCGCCCCACAGGGACAGAACAGCCAGTGGAACCGTGATGTACGCCAGAATGCTGATATTGCCGCTCAGGTGCAGATTACCGGCAGCATCCTTGAAGTTCGGCTCGATCAGCCAGAACATATCGACAAGGCGGGCGAAGATCATGAAGCATGTGAGCCAGACCATGCGCCGTTTGTCCCGCTTCAGGTCCCGCGAAAGCAGCAGGCAGAAGGGAATCAACCAGTGGCAGACGAAGTCCAGCGTGCAGATATACCACCAGCCGCCATGGATGCGGTTCAGGTACCAGGGAATCTCGTCCGGCACATTGCCCGACCAGATAATGAGGAACTCCGCAAAGGACAGGTAGATATTCAGCATCACGAAGGCAAAGGCGAACTTGCCCAGATCGTACTGCTCTGTTGTACGAAGCAAAGTCTTCATCGGCTCAACCCGCGACAGCAGAATGACCGTCAGAATTCCCAGCGCCAGCACAGCATAGCCTTGACCGACGAGAAACTGTAGCCCATAGATCGACGAGTACCAGGTCACGTCCAGCGACTTGATCCAGTCAATCGAACCTGCCGTCAGCAATATCACATAGATAAAGATTCCGATGCCGCTCAGATTCTCGAACTTGACGCGCCAGCGGTCGAAACTCGCCGGTGTTCCGCTCGCCGGGTCCGCATCGCGCTGAAGCGACCACTTGTTCAGCAGATACATAAGCAGCAGCACTACGCCGAAGATAACGATCGTCTGAATCCAGACATGCAAAGGGCTCAACATCGCTCGCTTGGCATGCATGACCAGCTGCTCTTCATAGCTAATCAGACCCTTCGCGTGCGCCTGCGCTGCCGTCGCATCCGTCGGATATCGCGCCCACAGATATAGATGCTTCATTAGCAGACCGATCGGCACAAACATCAGAGCGACCAGGGGAAGGGTGCGTGTCATCGCCTCGAGCGGACGACGCAGCAGCAGTCCCCACTTACCACCCGAGACGTACTGCAACATCAGAAGGGCAAGCCCACCGCCAGCAAAGCCGAAGCAGGTCATGAAGCCCATCAGATAGGCGCGCAACAGATGGTTCGCGCCATTCGGCGTCAGAAGAAAGAGCAGCGAAATGAGCGTGAAGATCACACAGGCGACCAACGCCCTCATCCGCCATGCCGATATCAGCTCCGGTGAGCCCAGCGTAGCCGGAAGTACTCGCGGCCCATAGTGCCCAACCTGGTGGTGGGAGCCCGCTACCCCGTGTTGTTCGTGTCCAGATGACATGCGTTTCAAGCCTTTGTCCGGAAGCTTCCGGTTTTACTGCCTCGGTGCTGCGGTTTCCGTGGTTGCCGGCGTCGTTACTTTCGCTGCCGGTGTTGGCGTCTTCGCCGAAGTTGTTCCAACTGTCGCCGAACCCGTTCCGGGCAGAACGAACGGCTGGTCGTCCGGCGTCCCCGTCACAGCTGTCGCAGGAACCGTCCACTCTGCGACAAAGTTGGCGGGTAGCCCCTCCTGCTCGGCGATGAACGAGAGTGGCTCAACGTGCGCCCCGACAGGAACATCCGCCGCCGTGGCATGTTGGCTGAGCTGAAGCGCCTTGATGTACGCCACAATTGCCCAGCGATCCACCGGCGTCACCTGTGCCGAGTAGTCCGGCATCGCGCCATATCCATTGCTGATGACATTGAAGAAGTGGCCAAGCGGTGCCGCCTCCAGCCGTGCAGTGTGGAAGTTCCCCGCCTGCGCGTACCCACGCTGCACAATCATGCCGGCGCCATTGCCAACCCGCGAGTGGCACGGCGTGCAGTAGATGTTGTACCGCTCTTGGCCGCGCTTCAGAACCTCCATCGTGACCGGGAAGGGCATCGCATCGCCCTCTTTTCCGCCCGAGAAGCCAGTGTAGAAGTAACTGTCCTCATGGAGCTGGTTACGACCCACAGTGTTTTCAACCTGGGGGCGCACCGATCGGCCATCCGCAAAAAACGTCGTTCCCCGCTGCGGAATGAACTTCGGCTGGTCGTGCATATCCTGCCGGCACCCTGCCGTAAAGAGGAGCGCTACCGCCGCCGTTGCGCTCAGAGCGCGAGCGAGCATCCTGCGGTCGCTCCGGACGGGTGTCTCGTGTCGTCGCGTATTAATGATCCACCTCCACCACGGAGACCGTAGGGAACTGCTCGAGAAATGCCCGAGTCTCAGTCAGCGAAAACTTCGGGTCCGTCGCCTCGAGACACAGGAAGAATTTGTCGGTCGTCGCGCCATTCCGGAAGTTGGGAGCGTTGAAGACCGGATGATAGAGCTGCGGAAGACCGTTCAGAGAGATCATGCCGAATGCCGCCGAGAGGCCGGCGAACAGAATAGTCCACTCGTACGCCGGGATAATGAAAGCAGGCCAGGAGAACAGAGGGCGTCCTGCAATATTCAGCGGATACCCCCAGACATTGATCCAGGTCTCCATCAGAAATGCCGTCGTCACACCCATAATGCCGCCCAGCAGGCAGACCAGAGGCACGCGGTTCTTATGGAAGTGCAGCGCCTCGGCTGCCTCTTCGACTGGATAGGGCGTGTAGCATTCCATGCGCCGGTATCCTGCTTCACGAGCCTGCTGTGTGGCATGCACCAACTCGCTGGGAGTATTGAACTCCGCGATCAGACCGTATATTCCTTCGCGAGGCGGCATCAGACAGTCTCCTCAATCACAGTTTCAGAATCCCCGCCGCCCGGACGAACCTTCGTCTGCGGCAGCATCATCCGGACCTCGGACATCGGAATCATCGGAAGCAGACGAACAAACAGCAGGAATAGGAAGGTAAACATACCCATCGTGCCGACATAAATGATGTAATCCCACTTGGTCGCCCGGTATGTACCCCAGCTCGAAGGCAGGTAGTCACGATACAAACTGGTGACGACGATCACGAACCGCTCAAACCACATACCTGTATTAATGATGAACGACAGGATGAACAGGTAGGTCACATTGACCCGCAGCTTGCGTGACCACAGAGTCGTCAGAGGAATCGCAAGATTCGTCCCGATCAGGATCCAGTATGCCCAGCCCATCGGCCCAAACATACGGTTCCACATCATGAAGAACTCCCAATGGCTGGCCGAGAACCAGGACATAAAGACTTCCATGCCATAGCCGTAACCGACAATCGAGCCAGTCGCCAACATAACCTTGGCCATATTGTCCATGTGGCGCAACGTTACGAAGTCTTCAAGGTGGTAGAACTTGCGGATCGGCACAGCCAGCGTGATGACCATCGCAAAACCGGAGTACACCGCGCCCGCCACGAAGTAAGGCGGGAAGATCGTAGTATGCCAACCCGCCATAGCCGCCACAGCGAAGTCGAAGCTGATGACCGTATGCACCGAGAGCACCAGCGGCGTCGAAAGTCCCGCCAACAGCAGCGATGCCGTCTCATACCGAATCCAGTGCCGCGTCGATCCGCGCCAACCCAGCGACAGCAGACCATAAGCCCACTTCGCAAAGGGCAGTGTCGCCCGGTCGCGCAGCGTCCCGAAGTCGGGAATCATGCCGATGTACCAGAAGACCACCGAGATCGTCGCATACGTCGATACCGCAAACACGTCCCATGCCAACGGGCTGCGGAACTGCGGCCAGACGTTCATCGTGTTTGGGTAGGGGAATAGCCAGTACGCTACCCAGGGGCGACCCACGTGAATCAGCGGGAAGATACCCGCGCAACACACGGCGAAGATCGTCATCGCCTCAGCGAATCGATTGATCGAGTTACGCCACGTCTGCTTGAACAACAGCAGAATGGCCGAGATCAGCGTACCCGCATGGCCAATACCAATCCACCACACGAAGTTGATGATGGCAAAACCCCAGGCTCCAGGAATCGTTACGCCCCAGATTCCAACGCCCTTCAGGAACAGCCATGTGATGCCGATCACCACACCCGTCGCAATGCCTCCGCCTACGATCAGGCCAAAGAACCAGCCCAACGGCGTATTCGACGTCAGCACAATGCCGGCGATCTTCTGTGTTACCGACTTGAAGTTGTGGCCCGGCGCGATGACCGCGTACTCTCCGGTACGCGGATCGATCATCGGGTCGACAACCGGGTCGTGAATGGGTCCTTTGGTCGCCATGTCTATGCCAGCTCCGGATTCGGGTTGATCACACCAGCCGTGTAGGAGGTGCGGGGGCGGAAGTTCAAGTCCGCCAACACCTGATAATCACGCTCTTTTGCCTTCTGCTTCGCGACGCGGCTCGCCGGGTCGTTGATGTTGCCGAAGGAGATTGCGCTCGTCGGGCAAGCTTGCTGGCACGCCGTCACAATATCTCCATCGCGAACCTCGCGGTTCTCCTTATCGGCCTCAATCTTCGCCGCCTCGATCCGCTGCACGCAGTAGCTGCACTTCTCCATCACGCCGCGCGAACGTACCGTGACGTCCGGATTGCGCATGAACTTCAGGCTCTCCGTGTCATAGTCCGAGTACATCAGGAAGTTGAAGCGCCGCACCTTGTAAATGCAGTTGTTCGAGCAGTACCGCGTTCCCACGCACCGGTTGTAGACCATCGTGTTCAGACCTTCCGGTGTGTGAACCGTCGCACCGACTGGGCAGACCTGTTCGCAGCCCGCATTCTCACAGTGCTGGCAACCCATCGGCTGGAAGTGCGCACGCGGTGCAGTCAGATCACCCTCAAAGTAAGTATCGATGCGCAGCCACTGCATGTTGCGTCCGACCTTCACCTGCTCACGCCCAACCACCGGAATATTATTCTCCGCGTAGCAGCTCACAATGCAGGCGTTGCAACCAGTGCAGCTATTCAGGTCGATCGCCATGCCCCAGGAGTTCTGGATCTTCAGCGAAGACGGGTCCTTCCGCTGATAGTTCCAAGCCTCAGGGAAGAAGGTCTCATCCTTGCCCGGGGTCTCGCCTTCCGGAGAGTAGCCAACCTTATTGACCAGAGCACCGGGTCCGCCCTCATGCGCAAAGTTCGGGTCTTTCTTTACCTCTTCAAGGGTCGCATAGCGAATGATGCCGCGCTCGGCAGCCTCATGGCCAGGGAGGGAGAACGTACCCTCCTTGTCCGAAAGCGGCTTTTCAAGATCATGCTGAGCAAAGGCACCGCGATGCTCGATCGAGTGAACCTTCGTGACGCACAGATCATAGGTTCCAGCGGACTTCTTCAGCTTCGCTCCACCAGACGACAAAGCCTGATCTGCCGTGCGCAGCACATACGAGTTGAACCCAACTCCAGCACCGACACGTCCCGCATCCGCGCTGCGGCCGAACCCCAGATGAACCGTCACGGCTCCATCCGGATGTCCCGGAACCATCAACACCGGCGCAATCACCGTACGGCCGTTCAGCTGAATCTCGATCGCCTGGTTCTCGTCTAAACCAAGCTTTTCCATGGTTCCCAGACCTAGCAAAGCAGCGTTGTCCCAGCTCAAGCTGGTTACCTGCTTCGGCAGCTCCTGGAGCCATCCCACATTCGCAAATCGTCCGTCATACAGCGACGGGTCAGGACGGAAGGAGATCTCAAGCGCATCCGGATCAGCAGCAACCACCGGCACCGCAGCCACACTCGCCTTCGAAGGAGTGCCGGCCTTCGCCGTAAATGCCGTGCCTTCTACCCAACCATCATGCAGAGCCTTGCGCCATGCGGTCGCGAAGTCGCCTTTCACATAGGTCTTCGCGTTCGCCTCGACCACGTCATAGGGCGAAGCTTGCGGATTGTCGAGCAGCGACTGGAAGACCTCGTGTGCACTTTTACCCGAGTACAGCGGCGCAATCATCGGTTGAATGATCGAGATCGTTCCGTCATACGTCCGCGCATCCGACCAGCTCTCAAGATAATGAGCCTTATTGATGTGCCAGTTCGACAGCACGCCCGTCTCATCTACATGCGAGCCAAGATGCACCGTCACCGGAACCTTGTTGAACGCTGCAACGAAGTTCAGATCGACCGGAGCAGAGTAGATCGGGTTCACGCCCAGCATCACCAGCCACTGAACCTTCCCCGCATTCATGTCCGCAACCAGCGACTTCAGGTCCGCAATCTGCTCGGACGGCAACGGATTCACTGTCTCGGTGTAGATCACCGTCTTGCCGATCGCGCCGATCGCCGCATTCAGCGCATACGCCGCCGCATGTACCGACGCCGGAGCCTGCTCACCCGGAATCACGACAGCCTTCCCGCCACTTTGCTTCAGATCCTTCAGTACAGCCGTCAAAAACTTCTGCTGAGCAGGATCGCTCAAAGTCGAATCGCTCGACAGTGCCGCCGCAAACGCCACAATATCGCTCGGCTTCAGTCCCAGCCGATGCTCCGCCTTGAAGCCCGTGACCGTCGGCATCGTCTCGACAACATACAGACGATTCGGTGTCTTGCCCTCTTCGTACCGATGCCGCTCCGCATAGGCTGCCGCCAGCGGAAGGAAGCCCGGGTGAGCAATGCCACCAAGGAAATCCGCATCGAGCGAGAGGATGACATCCGCCTCTTCCAGCTTGTACTGCGCATCCGTATAGCTGCCGAACGCCGCCTTCGACGCCGCACGCGAGGAGTCCTGGTTCACCGGCTCCCACTGCACCAGCTTCGCCTGCGGATACTTTTGCTGAACCTGCTTCCACTGCGCAGCCAATGTAGGCGAGGTAATCGTCTCGCTCAGGAAATAAACGCCCTGGCCGCCCATGGTCTTCTTTGCAGCTGCTGCAAATTCCTGCTGGAAACGGCCCCAGCTATCCGTCTGGCCGCGATAGAGAACATGCTGCGACCGATCCGGATCATACAGATCGAGCAGCGTTCCCTGCGTAAACGAATCCGACTTACCCTTCGAGACAGGATGGTCAGGATTACCGTCCACCTTGATCGGACGGAACGAGTCCGACTTCACTAGCACAGGAATCGCACCGGTCGGGAAGGGGTAAGCCGTCGCAAAGTACATCGGCTTGCCGAGAACCAGATCCTCCGGCTGCTTGATGTACGGGAAGATCGGCTCGTCCGGTTGCTTCGTACAACCAGCCAGACCGGCCAGCGCCAACGAAGCGCCCATCACCTTCATAAACCCACGGCGGCTGACAGAATCGACCCACTCGGTCGACTGGCGCGGAAACTCCTCCGCCATCAACTCATGAAACTGCGGATCGTCCGACAACTCGTCAAGATTCTTCCAGAACCGCCGGCCCGTCTTACCCTCCAGCTTGCTCTGCACCTGAGCGAGCGTCATCCTCGCCTTTGCGATCTGGGTGACCACAACGGGAGCCGCTGCGGCCTGTTCGTTCTTCTGCACCATTGCGTTTTCAGTTCCCATCTGTGCCGCCTGCTCTGAAGTCGTCTTCATCGGTGGCACACCTCGCAGCTCGAAAGCTCGTTAGCCGAGCGAATGTGATACTGCGCGGTCAGATATTTGCCCAGTTCGATCTGGCTCGTGAACTTCTGATAGCTCGCCGGAAGCATCAACCCTGTAGACGCCCCATCGCTGGCCGCCTGCAACTCACTATGGCCACTGACCGCGGAAGCCTGCAACATCGCAACCTCAGGATTGCTACCCTTCGGATCCTTCGTCGTGCAGTTCACAGCCTGCGCCGTCGGTCCGGATGCACCCGTCTGTGTGCACCATACCGGCTTGTCGCTCGAGGGACCAGCCCACGCCATATTGTAGATTTCGCTCGTTGGCCGGAGATTCACGGCAGGATTACGGTGGCAGTTCAGACACCATTCCATCTGCAACGTGTTCTGCTCATACATCAGCGGCATCTCATCCACGCGACCGTGACAGCTCGCACAGCCGATGCCCTTATTTACATGGATCTCATGGTTGAAATAAACATAGTCCGGAAGGTCATGCACCTTGATCCACTGGATCGACGCCCCCGTCGCCCAGCTCTCACGGACAGGCTCCAATAGCTGAGCATTCGTCCAGATTTGAGCATGACAATTGATACATGTCTTCGTCGGCGGAATACCCGCGTAGCTCGACTTCTCGACGGAGGTATGGCAGTACTGGCACTGCAAGCCGAGCCCCTCCACGTGATGCTTGTGGCTGAACGGGATTGGCTGGTCCGGCCGCTGACCCTGCCGCGTCACCCACGGGGAACGCTGCAATGAGTTCAGGGCTACGCCGAGCGCGATGACGAGCAGACCCGTCAAGACCAGGCTCATCCGAGCCAGCGCGTTCGAACTGCGGTCAAAAACTTGCGCCATGAGTGCGTTCCTGCTTCCTCTGCAATACCGGTAAAGGTTGAGAAGGTGCTTCCAAGGGTTATAAAGCGATTAACTTCCGCCGGACCAACACGATTCCGACGGGCGGAGCAATCGCGTCGTCCTTGCCCCTCATCAGACTTTCCTAAGAAACCCAGAGTATAGCAGTCGGAAAAACTTTCCAAGTTCGTGGCGGACGTCGAAATGGTTTTTTGCATCGCGCTAAACGATTATCGAAATGATCTCGAAGAGTAAACACAACATCTCGTAGATAACGCCTTTGATATCCACATCCCATCCACATGAAATAGGGACTTTTTTGGTCCTAAATGGCTGGAAATTCAATTTCATCCGTAGAAGCCTGTTGTGCGATATTCGAGAACTTTTGGGATGCCGAGCGACGTGCAACAACCTCCCGCAAGCTGCTACTGTCTAAGCCATGCCGCGACCACTTACCAGCCCCCGGGCTCCCCGTTACGACGCCGACCTCGCCCTCCAGACTCTCGCTCAGGCTGACCCGAAACTCGGCAAACTCATCGCCCGCGCCGGTCCCTTCACTCTCCGTGTCGCCAGCACCCAGTCCCCGTTTCAAGCATTGGTCGAAAGCATCGTCTACCAGCAGCTCCACGGCAAGGCCGCCGCCACCATCCACCGCCGCCTGCTCGAGAGCTTCCACCCCATCTGCGGCCTCGACAATCACCCCGACCCGCAGCACATTCTCGACTGCCCCAACGAGCAGCTCCGCGCCGCCGGCCTCTCCCACAACAAAGCTCTCGCTCTCAGAGACCTCGCCGCCAAAACCCTCGACGGCACCGTCCCCACCCTCCCCCGCATCCGCCGCATGTCCGACGAGGCCATCATCGAGCACCTCACCCAGGTCCGCGGCATCGGGAAATGGACCGTCGAGATGCTTCTCATGTTCCGTCTCGGCCGCCCCGACGTCCTCCCCGTCGACGACTACGGCGTCCGCAAAGGCTTCGCCCTCACCTTCGGCAAGCTCAAACCCACCGACAAAGTCACCCCCGCCGACCTCCCCAAACCCGCCGAAATGGAGAAGCGAGCCGCCCGCTGGCAGCCCTGGCGCTCTGTCGCAAGCTGGTATCTCTGGCGCGCCTGCGACCTCGCCGCAGGCAAGACGATGGTCCTGCCCGGCGCATGAACCGCCGCATCCTTTGTGCGACTTTGGCGGCATGTACCATCTGTACCGGCCTTGTCTGGAGGCTCGCCCCGCTCGGACTGCCGCCTTTTTTGTATAAGTACGGCGGCTCAATCCTATGGGCGGCAATGGTCTACTGGGTTTTAGGCATTCTCGCGCCACACATGCGATCCTTACCCCTCGCCATGATCGCCGTCACAGTCGCCTCCTGCGTCGAGCTTTTCCGCCTTATCCACAGCCCGGCACTCGATGCCTTCCGGCTCACCCTCACCGGCAAGCTGCTACTAGGGCGCGTCTTCTCCCTGCGCGATATCGCAGCCTACGGACTCGCAATCGCCGCAACAGCAATCGTCGATGCCTCTGTCATAAAACATAAACTGAGCGCCCTCAATCGATCGACTTCACGCTCCGTATGACCCAGTCCGTCCACGCTGCCTCATCGATCTCGCTCGCCGCCGCCCGCAGCACCATCGCCGTCTCCTCCACCTCGGAGCACGTCAGCGCATACCCGTTCAACTTCAAGAAGGTAACAACTGCTGCCAGAGCCACTCTCTTATTGCCATCCAAAAACGCATGGTTCTTCAGCAACCCCCATCCAAGCACCGCCGCGAGCCGCTCCACACCCGCATCAGGCTCGTAATGCGCCAGCTGCTCAGGGCGCGCAAGCGCCGACTCCAGCAGGCCGAGGTCGCGCAGACCATGGCTCCCACCATATCCTGCAATCAGGTCGGCGTGAATAGCACGTATCATGATGCTGTTTAGAAAACGCATCGTTATTTAGCCAGTTCACGATAGCTATTCCGATGCGCAGGCTCCGTCTCACGAAACGCCCGCAACGCCGCCGCAAACTCCGGATCGTGCGGATGGATCTGATAGACCCCGTCAATCTTCTCCACCTGCAACACCGAATTCTCCGTAACGCGCATCTCTTCCAGTAGCTGCTTCGGAAAGAGAACACCGTAACCATTGCCGATCTTGCGAATCTTCAGTTCCATATAGAAATTATAACTTGAGTTATAACAGGCCCGAGACCCCCTCGCCGACAACGTTTACTCTGGGAGTGTGATGCCACAGCCTGACCCCAAGCAGAAGTCCTCTCGCCGCCGTACCGCCGCAGCCGCCCCCTTTGCTGCCGCCGAGCCTGCGTCCCGTTACATCTGCATCCACGGTCACTTCTACCAGCCGCCCCGCGAGAACCCCTGGCTCGAAACCGTCGAGGTCCAGGACTCCGCTGCTCCCTATCACGACTGGAACGACCGCATCACCGCCGAGTGCTACGCCCCCAACGGTGCCTCCCGCATCACCAACGCGCAGAACGAGATCGTCCGCATCGTCAACAACTACGCCCGCATGAGCTTCAACTTCGGCCCCACCCTGCTCAGCTGGCTCAGCGACAACGCACCCCGCACCTACCGCATGATCCTCGACGCGGACAAGGCCAGCGCCCACCGCTACGGCGGTCACGGCTCCGCCATCGCCCAGGTCTACAACCACATCATCATGCCGCTCGCCACCGAGCGCGACGCCCTCACCCAGATCCGCTGGGGGATCGCCGACTTCGAGCACCGCTTCAACCGCAAACCCAAGGGCATGTGGCTCGCCGAGACCGCCGTCAACCGCGCCGTCCTCGACCTCATGGCCCGCGAAGGCATCGAGTTCACCATCCTCGCACCCAACCAGTGCGCCCGCGTCCGCAGACTCGCCGCCTGGGATGGCACCGAGAGACGCTCCACCGACGCACCCTCGAGCACCACCGAACCCCATCCGGAGCCACCCGCCGAGCAGCCCTGGAGCGAAACCCCCAACGCCTCCGTCGATCCCACCCAGCCCTATCGCATCCATCTCGACGAGGGCCGCAGCATCGCCGTCTTCTTCTACGACGGCCCCGGCTCCCGCGCTATCGCCTTCGAGGGCCTGCTCAACAGCGGCGTCACCTTCGGCCAGCGTCTCCTCAACGGCTTCCACACCAGCGCCGACCCCGGAGCCCCCCAACTCTCCCACGTCGCCACCGACGGCGAGAGCTACGGCCACCATCACAAGCACGGCGAGATGGCCCTCTCCTACGCCATGCACTGGATCGAGGAAGGCCAGCACGCCACGCTCACCAACTACGCCGAGTTCCTCCACAAGTTCCCGCCCCGCTGGGAGGCCGAGGTCGCCGAAAACACCTCATGGAGCTGCGCCCACGGCGTCGAGCGCTGGCGCTCCAACTGCGGCTGCAACGGAGGCAAGCCCGGCTGGAATCAGGAGTGGCGCAAACCCCTCCGCGAAGCCCTCGATCTGCTCCGCGACACCACCGCACCGCTCGCCGAAAAGCTCGCCGCACCCCTGCTCAAAGACATCTGGGCTGCCCGCGACGCCTACATCCACGTCGTCCTCGATCGCTCCTCCGCCGCCATCGACCGCTTCTTCGAAGATCACGAGACCCACGTCCTCACCCCCGAAGAACGCATCACCGTCCTCGAACTCTTCGAGCTCGAACGCCACACCCAGCTCATGTACACCTCCTGCGGCTGGTTCTTCGACGAGATCTCCGGCATCGAAACCGTGCAGATCATCGCCTACGCAGGCCGCGTCCTCCAACTCGCCGCCCAGCTCTTCGGCGAGGCCGCCGCCGAGTTAGAAACCGAGTTCCTCCGCATCCTCGCCACCGCCAAAAGCAACGTCCCCGACATCGGCGACGGAGCCGAGGTCTATCGCCGCTACGTCACCGGCATGAAGATCGGCCTCGAGCAGGTCGGCGCTCACTATGCCATCAGCTCCATCTTCCGCAACTACCCCGAAGACGGCGAGCTCTTCTGCTACGACCTCCACCGCGACTCCCACGAGGTATTCGCCTCCGGCCGCGGCAAGGTCGCTCTCGGCCGCGCCCGCATCCGCTCCCGCATCACCGAAGAGACCGAAGAGATCTGCTTCGCCGTCCTCCACCTCGGCGATCAAAACCTCTCCGCAGCCGTCAAGCGCTACACCGCCGCCGATCAGCCCGCCTTCACCGCCTTCTCCTCCGAAGTCGGCACCGCCATGCGCCGCGCCAACCTCCCCGAGGTCATCCGCCTCATCGACCGCTTCTTCGCTCCAATGGTCGAAGTCGAGCCAACCGCGCCACACATCGCCCTCAACCCCACCGACCCCCAACCCGGCCAGCCCGCGTCCGTCATAGGAGCCGTCCCGCCTGGCATCGCTCACACCGTCTCCACACCCGCGCCCATCGCCGAAGACACCAACCCCATCGTCTACTCCCTCACCTCGCTCTTCGCCGATGAGCAGCACCGCATCCTCCGCACCATCCTCGACAGCACCGTCTCCGAGATGGAAGACTCCCTCCGCAAGATCTACGAGGACCACGCCTCGCTCCTCCACTACCTCACCGAGTCCGGCATGGCCACCCCACCCGCCCTCGCCATCGCCGCCAGCTTCGCCACCAACGCCAGCGTCCGCCGAGCCATCGAGGCCGAATCCTTCGACCCCATCGAAATCGAAGCCCTCCTCCAACGCGCCGCAACCGACCAGATCACCCTCGACACCCATCTCCTCAGCTTCGCCGCCGGTCAGCGGATGAAGCGCGCCATGGTCCGCCTCGAAGCCGCCGCTGCCGGCGAAACCTCAGCCATCGCCGCCCTTCACAGCGCCCTCACCATCGCCATCGCCCTCCGCACCCTCCCCCTCGAGGTCAACCTTTGGCAGTCCCAGAACATCTGGAACGACCTCCTCCGCCGCAGCGACAGCAACTACTGGGAACCTGAGTGGAAGGAAGGCTTCCGCAAGCTCGGAGAAGCCATGAACATCTGCGTAGACCGCCTCGTAGTCGAGGAAGGAGTCAGCATCTTTTAGCCCTGTCGCAGAGCGACCATCGCTACACCAGCCCACCCACGCAACGCTGGAATCCCCTCTTGCATCTATCTGAAGTACCCTTGGAGATTCCGGAATGAGGCTGACGCGCATCACCCCTACTCTTATGCAACTGACCCGTTTTGGGCTAGTCAACTGCTACTGCGTCATGGAAAGCGACGGAATCACCCTCGTCGATACCGGCCTCCCCGGCTCCGGCGACGACATCCTCGAGGCCTCCCGCACCATGGGTGCCCAGATCAATCGCATCCTCCTCACCCACGCCCATGCCGATCACATCGGCTCCCTCGACGACCTCGCCATGAAGCTCGGCAAGGTCGAAGTCGCCATCAGCGCCCGCGACGCCCGCCTGCTCCAAAAAGATCTCTCCCTCGACCCCGGCGAACCCCAAACCAAGATCAAAGGCAGCATCTCCGGAGCCAAAACCCGACCCACCCACCTCCTCAAAGACGGCGACCTCTACGGCTCCCTCCGCGTCATCGCAACCCCAGGCCACACCCCCGGTCACCTCTGCTTTTTGGACGAGCGCGACAACTCGCTCCTGGCAGGCGATGCCCTTACCACCGTCAGCGAGCTCCGCGTCGCCGGCGATGCCCCCTGGACCTTCCCCCTGCCCAACTTCGGCACCTGGCACAAGCCCACCGCCGACGCCAGCGCAAAACGCCTCCTGGAATTCCCCATCCAACGCTTCGCCACCGGCCACGGCCCCGTCCGCAACGGAGGCACCCCCACCCTGCAAACCGCCATCACCCACACCACCCGCTAAACGCACTCGTTGTTGTCTTCTTTAGACCCAGTCCCACAAAACTGTCATCCTGAGCGAGCACAGCGAGTCGAAGGACCTGCGGCTGTTTTTGCTCTTGCCGTTGCTTGTTCTCATCCCAACCCACCCAAAACACTGTCATCCTGAGCGAAGGCGAAGCCGCAGCCGAAGGACCTGTATTGGCCGTTGCAGTTGCTCTCGCCCTACCTCAGCTCCGCCATCGCAACACCACCGGCCCACTCAACGGATGCTCCCCAGTTCCCTTCAACCGCGCCTGCTTCAGCGCGAAGTACCACTTCGCCGGTTTGTCCGCATCATCAATCAGCATCAGCGAAGGATTCGACCGCAGCCCCTGCGCCTGCTCGATCATCGTCTCCTGATCCTGCCGCACAAACCGCGCTCCAAAGAACGTAGCGATCGAAGTCACAAACGGCACCCAATAAAAAACATTCCACGCCGCCACCACATCGATCCGACACGTCGAAGCCGTAACCGGCGTAATCGTCGTCAAACTCGAGAACCACTTCGCCCCACACCGAATCGTCTCCAGCCGCCGGTTCGGCAACACAAAGTCGATCGTCGTCGTAATCGGCTCCCCATACACCCCCAGCAACTTATACGGAGCCGAGTTCCCCGAAGGCGCATGCGCGCTCATCCGAAACCCCGCGTTTCGCCCATTGTTTTCGCGATCTTCCAATGGCTCGAAGTGCTTCGTCTTCTCATGGATGCTCGCCTTCGACCGCCACCACCACGCCTGGTGCACAAACGGTCCATGTGCCGGGTCCATCAACCCGATAATCCCGTGATCCACATTGCACGGCAGCTCCGCCACCAGATGCGCGCTCTTATATCGAGCCGAAAACTTCGGCAGCTCCGGCACCACCGGCAGATTGCTCACCACACGCCCCGCTCCGGCAGCCGGAACATACACCCACGCATACCCATCGCGCTCCTCACACGGAAACGCCGCCGCATAGATCTTCGTCGGATCCAACCCCTCGCGCTGCTCCGCCGTCAGCGAAGGAATCTCCACGCACTGCCCGCCGCACGGCTCGAACCGCCAGCCATGGTACTTGCACTGCACCGTCTCCCCATCGAACCAGCCCGCCGACAGCGGAATCCCCCGATGCGGACAAAGGTCCCGCATCGCAAACACACGCCCATCGGACCTGCGCCCCAGCAGCACCGGAATCCCCAGCAGCGTCGCCGTCGTCATCTTCCCGACGCGCAGCTCACTGGCACGAAGCGCCGGATACCAGTCGCCGAACAACAGCTCCGTCGGAGGGCCAGCCACATCCGCCAGTCTCACGAAATCACCCAAACAAGCACCTCCGCAGTTGCTCCTTTGACTATAGTCAAACCCAGCGTCACGACGTCCGCCATGAGCAGCACTCTAGTGTGCTGAGTCTTAAGTTCGCTACCTCACCAAAAACTGTCATCGTGAGCGAAGATTGTCGCGGCCTTATCGCGAGAGGCAGCCGAAAGAAGGCAGTGGTCAGTTTGCATCCACAGTTTTCGAATGACCGGTAATCTGAAATCTTTGGGTTATGAACCCAAAGAGCAGGGCCTCAAACCCTCGAATTGCATGTCAGCGGAGAACTCCACACTGCGCAGTTTGACCCTTCCAGGCAACAATTGAATTGGGAGCAAGCCTGAGCTATTCGATTGGGTCAACAGATTAGAACCCCGCTTGGGTTCGGCAGTCGGGTGCTCCTGCATGACCAAGCCAGCCCGAAGTCATCCGAGCCGTACAAGTTGCCAGCTCTATCAGCAACCACAATTGACGAGCCGTTTGCGGCGATGCAACCGGTGTCAACTTTACCCTCGGTCCATACCGGCATCCCACCTTCGACGGCTACTAGGGATCCATATGGATTGACCGGCCTCCGATAAATTCGCCCCTCAGCCGCAAAGGGATCGATCGACGCGGAGACAAGAATGTCGTCGCCCGAAAACGCTACTGCGGAGCAGTGTAGTGCGTGTAGGCCGTCGCGTTCTATGGTCCACGTTGCTCCTGCGTCACGGCTAACGCAAAGGCCGATAGCGGCCGCCGCGGCGACAATATCCGGATTTGCCTGGTGCGCACGCACCTCATGAACATCGCTGTTGATATCGATGGTGGGCTGCCAGGTTCTTCCGCCATCCATGGAACGCGGAATGCCTCCCACGTGAACGTTGGCGAACAATACACTCCCGTTCGAGTTGGCCGCAACAGAGCGAATACCTAGCGGTGGTCCAAGACGCTGCCCACTAACAATTGCCGAACCCGCGAACCAGGCATCCCGCCCCGCGACGTTGTCAAAACCATCTATAGGATCGAGCACGCCGCCCCCATCGCTCAACCGCAGCATGCGGGCATCGTCCGTTCCAACGTAGATGATGCCTCGCACGGTCATACAGCAGGATAGGTCGAACTCGCTTGTAGCGACGGCTGTCCACTCGCCGTTTGGTGCACGCCTGCGCAGGGAATGCCCGCCAACTATCGCGAGCGCACCGCCTTGTCCATCCGGTGCGAGCCCTCTGACGGGCTGGTTCGCAATCTCTTGCGTGTGCCCCTCGTCGGTGACTGCGAACAACCCATCGCCCCACGTTGCCACAAGTATCGTCGGTTTCGTCACGGATTGTCTTCCCTCTCCCAGTTATCGCCGCTATTGTTACGACACAGGCTAAACCATGGCCCATGTTCACGCATGAACAATGTCCTTTATCATGCGTAAAGAAAATTTGAAAACATCACCCATAACTTTATGGATGGCTTTAGCTGTGGTGTCTCAACAGGTTGTTGACACCTAGGCCTGAGCGGAGCTTGTCGCGGCCTTATCGCGAGAAGCGTAGTCGAAGGACCCGCATTTTACTCAAAGCACCGACGACTCCCCCGGCTTGAGGGTGAGGACAAAAGAACAGCTACCCCCTGCCCTTCGACAGGCTGACAAACTCAGGGCGCGCTCCACATGACAGATGTGTGGAACGAACTTCAAACTCATCACACTAGCTGCCTCCGAGCCCGGCGTCCGCTTGGAACGCCCTCTCCAAACCCGTCACTCCAGTAGACTGTCCTCACTGCCGTGAATCCGCCCATGATCTCTTCCGCCATCCCCGCCGAGCGAGCTTCATCTACCCGCAACAGGCTCATTCTAATTGGTTTATGGATTATCTTCTACGCCGGCTTCACCCTCTTCACTCCCCCGCTGCTGGACGACGCCGACTCCGTCCACGCCGAGGTCGCCCGCGAGATGATCCTCCGTCACGACTGGGTCACCCTCTACGCCAACGGCATCCGCTACCTCGAAAAAGCCCCCGTCCTCTACTGGTCGATGGCCGCCAGCTTCAAGCTCTTCGGCGTCAGCACCGCCGCCGCCCGTCTGCCATTGGCACTTTCAGTATTAGCGCTTCTATTAACCCTCGAAGCCTTCGCCCGCCGAGCCTTCCAAAGCACCCGAGCCGGTCTCTACGCCGGACTCGTCCTGCTCTCCAGCTTCGGCATCTTCATCTTCACCCGCATCCTCATTCCCGACCTCGCCGTCTGCCTCTGGCTTACTTTGGCAATGCTCTGTTTCTGGAAGACCGAGCAGCAGGAGCAGCCCAGCCGCTGGCTTTGCTACGGATTCGCCGCCTGCTGCGCTCTGAATGTGCTCACAAAAGGGCTCATCGGGATCGTTTTCCCGGTCGTCATCGTCCTCGCGTACCTTTTGTTGACCAGGAATGTTCCACGTGGAACATTCCTGCGGCTCCGCCAGCTGCATCCGCTTTCGAGTTTGGCTGTCTTTTTTGCCATCGCCGCCCCCTGGCACATCCTCATCGGCCTCGCGAACCCCACCCAGGGGCATCCTGGAGGCGTTGCCTTTGTACATGGGCACTGGAGCGTTCCGCTGCCGACCGATGGGAATGTGCATGGGTGGTTCTGGTTTTACTTCGTGAACGAGCAAGTCTTGCGGTATCTGAATCTGCGGGTGCCGCGGGATTATGACACGGTTCCGTTGCTATTGTTCTGGGGGTTATTACTGATCTGGTTAATGCCATGGAGTGCTTTTATTTTCAATGACATAGCCGCAATTCGACGTGACAGAACGCGGCTCCTGCTGGGACTGTGGGCGGCTATTCCGATGCTGTTTTTCTCATTTTCCACACGGCAGGAGTATTACGTGCTTCCGGCGATTCCGGCGCTTGTGCTGCTGCTGGCTGCGTGGCTGGATGAGGATGCGAAGGAGCCGGGGATCGCCGGGCGGCGCATTGCCGTCGTGCTCTTCGCGTTTGGAACGATCGCGTCGGCTATGGCTCTCTTCTTTGCCTACTCGGGGACTAAGCCTAGCGCGAACATGGACTTAGCGAGCATGTTGCAGCAGAATCCCGGGGACTATGCCTTGTCGTTTGGGCATTTTCTCGATCTGAACCGGGAGGCCATGGGAGCCTTTCGCGTTCCGTTGCTGCTGACGGCGATTGCGCTCTTCGGTAGCAGCCTTGCTCATCTTCTGTTGCGCAGGCGGGGGAAGGCTCACGCCGCCAACCTTGCGCTGGCTGCTGGAGCCTTTGGCTTTCTGCTCGCTGCGCATCTTGGACTACAGACTTTCTCGCCGGTGCTGACCTCGCGACAGTTGGCTGCGGCTATTGCGCCGCAGTTGAAGGCGCAGGATTTGATCGTCATCCACGGGGAGTATGAAGCAGCGAGCACGCTGGGGTTCTATCTGCGGCGGAACGATCTGCATATTCTTGAGGGGCGCAGCTCGAACCTTTGGTATGGGAGCTTCTTTCCGGATGCGCCGAAGATCTTCGAGACGAAGGAGAGCCTTGCGGCGCGCTGGCCGGGGCCGCAGCGCATCTTTCTCTGGCAGGATTTGAGTAACGATCCCGGACCTCTGCCGGTACTGCCGGGACCGGTTTATTTGATCTTCAAGTCAGGCGGAAAAGAGATTCTAAGTAACCGGATGGGGCAATAGCTGCGGGCTAGAACCTTCCCACAAAACCATCTTCGGGAATGGTGCGATGTACCTTCTCGTGCACCGATTACTTCCTAGTCGACTTATGGGAAGCAATGCAGGGCTCACGAGCCACGGACAAAGCCATAACACATCCACCACCGATTGTTTTCCCCGCAGCCCATCCCTGCCGCCGAAGGTAGAATCGAGGTATGTCGATCGATCTGAATGCTACCCTTGCCTCCGCCGACCCGGAGATCGCCTCCCAGATACAGAACGAAGTCGCCCGCCAGCATGAGGGCCTCGAGATGATCGCATCCGAGAACTTCGTCAGCCGCGCGGTGCTGGAGGCTGCAGGCACGGTCTTCACGAACAAGTATGCCGAAGGCTACCCCGGCAAGCGCTACTACGGCGGCTGCGAGTTCGCCGATGTCGTCGAGAACCTCGCCCGCGACCGCGCCAAGCAGCTCTTCGGCGCCGAGCATGCCAATGTGCAGCCGCACTCCGGCTCGCAGGCCAACGCTGCCGCCTTTATGACGCTGCTTTCGCCCGGCGACACCATCCTCGGCCTCGATCTCGCGCACGGCGGCCACCTCACCCACGGCCACAAGCTCAACTTCTCCGGCAAGCTCTACCGCGTCGTCGGCTATCAGGTCCGCAAAGACACCGAGACCATCGACTACGACGAGCTCGAAGCAACCGCCGAGCGTGAGCGCCCCAAGGTCATCATCGGAGGCGGCAGCGCCTACCCGCGCATCTTCGACTTCGCCCGTATGCGTGCCATCGCGGACAAGGTCGGCGCACATCTGGTGGTCGATATGGCGCACTTCGCCGGGCTGGTCGCCGCTGGCGTTCATCCCTCGCCCGTGCCCCACGCGCACATCGTCACCACCACGACGCACAAGACGCTGCGCGGCCCCCGCGGTGGCCTCATCCTCTGCCGGCAGGAGTTTGCCGCTGGTGTGGACCGCAGCGTCTTCCCCGGCCAGCAGGGCGGTCCGCTCGTCCACATCGTCGCGGCGAAGGCCGTGGCCTTCCGCGAGGCGCTCCAGCCGGAGTTTGCCGCCTACGCGCAGCAGATCGTCGCCAACGCCAAGGTCCTTGCCGAAGCCATCGCAGGCGAGGGTTACCGCATCGTCTCGGGTGGAACCGATACGCATCTGATGCTTATCGACGTCTTCCAGAAGGGCATCCTCGGCAGCGAGGCGGAGCACGCGCTCGGCGAGGCGGGCATCACCGTCAACAAGAACGCCATCCCTTACGACACCAATCCGCCGGTAAAGCCCAGCGGCATCCGCATCGGCACACCCGCTCTCACCACACGCGGCATGAAGGAGCCCGAGATGCGCATCATCGCCGGATGGATCGCCGAGGCGCTCGAGCATCGCAACGACGCAGCCCATCTCGCAAAGATTCGCGGACAGGTTGTTGAACTGGCAGAGAAGTTTCCACTGTATGCTTGGCTACGATAGCTAAGGAGCCGTGCAATGGCGATCGCGATGATGTCATGGATGCTGGCGATTCCCCTGCTGGGGTTCGCAACCGGCCTGCGTAGCATGACTCCCATCGCGGTCCTGTGCTGGTTCGGCTACTTCGGCACGCTTCCCGTGCATCACGACTGGGCCTTCTGGACGACCCGGCTGGTCACGGCGATCGTCTTCACGGTCTTTGCTGTGGGCGAGTACATCGGCGATGTACTGCCGCAGATGCCGAACCGCACCTCGCCCGTTCCACTCACGGCGCGTCTCATCCTCGGCGGTCTGGTCGGAGCCCTTGCAGCCACGGCGCTGCATGGATCGGCTCTTGAAGGCATCATCCTCGGTTCACTGGGCGCGCTGCTCGGCGCATTTGTGGGCTTCCACGTCCGGCGCGACCTCGTCCAAAGCACCGGCTGGCCGGACTGGACCGCGGCGATCACCGAAGACGCGGTCGCCATCCTGGCTGCGGTCTTCGCGATGGCCATCGTTACGGGATAATCCGATTTTCCTAGTAAAATAGTTGTTTCAGATATAGAATGATGAGTGGTTGTTGGGCCGCGAAAGAATGGCCAGGGACCTGTGAAGCTGTTTTGGAAGTCGTTCCTTTCTGTAGTCGTCACGCTGCTCCTCTACGAGGGCATGGTGACCGCATTCCATCTCCTCAATCTCCCCAGTAGTCTGGCTGTCTTCGCCGGCATGTGCCTGTTGCTGTTGCTGGCAGCGGGTGGATTCATCGTGTTTCGTTTTATCTGGAGGCGGTTGTGACGTTATTTGGTGAGGTTATGAACCCCGGCAGCGGCCGGAGTGGAGATGCACAGCAGCAGTACATGGCAAAGCTGTTGAAGCGCGGAGCGGTAGTGCTCGTGCTGCTCGTCGCCGCCATCATCTTCTTCAACTACGTAGCGGCGATCACGCGGATCGGCGCGGGCTACGTCGGCGTGGAGGTGGTCCTGAGCGGTTCGCAGCGCGGACCCTCGGAGATCCCCATCCGCACCGGATGGGTCTTCTACAGTCCGCTGCGGTCGCAGATTATCGAGTTCCCGACCTTTGTGCAGACGGTAAAGTGGACGCACGATCTGAACGAGGGCCGCGCCAGCAATGAGGAGATGAGCTTCAACTCGAAGGAGGGCATGGAGATCTACTCGGACGTGTCGCTCTCCTACGCGATCGAGCCGCGCCGTGTGCCGGACTTTTACGTGAAGTACCGGCTGAGCGATCTCGATATGTTTACCCACGGCATCCTGCGCGATGTGGTGCGGAACAGCCTCAACGAGGTGGCGTCGACCTATAGCGTCGAGCAGATCTACGGGGAGCAGAAGGCGGAGTTTCTGGCCAAGGTCCAGACGCTGATCCAGCAGAAGATGGAGCCGGTTGGTGTGGGCATCCAGCAGTTCGGCTTCATCGGTGCGCCGCGCGTACCGGCTGTGATTGCCACCGCGATCACCTCCAAGGCACAGGCAATCCAGGACGCCGAGCGTGCCCGTAACGAGCTGGCGAAGACGCAGGCCGAGGCGGCAAAGACCGTCGCCGAGGCCGAGGGTGAGGCGAAGGCCGCCGTCACCCGCGCCAACGGCGAGGCCGAGGCGAACAAGATTCGTCAGACGTCGCTGACGCCGCAGTTGCTGGAGCTCAGGAAGATCGAGAACCAGAAGGCGCTCATTGATCGCTGGAACGGCCAGCTTCCGACGGTGCAGACCGGCAATGGTGGTCTGCTGATGGAGCTGCCAAAGCCGGACAAATAACCGCACTCCTGCCTGTCAGCCCCATCCGAAGCGGGTGGGGCTGCATCAGATAGAGAGGAGATCCCACATGGAGTATGTAAATCTTGGCAAGACCGGTCTCAAGGTCTCGCGAATCTGTCTCGGCTGCATGACGTATGGTGCCCCGGCCGTCGAGCCAATGGCCGGGCGTCACGCATGGGCGCTGGACGAGCAGCAGAGCCAGCCATTTCTACGGCAGGCACTCGATTTAGGCATCAACTTCTTCGACACCGCCAATGCATACTCAAGCGGTGCCAGCGAAGAGGTGCTCGGCCGCTTCCTCAAGGCGAACACACGGCGGGAGAACGTCGTCATCGCGACCAAGGTCTTTTTTGGTCTAAGCGACGATCCCAATGGCAAGGGCCTTTCGCGCAAAGCTATTCTGCATGAGCTTGACGAGAGCCTGCGTCGCCTCGGCACGGATTACGTCGATCTCTACCAGATCCACCGCTGGGACTATGAGACGCCCATCGAGGAGACGCTTGAGGCGTTGCACGATGTCGTCAAAGCGGGCAAGGTCCGGTACATCGGCGCGTCGTCCATGTTCGCATGGCAGTTCGCCAAAGCGCTCTATCTCGCGGACAAGCACGGCTGGACACGCTTCATCTCCATGCAGAACCACTACAACCTCCTCTATCGCGAAGAGGAACGCGAGATGATGGGCCTGTGCGCGGCTGAGGGCATCGGTGTCATTCCCTGGTCGCCGCTCGCACGCGGACGGCTGACGCGGGCTTGGGATGCGGAGAGCACGAAGCGCTCGGAGACGGACAAGGTCAGCCAGGCGCTTTACTCAAAGACGGAGGACGCCGATAAGGCCGTCGTTGACCGCCTCGGAGAGATCGCAGAACAGCACGGACTCCCTCGCTCCCAGGTCGCGCTGGCATGGATGCTCGCCAAGCCGGTCATCACCTCGCCGATCGTCGGCGCCAGCAAGCCCGGCCATCTGGAGGATGCTGTAGCCGCACTGTCGGTGAAGCTGACACCGGAGGAGGTCCTGTCGTTGGAAGAGCCCAACGTGCCACATCCCACATTGGGTTTCAGCTAGAGCTGGTCCTCTATCAGAGTCGAAGCGACTCCTCTGCCTGCTCGCGGGTTCGGCAGAGGAGTCACTGACATCGAAATATAAGGAGTCTTCCTCATGAACGTTGTCCTCTATGGAGCTACCGGCATGATCGGCAGCCGCATTCAGCGCGAGTTGATCTCACGCGGTCACACTGTAACCGCTGTTGTGCGCGACCCTTCGCACGTGGAGCCTAACCCTGCCGTTACGGCCCTTAAAGGCGATCAGACGGATGCTGCCGATGTCGCTGCAAAGGCCAAAGGAGCGGATGCCATCATCTCCGCATACAGCCCCGGCCACGGAACCGAGCAGGTTCTCCTCACCGCGATCCAGGCATTGATCGACGGAGCCAAGACAGCAGATGTGCCACGTGTGCTCGTAGTCGGAGGCGCTGCCGGCCTATATGTCGCTCCAGGCGTTACGCTGCTCGACTCCGGACATCTGCCGGAGGAGTGGAAGGCCATCGCTACGGCGCATCGGGATGCACTCGAGATCCTGCGCAAGGCCGACCTCGACTGGACCTACCTGAGCCCCGCCGCCTTCATACAACCCGGCGAGCGCACCGGCAAGTTCCGCCTGGGCAAGGACGATCTCGTCGCCGACGCAAAGGGCGAGAGCCGCATCTCCGCCGAGGACTATGCTGTGGCGCTCGTCGATGAGATGGAGCAGCCCAAGCACATCCGTCAGCGCTTTACGTTGGCCTATTAAAGGTATTGCAAATAGACTGAGATCCGTCCTGATGGACGGGTCTCGTCGTTTGAAAGATAGCCAGTTTAGAGTCGCGTTGTCTTTAGAGCGAATGCAATTTCGTCAATGTGATGGCAAAGGGACGAAAGGTGTGCATCGTTCGGGAACACAGTAAGAGTTGCTGTGGGTATATCCCGAATCGCCGACTGCACCAGAGCGAGGGGAACATTCCGGTCTTCTGCGCCATGAAACAGATGGATAGGAATCCGAATGCTAGAAAGGTCCAACTCGAAGGGGCGGACATAAAGCCCCACATCCCAAGCTGTGCCTTTCGTGCCAGTGCGTAGACATTCCTGGATAGAGAGTTGTACTGCTTCCAAACGGCCTGGCTCCGAAATTGTCGCAAAATCGACCGGGGGAAGATGTGGTCGCATCTTCTCAAGCTCAGCATCGCGTGAAGCTCCACTAGGTCGCCGCATTGTGTTCAGTAAAAGACGAAGGCCAAAGGGAAAGCGCCGAGCTAGAATCCAGAAGATGCGATTTACAAACGGTAGATTCTCTGCAACCTCTGATGCATCCATCCGCCACGCACCCGAAACAATCACCGCTGAGGTTACCCTTTCGGGAATACGAGCCGCGCAGGCGGCCACATAGGCTCCACCGCCAGAGTTTCCGAGCAGGGCAAAGCGCTGTAGGCCGAGAGAATCTACCAGACAAACGACATCCGCCGCCCAGTCGCTAAAACTTCGTCCAGGCTTAAAGTCTGACATGCCGATGCCGGGACGATCCGGCGCGATCATATGCAAACCTGCTTCAGAGATGGAGTCATCTCCTAAAAGCATCGGTTCGAGCCGGGACGACGGAGCACCGTGAAAATAGAGGACGGGAGTCCCGCTCGGAGAACCATATTCGGCGTAAGCAAGGGTTCGACCGTCGGGTAGTTTGATGGATTGGTTAGTCTTGAGTGTGTCCATAGCGCCACCTTTAGCCTATAAATAAGCCGCGAGCTAATGTTTAGGTTACAGAGAGCTTGTCTTGCGGCCCTCTACGCCGTAAAGCTTCTCCCTAAGCCAAGCGCAGCCAGACCCTTTCTGTACGCAATAGAGCTTCGATCCGCCGGAAAGTGCGCCTCTGCATGCAGATCGAGCGGTAGGTCCTCCGGGAACTGCCGTTCGACGATCGCCTTATCCTCCGAGAACACCAGATCGTTGAAGTCAAGCGTCGCCTGCAACGGAGCATCTTTGTCGAAGTTCCGGCAGATAGGAACAAAGAGCCGCGTCTTCCGAGCCGAGACGGGCGATGCCGCATTCATAATGTGAAGCTGCCCACCCTTCGGAAAGAAGACCGTCAGCTTCGGAGTAAACGGAAAGAAGAGCTCGAACCGTCTACGCCACAGAAAATCCGGCGGATTCAAATGCTTGTACCCGTGGGAATAATTGCTCACCGTACTGATGTAGTCGGCCACAAAGCCCGTAGCGGTCGGCGTCACAGGGTAGTCAGGAACAACAGGATTATCCGGCTCGCCAAAGCTCTCCAGGTGGACAAACGCAAAGTGGCTGACATCGAGAAATCCTTCGACCTGACGACCCGCTGATGCCTCGATCGCAACGCTGTCGGGGAGCACCTGAATATAGTCGGGGTCGTCCCACTCCTTCATCTCAGGCAGCGGAAGCGGGCCGTTGTCTACCAGCCGCACCCAGACCAGACCGTAGCGCTCCTGAACCGGAAACGTCTGGAGGCGCAGCCGGGGCGAGATCGCACCCTTCGGATGCGCCGGAATGCAGGTACACCTGCCATCGGGGCTGTAGCGCAGGCCATGATATTTGCAGATGATCTCGTCTCCCTCGACGTGGCCGAGGCTGAGCGGAACCCCGCGATGCTGGCAGATGTCCCGCGCCGCAGCCAGCGAGCCATCCGAGAGGCGATAGACTACGACGCGCTCATCCAGCAACGTCGCCGCATAGGGCTTATCGACGACCTCGCGCGAAAAGGCGACCGGATACCAGAACGGCGCCAGCGCCCGCCAGTCAGACTCGGCAAAGGTACACCCGCGAGGCAGGACAGCGGCCTGTGACGGTTCAGCGGCCGCTAACTCAGCGGCAGGGACAAAGGAATTGAGGGGCGTCATGCGTCATTATGAGCCCAGGTTCACATAGGAAGCAATCGGAGAGATGGAATCAAAAGCGTCGATCCGTTATTAAAGGTAATTCGGAATCTCCTGGCGCAACGGGGCGAGGCGGGTCTCCTCGAGAGTGTCCCGATAAAACATGTTGTAGGTGTCGAAGGGGATGAGGCGTTTGGCGTCGGGGTGCGCGATGTGGATACAGGTCTTCTTGATGGAGCGGAGGTCGAAGCTCTGGGCGTCGATGAACTGCACGATGAGGATGCGGAAGAGGTTGTCGTAGCCGAGGTTCTTGGGGGCCATGATCTGCGGGAGACAGCAGAGCAGCTCGCGTAAGGTGCTGGCCTGCGACTGTGGCGAGTGGTTAGTCGAGAACAGTTTGAAGAGTTGGTTGCGCACATTGGGATTATGTTCAAGGTCTTGGCGGATGGCAGGGTCTTGCTCATAGATGATGGTGTTGCGGCCACCGTTGATGAGCACATCAGGAGAGACTAGGCCAGTGAGCGGAACTACTTTGCCGCCGAGCTTCATAGCGTAGCCCATGGCAAGCGAGTCGGGATGGCAGGGGACGGGGATCAGGTCTTCGGGTTTAAAGACGGTGGACTGCTCGAGGATGCGGCGGCGGACTTCCGAGAGAGTGAGCCGGTGGGCGGCGGAGTCGTAGTTGCCGAGGCGGCCCGCCTGTTGCACGGGCTGGAAGGTGATGCCGCGGACACAGGGTTGTTGCAAAGCAAAGTCGATGATGGAGCCGAGCTCGTCGTCATTGACGCCACGTTCTACTGTCACGACTAATGTTGTCGATACTCCTAACTTGTTGAGGCGTTCGATGGCCCTCTCGCGGATGCTGCGGAGGTCGGCGCCGCGAAGCTGCATGAGGGGATCGCGGCGAAGAGAGTCGAACTGGAGGTAGAGCTCGAACTTAGGCATGTAGGTGGCGAGGCGCTGGGCGAAGGCCACGTCCTGAGCGATGCGGATGCCATTGGTGTTGACCATGAGGTGGCGGATGGGGCGGCGTTTTGCGGCGTCGAGTACCTCGAAGAACTGTGGGTGAATCGTCGGCTCGCCGCCGGAGATCTGAACGACATCGGGCTCGGCCTCGTTGGCGACAATGCAGTCGAGCATTCGTTCGATCTGGTCGAGCGGCTTGAATTCGGTGCGATGCGTGCCGGATTGCGCATAGCAGATAGGGCAGGAGAGATTGCAGGCATCGCAGATCTCGAGCAGCGAGAGGCAAGAGTGCTGTTCGTGGTCCGGGCAGAGGCCGCAGTCGTAGGGGCAGCCGTATTTGATCGGGGTGTTGTAGCGGTCAGGCATCTCGGGTGGTTTGATGAAGACCTCGCGGCAGCGCCGGTAGTAGTCCACGTCATCCGCGATCAGGACACGCTCGAAGCCGTGCTGGGGGCAGCGTTTGAGCATGTAGACGTTTTCGTCCTCGAAGACGATCTTGGCATCGATGCGGCGATAGCAGGTGGTGCAGAGGGAGACGGCGGTGTCGTAGAAGAGATAGGGGCGGGTGCGGGCGGGCATGGGCGCTACTCCTCGCTATTGATGGAGCGGACGATGGCGGTGACTCCTATGCACAGCAGGCCGATGAGACAAACGGCTTCGATCACGGCGGAGGCCCCGATCACAGAGCCCATAATGGAGTCCAAATGAAGAGTGGAGGAAAGCATGGTGCTGGCCGTGCATAGTCCGAAGGCCAGGATGCAGACGACAGCGAAGATTGTCGCAAGCTTGGCGAGGCTTATAGGTTTATTCGGTGGCTGAGGCAAGGGCTGGGTGCTCATTCGGAACTCCTGATGGCCTGCTTCTGGAAGGAGAACAGTTGGAGGATGCTGGGTGCAAGCGCTAAAAGTCCGGCGATGCAGCTCCATTGGATGAAATTGAGTCCGTGGACGAGAGGTTGGGGCTTAATGAAATCGATGAGGAGGCGCCAGGCAAGGTAGGCGGCCAAAAATAATCGGAAGGTCGCGCCTTCGGGATGGGGCCGTCGGTTGTAGCAATGCAAGATGAAGGCTAGTACGGAGAGGAACAGGATCTCGTAGAGCTGGGTGGGGTGGCGGGGGATGCCGTCGCCGAAATCGACGCCCCAGGGCAGGGTAGTTGGGGTGCCGTAGGTGTCGTCGGCGAGTCCGGCGAGAAAGCAGCCGATGCGACCGATGGCGATGCCGAGACAGAGCGGCACGGCGAAGAGGTCTCCGGTGCGGGAGCGGATGCCGCTAATGCGTTTGATGAACTCGACGCCGAGCCAGCCGCCGAGCAGACCGCCGACGATGGTCTTGCCGCCGGGCAGGAAGAGAGATTGCCAGGTGAAATGAATACGGGGCGCCTGCTCGAGCAGACCGAGGATGCGGCTGCCGAGGAGGGCTCCAATAGCAGCAGCTGCGATGATGATCCAGCGTTGATCGTCGTCGAGGATGTCTCCGGAGCGGCTGCGGGAGCGGCGGTAGAGCGCGTAGCCAATCCCATAGGCGAGCGTCTCGAAGAGCGGGTGCAGCGCTGGATGTGGAATGAGAGTCACGTGCGGTCAGTGTACCTGTGAGTGAAAAAAGTGACCCCGGAGATCTGTTGGGATCGCCGGGGCCATTGGTTTGCAGACGGCCCGTAAGCCGAATTTTGTTTTAGACGATCATTCCTCTAGGCGACGCATTACTGCGGCGCTCCAGCAACCTACCCGCAGGTTTCGGCTCTTGCTTTCACAAGTCTCTTCGCCTGGGCGCATCGGGCCGATACGCACTGTCCGCCTGAAGAGGAGCGGACGAGTTCCCTGCCTATTTGGTCTTGCTCCGTGTGGGGTTTACCATGCCGCACTGCTTACGCCGTGCGCGGTGCGCTCTTACCGCACCTTTTCACCCTTACCTTCTGTCGCTTGCGCGGCAAAAGGCGGTTCGCTCTCTGTTGCACTGGCCGTCCGGATGGCTTGAACCATCCGTCCCGGACGTTATCCGGCACACTGCCCTGCGGAGTTCGGACTTTCCTCCCCCGTCCAACACCTTGCGGCGAAGACGGCAGCGATCATCCAGCCGCCTGCCTCTCCAGTGTATCGCAGCCGGGTCATCCTTCTCACCCGGAATGTGTTACCTCCTGTCCATCTATCTCTGTTATTCAATCAAATGAAGCGACAAACTCGCTTTTGGGCGGGAGGGACTGCTACTCTCAACACATTCGTTCTGGAAACCAAGACTAAAGATGGAACTTAAGGAAGCCTTCCTACTCGCGCTGCAGTCTCTCTGGTCGAACAAGCTTCGATCCGTGCTCACGCTGCTTGGAATCGTCATCGGCGTCTCCAGCGTGATCGCGGTCGTGACGCTGGTCAACGGAGCGAACGCATTCATCTCCACCAAGTTCTCGAGCTATGGGGCCGACGTCTTCACCGTCTCCAAGATGCCCGCGTTCATCACAAGCGCCGAAGACTATGTCCGCTTCCAGAAGCGCAGAGACATTCTGCTTCCCGACTACTACTACGTCCTCGAGAACTGCAAGCTCTGCACCGGCATGGGCGCGCAGCAGGCGACCATCGGCAAGATCGTCCACGATACCCAGTCCGTGACCGACTCGCAGATCCGCGGCTACACCTGGCAGATGCCGCTCCTCCAGAACCTGAACATCGTCGAGGGCCGCGGCTTTACCGAGGCCGATGAAGAGCACGCCTCGCACGTCGCCATCATCGGCACGGACATCGTGGACCACCTGCTCCCCGGCCTCGACCCGCTCGGCCAGGAGTTGCACGTCGATGGCGTCCCCTACACCGTCATCGGCGTCTCCGAGAAGCAGGGCAGCACCTTCGGAGCCAGCCAGGACAACTGGGTCGGCGTTCCGCTTACGGCCTTCCAGAAGAGCTACGGCACCGCAAAGACGGTGACCATCTACGTGAAGGCGTCCTCCGCCGGTCCTCCGCTTGAGGCCGCAGCCGACGAGGTGCGCGTGCTGATGAGTTCACGCCGGCACGACGCTCCCAACGGCCTGCAATCCTTCGAACTCGACACCAACAACACACTGGTCGGCTTCGCCAGCACGCTGACGAAGTCCTTCGGCATCGTCGCCGGAGCCATCGCCCTCATCTCGCTGATCGTCGGCGGCATCGTCATCATGAACATCATGCTGGTCAGCGTCACGGAACGAACCCGCGAGATCGGCATCCGCAAGGCCCTCGGCGCACGGCCCAACGACATCCTCAACCAGTTCCTCATCGAGTCCGGCACCATGGCTCTGGTGGGCGGAGTCTTCGGTGTTATCGGCGGCATCGGTGTAGCCGAGGTCGTCACCCTGCTCATCGGCTTTCCGTCCTCCATCGCCCTCTGGAGCGTCATCGTCGGCTTGATCATGGCGACGGCAACCGGCGTCTTCTTCGGCGTCTACCCCGCTCGTAAAGCAGCACAACTGGACCCCATCGTCGCTCTACGAGCCGACATGTAGCAGTAGGGTCTGATATCAAATCCTAAGGAGAGAGTGATTTGGCGAACATGATCTACAGCAGCAACGGCCTCGACCTCACCAAGAGCTTTGAGGGTTGCAAGCTGACCGCCTACGCGGACCAGACCGGCGTCTGGACGATCGGCTACGGCCACACCGGCCGCCACGTGTATCCCGGCCTCACCATCACCCAGGAAGTCGCGGACGCCTTTCTCGAGAGCGACGTAGCGGGCTCTGTCACGGGAGTCAACCGGCTCGTCAACGGCACAGTCCACCAGAATCAGTTCGATGCGCTGGTCGATTTCGTCTTCAACCTCGGTTGTGCCGCTCTTGCCCAGTCCACGCTGCTCCGCATGGTCAACCAGAAACATTTCGACGGTGCACGGGAGCAGTTTCAGCTATGGGACCATGCCGGCGGTATTGTCGTGCCGGGGTTGCTGCGCCGCCGTCAGGCAGAGGCCGCGCTCTTCGCCCAGGCAGCACCATAAGCCACACAAACGATTGCAGGACAAGCGAGCGATAGACGATGCAAATAGCCGATTTCAAAGAGACAGTACGGATGGCACTCGACACGCTGCGAGCGAACAAGCTTCGCAGCGGTCTCACGATTCTCGGAATCGTCATCGGCGTCATGACCGTCATCACCATCTCCTCCGTCATCAACGGCCTCAACAGCAACGTTGAGAACCTCGTGCAGTCGCTCGGCTCGAACGTGCTCTTCGTCTTCCGCTTTCCCGTCTTCGGCTCCCGGCCAACCACCGAGATGCTGACCCGGAAACAGCTCACCTATGACGACGCCATGGCGATGGGAGAGCTTCCGCATGTCGTCGCCGTCTCCCCGGTCTTGCAGTATGTCGATAACAACTCCCCGGGCCGCGTCGGAACCACCGCCATCAAGGCCAACGGCCACTCCATGCAGAGCACCAAGCTCGAAGGCGACACCCCCGCTGTCAAGGACGTCAATGGCCTCAACCTCGCCGAGGGTCGCTTCTTCACCGACATGGATCAGGAGCGCGCCGCCAACGTCACCGTACTCGGCAGCGACACCGCCGACGAGCTCTTCCCCGGCATCGATCCCCTCGGCGGAGAGGTCGAAGCCGGAGGCATGCTCTTCACCGTCGTCGGCGTTCTCGAAAAGCAGAAGCAAGCCTTCGGCGGCGGCAAAAACCCCGAAGACAACAAAGCTATCTTCCCCATCACTACGTATCACAAGCTCCATCCCGAGAGCCTCGACTACTGGATCACCCTCAAATACGACGACCCCAAGAACCGCCCGCTCGTCGAAGATGAGCTCACCGAGCTCCTCCGCCGCCGCCGCAAGGTCCTCAACGAGGCCCAGGACAACTTTGCCATCTTCGGCACCGACTCGCTCACCCGCCTCTGGAACCAGGTCACCGGCGGCCTCTTCCTTCTGCTCTTCGCCCTCTCCAGCGTCGCCCTGCTGGTCGGCGGCGTCGGCGTCATGAACATCATGCTCGTCAGCGTCACCGAGCGGACCCGCGAGATCGGCGTCCGCAAGGCCATCGGTGCTACCAAACGTACCATCCTCACCCAGTTCACGCTGGAGGCGATGACCCTCTGCGCGGTCGGCGGCGTGGCTGGTGTCATCGTCGGCAGCATCGTCTCGCTCTTCCTCAAGCTCCTGCTGCCCACCATCCTGTCCTCCCTATGGATCGGCACTGCCTTCGCCTGCTCCTGCGCCATCGGGCTGATCTTCGGCATCTATCCCGCCTGGAAGGCCGCCAATCTGAACCCCATCGAAGCCCTTCGCTACGAGTAGTCCAGGAGTAGCTCAGAAATAGAGACAGGCCACCGCACACTTTCGTTACCAGTTTCGTCACCACCACCGGTAAACTACTCAAATGGCAACCGCAATTGAGGCGATCACAACGCTGCTGACCCTATGCGGCCTCGCGTATCTTCTGCTCGCGCTCTGGTCGGCCCGGGACTTCGGGCGTCACTGGCGGCGCAGAGACGCGGTTCCCTATACCCCCGACGTCTCGATCCTCAAGCCGGTCAAAGGCGTTGATCCCCGCATGTACGCTGGCTTTGTCAGCCATTGCCAGCAGCAGTACGCCGGTGCCTTCGAGATCGTCTTCGGCGTCAGCAGCATCGCGGACCCTGCCGCCGCAGAGATCGAACGCCTCCGCGAAGAGTTCCCCGAATGCCCCATTCGCCTCGTCGAGTGCAGCGAGCACCTCGGCACCAGCGGCAAGGTATCGAACCTCGTTCAGATGCTCCGCGAGGCTCGCTACGCCCACATCGTCATCAACGACAGCGACATCTGCGTCTCCCCGCACTACCTCACCCACGTCATCGCTCCCTTTGCAGATGCCCGCGTCGGCATGGTCACCGCCCCCTATCTCGGTCGCGCCGTCCCCGGTCCCAACGGCATCACCGGCTGGTCCAAACTCGAGTCCCTCGGTATCTCCACCGACTTCATGCCCGGCGTCCTCACCGCACGCAAGCTCGAAGGCGGCCTCCGCTTCGGCCTCGGCTCTACCCTTGCGATGGATCGCACGGCACTCTCCAAGGCAGGCGGCCTTGAGCCCCTGGTTGAGTTCCTCGCCGACGACTACGAGCTAGGCAAGCGCATCGCCGCCGCCGGCTACCGCGTCGAGCTCTGCGCCGAGGTCGTCGAGACCACCGTCCCCGCCTACGACCTCCGCGGCTACTGGGACCACCAGCTCCGCTGGTCGCGCTCCACCCGCGACTCCCGCAAGCTTGGCTACGTCGGCCTCGGCATCACCTACGCCCTTCCCTGGGCCATGATGACCTGCATCGCCAGCGGCTTCGAGCTCTGGAGCTTCACCCTCCTCAGCATCGTCCTGCTCGCCCGCGTCTCCGTCGCCCTCACCGTAGGTGTCGGCATCCTCCGCGACGAGCAGGTTCTCCGCGACCTCTGGCTCCTCCCCATCCGCGACCTCTGGGGCCTCGTCTTCTGGATCTGGAGCTTCGCCGGAGACACCGTCCTCTGGCGCGGAGAACGCTTCCGCCTCCAGGACGGCCGCATCGCCCGCGTACAAAGCGCCTAGCGCCAATCCACCAAGAATCCTGTTCTTTCTTCAGCAACAGGAACGGCGCCCTTCTGTACAGCCGGACAACGCATCAGACATTGCTGATATCGACGCAAAGTTGTGTAGCTATGCAAGATTCACGTTTAGCGTCTGAATCACAGCTTCGATGGGGGAGGCCGCTACAAGGTAGTCGGTATTATCCGGACCGCCTCCCCATAAAAGTCCCATGATTTTACTTCCAATGAGGACAACGCTTCCGCTGTCGCCCCCATCCGCGAACTTCACTCCGTCGTCTCCAACGATACCGAACTGGTTGTATGCAATGACTCCGCCAGAATCTGGAGCTTCATAAGACAAATACTTCACCTTTCCGTTTGTAACGCCTGTAGCTATCCCAGACTTAATAACCGGATTACCCAGGCCGACATTGCTCCTCTCTACAATTCCCATCACGAGACCATCGATACCGAACACGCTCCAGCGAGCCGAAGAGCGGTCGGCTATGACGCTCGCGACTGCGCAATCCACGTAGATCTGTACGCCTCCGAAGAGAACATTGCCTT
Source organism: Granulicella arctica (assembly GCF_013410065.1). Taxonomy (NCBI): domain Bacteria; kingdom Pseudomonadati; phylum Acidobacteriota; class Terriglobia; order Terriglobales; family Acidobacteriaceae; genus Granulicella; species Granulicella arctica. The sequence continues at coordinate 1,037,436 of NZ_JACCCW010000001.1, forward strand.
TAAAGGCCTTGAGTTTATCTCCGGCCTGATAATTCCAAACGCTATCTTTGCGGGCTGGCTGGTAGACAGTCGTGGTTTCGGGATCGTAGTACATGACATGCTGATTGCTCATGATGCCGGGCTCGCCGAAATTGTCGAAGTTGGTTCGGGTCGCAGCGATCCCGAGGGTTCCGGCCCAGGGAGCGTAAAGGACGCTAACGCCCGGGCCGCAGGAGATCCCGCCGACCATAGGGTTAAATACATCTGTCCGACTCTGATCCAAAGAAGGGTCGTCGAGACGGATCAGCGGAATGTCCGCTAAGACGTTATTGCTTTCTATGACATCCGTGGCGATGCCTCGATTCTGGATCTCTCCAAGCAGAAGCATCGCCGGATCGTCTGCCGGAAGCTTTTTCTTCTCCTTCACGAAGACAACCAGGCAGACCTGGCTGGTTGTACGCCCCGCTGTCACCTTGTAGCCGACAGCGGAGCCGGTAACGTTAGGCAGAGCGTATAGGCGTTCGCCTATCTCCCGCTGAACGTCTTCGATAGCGCGGTATAGCTGGAACTCTTCGGAAGTTGCGATGGTATCCTCCCATTCTGCGGAGTGCTTTGTCGGTGACGCGTTATAGAGCTGAGACTGTGTTTAGTTCAATGGAATGATCTTCCCGGTGGAGGGTGCTCCTCCGCCGGTAGCGGGTGCCCCGCCTGCCGCGGCGTCATCGGCCAGCATCCGATATTGCTGCGTTCCTTTTTCCGTCTTGATCGATCCCGATACGGTGTACAGGTAGAGGTCGCCAGAAACCGAATAATCGTTCTCTAAATTGTTCACGTAAAAGTCGATCTCCACGGTTGACATTTTTGTTGCCAGGTCCAGGAAGGCGGTCATGAGCTGGGTAATCTGGTCGTCGGTAAGCCCTTTTGATTTCATCGTATCGCGGGTCTTCTCGTACGACGCGGAGGCACCCCCACCGCCAAAGAACCAGGTCCAAACCGATAAATTGGCGCTGGCGGAGGTTTTTTCGTGTTCGGTTACTTGCTCCTTGTAGGAGGCATCCAACATGCTTTGGGCGAGCGCGTTAAGATTCGCGACATCCTGGCTGGACATCGCAGAGATTTGCAGCGTTGCCTTGATGGAGCCGCTTGTATGAGCCGGAATGCTGTAAGCCAGACCGACTAGTTGCCCCATGCCCGACACCTCGATGGAAAAGGAATCTGAGGCGTCTCCAGCAGAGATCTCGGCGACCACTGGCGGCCTTGGATCTTTAAAGACAACACCAGTGGCAGTGATATTAAGCTTTCCCATTGTCTTACTCCTTGAGCTTTATGGATTTGACTACTCGTGAGGTCTTCGTCTTCCGCTACTGCTTTTGATCTGCAAGCGATTCGCTCCAAACAAGCCTTGAAAGGCACCAGGAGGAGCGAACCATAAGCTCCGTTTCATAGAGACGCATTGTCCATTCTTGTTACCGGAGTAACTTTCTACTCTAACGATTAGGGGATGTCAATACGAGTTTTTACAGGAAAATACGCCGATGGAGACGTTTATCTGCGACTTAAGTAACCATTGCCGCGATCCGTTCATCGACGCAGGGCTAGTAAAGGAAAGTCGTCCCGGGAGTGACAGAAAAGCTGGATGACTCGGAATACGGTTGCGGCGTTTTGAATAACCCTCTTTAATTTGTTACGCAATATTTCAGATAGTCATCCGTAATCTCTCCTGAACAGCCCAATCTTGCAGGAGCCGAAGTGGTTTTCCGGAGGCTGCGCGATTCGCGTTGCCACGAGCTTGAACGACAACACGCCTCCTCGGATCGACCTCGACGGTTAGCACGTGATGAATCTTGTCAGCCTGCCAAAAGCGGAGCGACCAAATGCTTGAGTTCCCGCGATAGCAACGATCAGCATAGCTCGCGACGCAATGATGCAGTGCGGCGCCTTCTCTCCGAAGTTGAGCACTATTGATGAGTTCCATCATCTGCCAGCGTCTCGATATATCTAAACCATCCCCGCTGGGCTCTTCAAAGAACAACGGCTCAAACGGCGACCGCACCCATGAGAAAGATACGCTTCCCACTCCAAGACTCCGATGCCATTCCCGCATCAACCGTAGCATCGACTGAACTGTTCGGCCTTTCATAGAGAAAGCTGGCTGAGACGAACCAAATTCCATCACTCCATCCTGCGTTCGATCATTCCTAACCTCCTGAATGTAGTCGATCATCGGCCCAATCTGCATAGGATCCACATCACCAGCATTTGCGACTAAAAACATCCAAACTGTGCGCCAGAACTCGCTATGACGCAAATCTGTGGCCAATCGAGTAGACATCACTGCCTCCACAATTTCGGTAGGCGCCCCAAGAGCGAGCAGTTCCGCTCTGCGGATGGCATGTTCAATGGGAAGATGATCCTGCGATGCCAGGAAGATATGTTCCATCTTTCGGGTCATCACGACCGGCAGATCGAGCGATCGAAAGCTGGCCCCGCGCGAATGAGCGACAAACCAGCCGCGTTTTTTGTCCGCAACCGCGTCAGTCTCATACCAGCAAGAGGCAAGAAACACCGGAACGTTGTAGTCGCAAATAAGGTGGTGCGCCAACGATGAAACCGCTGGCCGCCACGACGATGCCGTGCCCACCCAATCGATCACCGGGCGAATATGTGCGCCTCGGAATCGACACAGATTGACAAGCGCATCTACGCCGAGATGACGCCCGTCCGAAACCGGCGCTTCGAATAAGCGTGGTGCTCGCGTCCTTGCACAGGTCAGCATCTCTTGAAATTTATTGAAGGCGGAAGGATCTGAGACGAGTTGCGCACATGCACGGTGGATGGCGCAATCCGTTTGTCGCCTGTGATCCTGAACATAACGTTCAGACCAAGACATAACTTCTCCATTTTTTCTAAACCGTTGAGTGAACAGCACTGATACGCGCCGTCGATGTCAGATTTAAAACAAAGAGGCCCCGACTGCTGGTCGCGGCCTGTTGTCTATCTGTCCGGTTTAGCTAATGGAGAAGTACATAACGTGCTTATGATAGTACATTCGACGGGGTTGATCCTTCAAAACGCTGTTCCCAGCATCTACATTCCATTCCCGATCATCAGCAATTGCTGGCGGCAGAGATGGCGATCGGGTTGAGCTATAAAGCTTTGATGGCGGCATCCTGTTCGCGTGAGGTTGCCTGCTGCTCGCGCAGTTGTTTGAACGCCTGATACACGAACGAGCCGAGATACCAGCCGTCGATGTATTTGTACGGCGTCTCGCCGGTGGTGTAGTGGCCGCAGGGGAGCACCTTCGATACGTAATCGACGCCGAACTGTTTGAAGCTGGCGAGCACCTCGAGCGAGAACTCGCGCAGGAAGGTGAGGTCGTAGGTGGCGTGGACGACGAGCGCCCGCTTGGGATGCGCGGCGAACCGCTCCATATACGCGCTTGGGCTTACCCCAGCGAAGACGTGGCGCACATCCTCGTGGGTGAGCCCTGCCTGCTTGAACGCCGCAAGAACGTGGCGGGTGCTCTGGCCGGTCCAGACGACGTCGCCGAAGGAGGTGGAGGCGTGGTTGAAGGCGCAGACGCGCAGCCGGGGATCGTGCGCGGCGGCAATGAAGGCGTAGCAGGAGCCGAGGCTCGTGCCCAGCACGCCGAACTGCTCGTAGCCCTGGCTCTCCAGCCAGTCGAGGCAGCTGCGGATATCGACCACCGCCTGCCGGCACGCAGCCATGGTGCGGCCGATGTTCGAGCTGACGGCGTAGTCCGAGCGCTCGAGCTCCTGCGGGCGGCGCACATCGTGGTAGGGCTTCGAGAGCCGCAGCGCGGAGACGCCGAAGCGGTTGAAGAGAGTGCAGAGCGCGTTGTGACTGAAGGCATCGGCGTTCCACTGCGGCAGGATAATCATGGCCTGCTTCGGCCGCCTGGGGTCCTTGTGCTCCGGTGCCGGGTACCAGCGGGCGTTGACGACATCGTTCTCCGGGTAGCGCGTCCGGACGGGTGAGGTGAAGCGGAGGAACGGCGCGCGTTCGAGATCACCGACCGCAGCCTGCCGCTTCAGCTCCGCATCCTCAGCCAGCGTCTCCGGCCGGACATTGGTAGGGTAGAGCAGCGGAAAGTGCTCCTCCAGCCGGAAGTCGGTTGGCGTTTGATAGCCGTAAAACTCCTCGGAGCGCTGGGTGATCGCATCGCTGACGGCGATCATGCGCTCGAGATTCTCAGAGGTACTGCGCGTCAATTCCTGCGCGATATCGGCCTCACCGGCAAAGCCGGGAAGCCAGTCGAAACCCCACTCCGTTGGCCGCACAATACGATTCGTATCGCGCGTTGTCAGGGCCGTTTCCCAGGCAAACATCCATTTTGCGTAGATCTTAGAGAGCACGTCTCAGTTTACCTGCGCGTGCAGGGCGGGAGGGTCAAAGCTCCGATAACAGGATGCAGACGCGCCCGACGATATAGTCCGCCGGGGTCTCCTCCGGCCCCATCGCGATCAACTGCACCGGAAACGCTCGCGAGTAAGGCCGCAGAATCAGCCGCCCTTCATCGAAGTCGACGAAACGGAGAAGCAGCGCAGCACCGCACCGGACGGCGTAGAGCGTCGGCTGGTGCGAGCGATAGGGCGCGAGCGAGTTGTAGTGACGGTCAAGCACAGCGATGGTCCCCGCGCCCAGCATGGGCTCCATAGCGGCGGCCTGTTGCGCGTCGGCGCGGATCGCAAGAAAGCGCTGCCAGTGGGATTGCTTCACCAGGGGGCGCGAGCGATTGCCCTCGAGCCGCGAGGCCGATACCTGGATGGTCTCGATGATCGACGCAGCCGTGGCGAAGGCAGCGTCCATCGCCGCCGAGGAGGAGACCACCGGGATCATCTCCATCGGATCGCCCGTGACGGCCGCACTGCCCGCATTCAGCGCGCTTGCAGCATTCAGGTCAAACGGCAGCAGCTGATCGACCGTCAGGTTCTGCGCGGCGAGAACACGGTCCAGCCCTTCGAGCGAGAGCGAACGCTTCTTGTTCAGGAAGTTCGAGATGTGCGCCTGTTGAAACCCCGCCTGCTGGGCGAGCTTCGTCCCCGTCAAAACGCCCTGATCAATGCGGCGTTGAAGTTCGAGACGAAGAAGCTCGTGGAGATCTTGAAAGTTCATAGCGGGAGAGTCTGACGGCAACCATATCACTTGGCAATACGAACAAGAAACGAATATCTTTTAGCGGTGCAACGGTGCCCGTTCAAGTGTGGTTATTTCTAATGTTTAGTCTAATTCACAAAATTCCAGGTTTGGGGATTGACATAGACTTTGTTGAAAGTTATAACCGTAAAACTTTCCATTTTGGGAACGGCTCTGAAAAGGCAGAGATGTCGGCGCAATGACGCAGACGCGGCCGGGAGGGGATCGTCGTCCAGGTGGAGGAAAGATAGGGTGTGTAAGGACTTCTCCCACATACGACACCGCTGGCACTAACCACAATCCGCGCCGACGCTGCGCCGACAGGGGCCTCTAAGAGCCTTGCGAAACAGCGAAAGCGCCTATAGCAACCTGAGCGAGCCCATTCGACCGCTGAAAAACTCCTGAGGCTCGCCGGGGAGATCTACGCCTTATGAGGGAACAGATGAACGACTTGCGCCTTAGTTTGAAAGTATGTGAAGGATGTGGAGCTCTTTGGCTCCGCGGGGGAATAACGGAAGGTGTCTACTGTCGGGGATGCGTGCATCGTCTGGCGCAGTTTCCGGCACCGCGAGGAAAGCATGCGGGTGGCCGGAGGCCGCGGCTGGCGCGTGTCTCAGGCTGCTCCGCGGCGACCGTTCAGGGAGGTGCGCGATGAGTACAGCATTGGCGATTCTGCCGAGACTCTGGGCTTGTGAGTCGCTTCCCAAACCAGTTGCAAAGCCGAAGAAACCGGCGGTCCAGGAGCCGGTCGCCCCCAGGCTGGCGTTCTATCGCAAGTACACCGAGGCCATGCTTCGGCGGTACATGCGATTTTCCATGGAGGCCGGGCGCGTTCCCTCGATGCTCGGCAAGGAGATGTTCCGTGGAAAGGTGACCAGCTACCGTGTCCATAGCTTCGAAGATGTCGTGATCTTCGTGCACGATGTGGAGAAGTGCATGGCGCGGCTGAGCTGGATGCAGCAGCTCCTGATCACACGGATTGCCGTGCAGGAGTACACCCAGCAGGAGACAGCAGAGATTCTGGAGCTGAGTCTGCGGACGGTCATTCGGCGATACAACAAGTCGATCGATCGGCTGACGGCAATCCTGCTGGAGGTGAAGATGCTGGAGCCTCTCACAGCGTGTCAAGGGGTCGGAAGCGGACGGTAGCCGCTAAACAACTCATTCCAAACCACTTGCAACATAAAAATAGTTGGCATATTAGTTCATTGCTAGTTGCTATTCTATAGAAGTAAGCAAAAACAGACGGGAGAGTGCCACCACGGCGCTCTCCCGTTTTGCTTTGCTACGAAGCAACCTGAGGAGGTGGCATGGCATTAGCGGATGGGCTTCATCGGCGGAGCATGAGCGCAGGTTCACACGGTCAACCAGCCGTTTCACAGCGCACGGCGGCGTCACGGCCCCATGCAGGGTCGGGACATCGGTCGTTCCACGCGGCTGATTGTCGTTCGCCGTTGGAGCTTCGTGCGATGGCGGTGGAGTTTCCAACGGTCGAGGGACACCCGAACCGGCTTCCGTTCGAGGGTGTTTTGACGCTGGTGGATGTCGCCAGCGACAAGGCTCCGAGCGGCTCGCGCGGACATCGTGTCGTGTTGACGCGTGCGGCGGCAGAGGCAGCTCTGCCAAGTCTGCTCGGCATGGCAGTGGACTACAAGACCGGATGGGACGGGCATGATGCGCGGCAGAAGTGCGGCATCATCACGTCCGCCGCGATCGAAGGAAAAAAACTTGCGGTCGCCGGTTATCTGTTCGCCCGGGACTTCCCCGAGATGGAACAGAGGATCGAAGTGGATGCGATGGGGATGAGCTACGAGCTGGCGGACGCGCACGTTGCAGACATGCGTGCGCCAGTCTGGACCCTGACCCGCGCAACCTTTACCGGCGCGGCGATTCTGCTGCGCGACAAAGCCGCCTACCGGAACACGAGCTTCCGGCTGAAGCGTGCGGTGCAGGCCCGTGCAACAAGGCCGACGCCGCGGCACTCCAGGCTGTCGGCCTGAGACCAACTGTCGGCAAACAGGCAGCACAAACCCAAGATCACAACCAAGGAGAGATGATGACGTTTACTGGTGTATTGCATGCAATTGGGCAGGGATTCGCGAAGGGTCTGAAGTGGGCAGTCGAGTATGCGGTTCCAGCGGAGAAGCTGGCGGCGCTCCTGTTCCCATCTGCGGCCCCCGAGCTGACGACGTTGGCCAATGCGACCACGTTGATTCAGAACGCGGTCATGGTCGTGGAACAGAAGTACGCGGCCTCCGGCGCGCAGAGCGGCACGGGCCCAGAGAAGCTGGCGGAGGTGATGCTGCTTGCCGGACCTGCGGTCAGCTCGCTGCTGACACAAGCGGGCGTCACGCCGAGCACCTCGTACCTCCAGAGCCTGGTCTCCGCAGTCGTGGCCATCCTGAACGTGCAGAACGTCTCGAGCGATGCAGCAACAGCAAAGGCCTAGCCAATGCGGATTTTGATGGAAACCATGTTTGATGGAAACCAAGGGAGAGAGTATGGACTTTGAGATGAAGGATGAGTTGAGCGTAACCGTCGAACGTCTGGCCGCAGCGGCCGAGATGTTGCAGCAGGCGGCAGAGCGTCTGGCAGAGCGCGAGAGCACGATTGCTCTCGATGCAGAGGCGACCCTGAGCCGCATTGTGGCCACGGTGGAGTCGCGTCGCGAAACCGAGCTTGAGCAGAAGCTCGCCTCGGTCGAAGCAAAGCTTGCGGCAGCCGAGAGCAAGCTCGCCGAGCTGCGTGCATCTGCTCCTGCCACGGTTACAAATGCAGGACGCAAGACGCTTCCTGCGGCGATGGCCACCTTGCTTGCGAAGCAGGGAGTCACGGGCGACTCGATCGCTTCGATGGAAGCTGGCGCCGTCGATGCCGCGCTGATCAGCCTGAGCGTAGAGCAGCGGATCGCGGTGAAGGCACAGTTGATGCGGGCCGGTCTGCTCGGCTAACGACGGCCACAACAAGGAAGACACGACGCGGCTAAGGCTGCGTCCTTTGCTTTTAAAAAGGGAGAAAGAATGAACGCGAAGTTTACTGAGATCCATGCAGCGGCCGATTACCTTGGACCTGGCGCAATCGAAGTCCCGCTGTACCAGTCGGAGATCACCGACCTCGTCCAGCGCCGCGGCGTCTTCGGACGGCGCATCAAGCAGGTCCCGGCCACCGGCCATCCCTCGAGGTTCTTCGAGGAGATCTCGATTCCATCGCCAACCGCGGCCGGTGGATTCGTCGACCCGCGCAACATCGTCGCACCGCTGGTCAGCCCGACGCGTCTCGAACGGAGCGTTCCGCTGAAGGCACTCGTCGCGCAGATCAACTACAACCTGTTCGACATCGAGCTTGGCCAGCAGCAGAGCCAGTTCGCCTATCTACAGGCCAAGGATCTTGCCGACACCGTCGATGGCGTCTTGCGCACGCATGACGTCGCTCTCTGGAACGGCACCGACACCTCGCTCAGCGCGCCGACCACCGCGCAGTACTTCGGCGCGGGCGCGCAGATCGCCGCCGGTGGCAACACCGTGACGATCCCGACCACGGGAAGCATCGTGGACGGCTTCAAATCGACGATCGCACAGATGGTCTCGAACAGCTCCTACGGTGTGCGGCCCACGGCCATCTATGCAAACCCCGTGCTGCTCGACCTGATCGATCGCGAGATGAAGAGCGAGTTCAACGTTGTGCTCGGCACCAAAGAGATCACCAGCGGCTTCACCGTGAAGATGCTCTCCACACAGGCCGGTGACATTCCGCTCATCCCCGAGTGGACGTTGAGCTACACCGGCACACCAGGCTCCGGCTCTGCCGTACTGCCCGCGTACATCGTGACGGAGGACATGATCGAGTACCACTGGCTCAGCGATCCGAACCCGCGCATCTTCCAGCTCGGCGTTCCCGGCTCTCTCGCCAGCCAGTACGTCGTCGTCAAGTTCGGCGGCGTGGTCGTCAAGGGCGCGAACTACGCTCACTACCAGGTACTGGTAGACCGCTAGAACACAGCGTTTACGCCGTGACCGGGCTATATGTGCCGGTCACGGCTGCTTTTTAAAGATGAGCTAGAGGAGAGGCGGATGCGATGGGTTATTTGTTGCCGACCGAGTACGTGCAATACGGTCTGACGGCAGACACGACGGACGACTGGATCACGATGGCGTCTTCACTGATGGAGGCGTACTGCCGAAGGACGAGCCTGCTGGCAACGCAATACGTCGAGCGAATGCGATTCACGGCGGGCTCGCAAACAATACGGCTGAGTTATCTGCCGCTCGTCGAAGTGGCACCTGAGACCACTGCACTTGTGGGCGTGCGTGTGCGCTACGGCAGGCCGAGGCGAGGTGAAACCGTCGATCCATTCCGCGAGCAGATCGCGTGGGCGTTCAGCCTGCCCGGTAGCTGGAGCTCGCTCGATGTAACCACCATCGATGTGAACAGTGCGACCGGCGAACTGACGTTTCCTGAAAACTTTCTCGGCCTCAACTACAACGAGGTTGAGGTGACGTACACGGCAGGGCTCGTGGCGATTCCGCCGGCGGTGAAGGTGGCCTGCGCACAGATCGTGAAGAACGCACAGGCAATGCCATCGACGAGCGTGAAGGCCAGCAGGATGGACACGCTCCAGATGCAGTACTTCGGCGGCAGTCTCATCGACCCGCAGGTACAGGGGCTGCTGCGGCCCTATCTCGCGCAGAGGATCGGGTAACGCCATGGCCGATGTGATGCAGACAACCACAGCCGCCATACGCGCTGCCGATACTCTGTTGCGCAGTGCAGGCGGACGCAGCGTGCTGCTCCGCACCCCTTCGCCCGGGACGCCGGGAGATGCGACCGAGCAACTCGGATTGGCGACGCCAACCTTTCAGGATATTGAGCTCGCGCCGGTCGTCTTTCGCAAAGCGCGCGCGCTCTTCCCCGTGGGCAAGGGCCCGCAGTGGGAGCTTCTCGTCTCCGCGACAGCCGTGCAAGCGGTCGTGAGAACACTGGCGTATGAGTCGGCCAGCGTTCTTTTCCGCAACGCCTATGGTGTGCTGGTGGACGCGACGCTGATGGAGATCGTGTCCGCTACCGGCGCGCAGATCTTCGGTGCGCCTTATATCTACCGGCTGGTTCTGCGAGAGCCAATCTCGCTGCTGACCTAATTGTGCTTGGAAAGGTTACATGAAATGGAGAATGCGAAAGATACGTTCTACATCATGCTGCGCGACCGGTTAACCGCGTTGAATCCGGAGCGAACAATCTCCGTTCGCGGAGTGGTTCGACCGGGCGTACTCGTGGAAGAGAACGAGTTGGTTACCGATGCCGTGGTGCCGGATGCGTTCACGCTGCGCTGGACAGCGCTTGCAGTCGATCCTCGCGGGCCGCTACCGCTGACGACGCTAACCTGCGAGATCCGCTACGCGACCGACGGCAACGCAGGCAATGCAGGCATGGATCGCGGTCGGCTGCTCGCAGCGATGGACGTCGAGCTATCCTCCGCGCTGCGCGCCGCGCCGCATCACGTCGTGAAGATGAACTACGCGGGCAGCAGCGTCGGCGTGGCTCCGGTGGCGATGGCGACGAATATTTTCTGGAGCGATGTGACCTTTGCTCCCACGGTCACAACAGACGAACAACTATCGCGAGTCGCAACGGTCGAGGTGTTTTGTTACCAGGAGGCAGGCGAGCAATGACAACGACAGTAGTGGCAGCAACGCCTCCGGTAACGCGGCGCGTGCGCGCCTACTTCGCTCCGGTCAATCGCGCGGCAGCAACTCCATCGATCTTCGACGCGGCTCAAACGGGCGCATTCTCGCTCGACGCGCCGCCTGCGCCATGGGTCGATCTCGGCTGGTGCACAGGCTTCACACGCAAGAGCGGAACGAAGGTGGCGGTCGTGCAGTTGGGCTCTCCCGCGATCACGCAGTCGCAGATGCGCACCGAGGTTGAGGCGACTGTATCGCTCCAGTTCGAGAGCTGGGGCAAGCTACAGCTCGCTCTGGCCGCGGGTTCGCAACAGATGAACCTATTGCAGACTGCAACAGGTGCAGCCGCGAATGGTAGCGGTGGTATCGCGGCAACAGCCGCACCGTTGACACCGGATGGCACTTCGACAGCGACCCGGTTGAGCGTCGGAGCGGCAGCAGCAACAGCGTTCTCCGCAGGCGACCTGGTCGCGGTAGACGTGGACTACAGCGGTCAAACGGGATTTGTCGGGAGCGGCGTCAGTGCTGCCTATGTGCGTTCGAGCAGCGCCGTAGGAGGCGATGCAAACTACGTTCGCCGCGTGTCGCTGAATGTGGGACGCGTAGTCGCAGTGAACGAGGGATCGATACAACTGGCGGCTCCACTACCTGCCGGTGTGCCGACGACAGCAATGAAGGTGAGCGCGTTGGCAGGCTTCGTCGATCGCGAGGGAGGCAGCTTCTTTCAAGAGTGGTCCGCACTCTTCGTCATGCAGGGCGAGCAGGGAGATCGCGTGATCTTCCACTATCCGCGCTTGCAGGCGATGCAGGGTTCGGCTGAGGTTGTCGAGACTCTCGTGGCTCCGCTTGAACAGATGCGGCTCGCAGGAGCCTTCCGCGCACTGCCCGTGAAGGACGCCAACGATGGCGAGATGGTGTTGTGTTTCCGGAGCTACCTGCCGGGCGCGATGCGTGCGGTTTAGAGCAATTCGGCTCAAAGAATTTCAAGGAGATCAGCATGAGTTGGAAGCATTGGATACCCAGAGGGTGGACGCTCGTCGTTGTTCTACTGACGGCGATGATGATGACGACAGGGCCGGGAACGGCGCTGTTGGCGCAGGTAATAACAACACAGGTCGCCGATACGGTCTATCGCGCGGACGGCAGCACGGCAACCGGAACGGTGGTGATTAGTTGGCCTGAGTTCACGACGGCCACAGGCCAGTCCGTGCCTGCCGGTAGCACCTCCGCAACCATCGCAACAGGCGGCGTGTTGAGCGTGCAACTGGCGCCGAACGCAGGCTCGAACCCGATGGGAAGCTACTACACCGTCGTCTATCACCTGGATGACGGCAGCACCAGCAAGGAGTACTGGGTCGTTCCTGCCAGCACATCGCCGGTGCAGGTCAGCGCGATCCGCAGCACGGTCCTGCCGGCCTCCGTCGCGATGCAGACCGTGAGCAAGAGCTATGTCGATACGGCGATCGCGGCGGCTGTCTCCGGCGTCCCGCTCGACAGCTCCACGCCCTATGTCGAGAAGGCCGGCGACACCATGACCGGGCCGCTCGTTCTTTCCGGCGATCCTGTCTCCGCGACACAGGCGGCTGATAAGAACTACGTCGACACCTCCGTGCAGGCGGTAGCCGCCGGTGTTGGCCAGAAGGTCTCGCTGGTGCCCCAGGCCACACAGACGGTAGTCCAGCCGACAGGATCGCTGTTGCAGGTCAACAACCTGAATGGTGTGGAGTACGCTACTCAGTACGTAACAGGCAATGGAAACAACGGCATCGTCAACGCCACCAGCAGCACCGACTGCGCCAGCGGATGCGAGGTTAAGGTTGCGGCGGCCTACAACACGAAGGAATCCTACGCGCCCACAACCTGGAACAATCAGACCCACATCGAGGATGCGCGGCTGGGAGGGAGGTACGACGCCTTTCTGAACCCCGGCATTGTCGGCGAGACAATCGCTCAGACGATCGATCTCGTCTCGACGCAGAACACTGGAATCTCCGGCCAGACGGTTGTTCAGACTGTCCCCAACGCCATCGCGCTCGATCTTTCGATGGAAGCGCCTACCGGTGGGTCGAACTTATTTCCCCAAAGCATCGAACCGACGGTGCCGTACTTCAAAAGCAACTTCCTCGTACAACATACATCGGGCACCTTCAACACGATGGGGCAACACATTCTCGATGGCAAAGTTATCTACTGCTATGGAGTAGGAGATTGCCTGATCGGGGCTCAGTTCATGTACGCCTCAGGCGGTTTTCGCGATGAGGCTGACGAAGCCTCACACCCCTTCGACCTGTCTTTCATCGAAGACCCACAGGTGTTCACCGGCACCTGTACGAGCGGATGCACCACCGGCTCAACCTCTGTCATGGTGACGAGCACCGCGGCAGCCGGCACACAAGGCGAAGGCCGCTACCTCATCGATAAGAACCCTACCAACGTCATCAGCTCTGGCATCCTCACCGGAGGCACCAGCGGAGCACCGTATCCCACGGCGGCGTTCAGTGGAACCTCATTCCCCATCAGCGTGTTCTTCTCCACCGCGCAACTCGCTCCCTCGCAGACGAACAATGTAGCTCCAGGGACGGTGACACTGCCGATCGCAACCAGCGGCGTCACCACCGGTTTTGCCACCAACACCGCGGCAGCACCCTCCGCCACCGGTATCGCGTGTGTCGTCGATCAGGATCCTGTAGGCGGAAATCTTCCGCACAACTATGAGATGGCCACCTACACCGTCGTGGACGGAACACACTTCCAACTCGCGTTGAAGAAGGTGCATACCTCCGGATCGACCATCGCCATCGGAGGGCTCTGCGGCTACGGGCTTGAGCAGACCGTGGACACCCATAACGGCCTTCGACAGGTCTTCCCCGTCGTCGGCTCATTCTCTTCGACCGGGCTGTACTATGCCGGTCAACTGACTCCGATCGTCGGCGTGATGAACCAGACCAGCGCATACATCAACGTCTCCGGAACGATCGTGTCAGCCGTACGCAACAACAACGTGGTCACTCTCACTGCGTCGGGAAACTTTGCCGAGGACGTCAATGGCCTCACCATGACCGTGGCCGGTGTTACCGACAGCAGCTACAACGGCACCTTCAGCGTGACGACCACCTCCGCAAATACCTTGACCTACACGCAGACCGGGACGAACAGCACCAGCTCCGGCGGCACCGTCTCGATCGTCACCGGAGGGTTCGCGCTGTATCCGATGGCCGAGGTCCTCGGTGTTCTGAACCCAACGACCAAGCTGGTCGATGGACAGATGACTCTGGCTCCGAACACCGTCGCCTGGGCCACAGGAGATGCCATCGAACAGCCTCACTACTATGAGGAGAAGGTCTCCCCGGATACGGAGTACATCTCGCAGTCAGTGCCTCGCCCTGAGGCATCCCTGGCAGGCGGCATCAACTACCAGGGTTACAACTCGCAAGGACTCTCTGGCTGGCAGATCGCGAACTCGACCCCCGCAAGCAACTACATCGGTGCCGGTGGAACCCTTTTGGCTCCCTATGCGGCCTACGTGGCCAAAGGCGCCTGGCAGCAGAGCATGGTGCTCGACGCCGGATCAACGAGCGTCTTCAACATCCACTGCAGCTATCACGGCTGCGGCCGATGGAACAGCACCTACGATCTCTTCGATCTGTACAGCAACACCGGCGTGGAGACGATCCGATTCATGCCGCAGAGCAGTATCTTGAATGTCACGATGCGCGGCACGACCTATCAGTTCACCCCGCAGGCATTCACCGCAGGCACCATCAACGCCACCACCGTCAACGCGACCACCATCAATGGTTCCGTCAGCGGCAACAGCATCACCAGCGGAGCGGTGGCCGCGGCCTATCTGCCTTTGCTGGGAGCCTCAGGCACCACCCATGCCCCAGGCATCGTACCCGACCCCGGCGCAACCAGCGGAACCACACACTTTCTGCGCGAAGACGGAACCTGGAGCGTCCCCGTAGGCAGTGCGGTCTCAGCCGGTCTCCTGTCCGGCGCAAGCGCGGACTACAACTTCCTTCAGGGTTCGGGAACGACCATTACCGACAGCACAGGCAACGGTAATACCGGCACCCTTTCAACCACCGCCGCGCCGACATGGACCGCGACCGGGCTCGCCTTTGTGCCCGGCCAGGGCGTCAGTCTGCCCGCCACGCTCAATGGAACCCAGACCTACTTCATGGGTCTCTACATCAATCCGCTCACCGCAGGAACCCAGACCATCAATCAGTATCCGGTCCTGCTTTCGAGCAGCGCCGGAGGCAGCGGCTTCAACTTCATGTATAGCTACACGCCCTCTGCCAACGGCGGTTTCATCTCGAACGCCTACGCGCCGACGCTGTATGTCAACAGCCAGGCAGCAACCATCACGCCCAACCTGCTCTCCGGCTTCCATGTGCTCGCCGCCGTGCTTGGCACCGGATCGGGCAACACGGATCACATCTACATCGACGGCGTCGAGGTCGCCAACTACACCCGGCAGGGCACATCCGCAGGCACGCAGACAACCGGCAATCTCTTCCTCGGCTCCTCCGCGGTCAGTCCATGGGCGACCTCCGGGTTCAATGGCACCATGTACCGGCTCCGCACCTATGCCACGCAGCTCAGCGCCTCAACCGTGCAGTCGGTCAGCCTCGCAATCGCCAACGAGATCGCCTCCCGCGGCGTTCCCGTATCCCCGGTCAACATCCCGCTGGCGACGCCTCAGCTTCAGGCCATCGGAGACTCGATCACCTATGGCCAGGGCGTCACAACGCCGTGGCCGTCGCTGCTCGGCCTCACCAACCAGCCCGCGTACACCATCACCGACTGGGGCATCACAGGCATCACCCTGTCGGCCATCAATGGCTCCGATCCGAACCGGGCCGCGCTCCGCTGCCATTCCAGCTCCGGGCCGTCGGTCGCCGTTGTCTTCGCCGGAACGAACGACTTCGCCATCATGCCGACCTCGGCCACAGCGCTCTTTGCCAACATGATGGGCGAGGTCCAGACCATGAAACAGGCGGGTTGCCGCGTCTTCGTCGGCACCATGCTTTCGCGGACCGGCAACGATGTCTCCAGCAACACCCTCGACTCCGACAAGGACGCCTACGACGCGCTAATCCTGGCGCAGGCAAAGGCCGGCGGTGCCGACGGCATCATCGACTTCGCCGCCAACCCGCTGCTCGGAGCCGATGGCGCAAACGCCAACACCTCCTTCCAGTCCGATCACATCCACCCAACCCAGGCCGGGCAGCAGCTTCTCGCCAACGCCGCCAGCAACGCCCTGAACTACTACTTCGGCTACAACGAGACCAACCCGCATGTCGTCACCACGCTCGGCTACTCGATGACGGCAGCCGACGGCTACCTCAGCCTCTCCGGCCTCACCGACGCGGGTACGCTGACGCTGCCCGACTGCACCGGCCAGAGCGGTGCCGCCTACCGGATCAACAATCCGCAGTCGAGCTACGCCGTCTCGGTCGTGCCGCTCAACAGCAGCCAGCTCATCAACGGCCTCAGCACCGTCACCGTGCCGTCGAATACCACGCTGACCCTGCGGGATGTTCCGAATCCGAAGACCGTCTCCGGCTGCCACTGGGAGATGTAACCAGGAGGGCAACGCGCACGGCCGGGTCTCCGCTGCTTCACCAGGCGGAGACCCGGCCCGCGCCGCCGAGCTAGCAAAATCGATGGGGCGCGATGGAAAAATCAATGAGTGTGGAGGAGCTGCTGGCTCTGGGGAGAGAGCTTGCCGCGCCGCCCAAAACATCCGAAGGTGAAAATAACTTTATCCGCCACGCCCGAAGGCTGCTGCGCGTGCGCGACCGCGAAGGCCAACTGGCTCCGCTCGACGCAAACGAGGCGCAGAAAAACTTCGAGCTGGCACGCGGACAAAAAAATATCGTCCTCAAGGCCCGTCAGATGGGCATGACCACCTGGATCTCCGGCCGCTTCTTTCTCCGGACGATCACCCAGCGCGGCGTCCTCACCGTGCAGGTCGCGCAAACCCGCGAGGCCGCCGAAGCAATATTCCGCATCGTCCAGCGCTTCTGGGAGTACCTGCCCGAGGAGTACCGCCAGGGCCCCCTGCGCCGCAGCCGCAAGAACATGGGCCAGATGGTCTTCCCCGAGCTCGACAGCGAGTTCCGCATCGTCACCGCAGGCGACAAGAACGCCGGTCGCGGCATGACCATCCAGAACCTGCACTGTAGCGAGGTCTCCCGCTGGCCCGGCGACGCCCGCGAAACCCTCGCCGGACTCCGCGCCGCCCTCTCGCCCACCGGAGAGATGGTCCTCGAGTCCACACCCAACGGCGCGATGGGCTGCTTCTACGACGAGTGGACGCAAGCCGAAGTCAGCGGCCTCAAACGCCACTTCTTCCCCTGGTGGCTCGAGAGCGCCTACGTCTCCGCGCCCGCTACCGAGTTCAACGACGAAGAGCTCGAGCTGATGCGGCGGCACAACCTCAGCGCCTGCCAGATCGGCTACCGCCGCACCCTCGAGGCCGACTACCGCAACCTCCACGCGCAGGAGTTCGCCGAAGACCCCGAGCGCTGCTTCCGCGCCACCGGCGAGTGCTGCTTCGAGATCGAAGCCATCGAGCAGCGCATGCAGGAGCTCGGCGAACCCGTCTCCAGGAACCCGCGCAACACGCTGCTCACCTGGATGCCACCCGTCCCTGACAGGCAATACCTCGTCGCCGTCGATACCGCGGGCGGCGGCGCAGAAGGAGACTTCTCCGTCGCGCAGGTCATCGATCTCGCCACCGGCATCCAGTGCGCCGAGCTGCAACAGCGCCTGCGCCCCATCCCATTCACCCAGGAGGCCGCAAAGCTGGCGCGCCAATACAACAACGCGATGATCGTCGTCGAGCGCAACAACCATGGCACCGGTATCCTCGCCCTCCTCATCCGCATGGAGAACTACACCAACCTCTACGAGCAGAACGGCAACGAAGGCTGGCTGACCAACGCGGCCTCCAAGCCCGCCGCCATCGCGCTCCTCGGCGCACTGCTCGTCCAGAGCCCCGGGATGTTCCTCAGCAAGCGCCTGCTCGCCGAGTGCCGCACCTTCGTCACCCGCGCCAACGGCAGCACCGGAGCCATCGCCGGCGCACACGACGACTGCGTCATGGCCATGGCCATCGCCCAACAGGTCCGCACGGAGCTGATGCTGAAGAAGCGTAGCAGTTAGCCCTAAGTAAGAGCGTTGGTATTTTCGCTGATTCGCGGTGCAGCTTTGAACCGCTCAAACGTGAGTGGCTGCTCACCATCGAGCAAGTGCAGGCGTTCGCGGTAACGATCGAGTGTCTGGTTGCGGTCTTCAGTCGAGCCATGCGCTGGACTCCAGGCAACGAAAGGAGCCAACACATCGAATCCGCAGAAGGCGAAGATACCGTGCTGGATAGGAAACAGGATAACGTCCATCTCGCCATACGCGCCCCCCGGCAGGTACGACACCTCCGGGCCGCCGGTCGTCGTGACAACCATGGCGCGCTTTCCCTTGAACACGCCCTTGTCGTAATGGCGGCCATACCCGTAAGCAACACCCATGGCAAAGACGCGGTCCACCCACCCTTTAAGAATGGCGGGCAAGCCGAACCACCACAAAGGAAACTGAAAGATGAGCAGATCGCACCAGAGCAGCTTGTCCATCTCTCCCTGAAGGAAGGACTCGAAGCCATTCTGCTCGAAGGCGTAGACCTCTTCCACCTGTTGCTTCAAATAGGACGGATCTTTGCTCGTAAGAAAGTTCCTGCGGTCGCTCACCGGATCAAAACCCATGTCGTAAAGGTCGGAGATCTGGACCGAGTGACCTTGCGCGGTGAGCGCTTCGCGTGCGACAGCAAGCATGGCGGCGTTGAAATTCTTCGGTTCCTGGATGGCGGCGACGATGAGGACATTCATGGGTGTATCTACAGATGCGGACGACCGCGCAGAGATGCAAAAATGGGATCATCGGCAGTTCAGGTCTTGTGACGAAGTTTTTGCGCAGGCAGTATCCTGCACATGCGGGGAGAGTGTTTGGCAGTTCTAGCAGTGCAGGCAATCCGAAGAATGCGTGGCGGCGCGCAGAGCCAGTTGATGCTCGGCGCCGACGGTAAGCTGTGGGTCGTCAAGTTCCAGAACAACCCGCAGCACCTCCGCGTCCTCGCCAACGAGCTCATCGCCACGCGCCTGGCAGAGGCCGTCGGCCTCAGTGTCCCGGTCACCGACGTCGTCGAGGTATCGGCCTGGCTCGTCACCAACACGCAGGACATGAGCGTCGAGCTCTCCCGCGGCGCACGCGAGCGCTACCGCCCCGGCCTCCAGTTCGGCAGCCAGTTCGTCGGCGGCCTCATGCCCGGGCAGGTCGTCGACTACCTCCCCGAGCAGCAGCTCGAAGAGGTCCGCAACCTCGCCGAGTTCAGTGGCATGCTCTGCATCGACAAGTGGACCGGCAACTGCAACGGACGTCAGGCCGTCTTCGAGCGCCGCGCCCGCGAACGCAAGTACCGCGCCACCTTCATCGACCAGGGCTTCTGCTTCAACGCAGGCGAGTGGACCTTTCCCGACAGCCCCCTGCGCGGCGTCTACGCCCGCAACCAGGTCTATGCCCGCGTCACCGGCTGGCCCAGCTTCGAGCCCTGGCTCAGCCGCATCGAGACCATCGACGCCACCACCCTCTGGCGCATCGCCGAGGCCGTCCCGCCCGAGTGGTACGGCGGAGACCTCAGCGACCTCGAGCGCCTGATGGAGCAGCTACTCCTCCGCCGAGGCCGCGTGCGCGAACTCATCGCATCCTTTCGAGACTCGGACCGCGCACCGTTCCCGTTATGGTCCAGAACCAGCACCATCGCCGTCCCACAGCAGTTCGCAGAACCAAAGATCTTCCGCGGTACCGGTAAGTTTGTTATGTAAAGAAAAACAAGCAAAGAGCTTTTTGAACCTGTTTAAAAATTGCTAGCGAAGCAGAGAGTTTTGAAAGGAAGGAAAAGAAGTTTTGAAAGGGAACGGCTTCAGCCGTGCCGTAAAGAGTAGAAAGAAGCGGGGCTTTAGCCCCTGAGGGAATCGTTGCAACCGCACATCACTCCATAGTTCTTAAACAGCTTCTAAGCCGCTTTTCAACCTGGCCACAAACCTGCTACTAACCTCACGGAGGACGATGCAATGAAAACCCGGCTGCCCTGCGAGTTCTTCCTCATCCGCTACGTCCCCGACGTCGTCAAAGGAGAGTTCACAAACATCGGCGTCCTGCTCCGCGAGGCCGGACGCGACGACACCGCCGTCCTCCGCTTCACCCGCGACTGGAGCCGCGTCCGCTGCGTGGACGCCGCCGCCGACACCGAGATGCTCGAGGCCCTCGAGGTCGAGATCGGCGCGCGCCTCCGCACCAGCGCCACCGACATCAAGCCGGTCATGCAGGTACTGGAGGACACGCTCGCCAACTCGCTCCAGATCACCGAACCCCGCGCCTGCCTCGCCGAAAGCATCCCCGCCGAGCTCAACCAGCTCATGCGCATGTACGTCGAGCCCATCAAGGTCAAGACCACGCGCCTCCGCACCGGACGCGCCGCCATCACCGCCGCCATGCGCTCCGAGTTCGAAACCGCAGGCGTCTGGCCGCTGATGCGCAAACGCATCACCGCATCGCTCTACACCGCGCCCGGCGATCCCATGAAGCTCGACTGCGGCTACCGCCCCAACGGCGTCATCCGCATCTTCCACGCCGTCTCGCTCGAAGGCGACCTCGAAGCAGCAAAGGTATTGGCCTTTTCAGCGCCGCAGCTCATCGAAGGCATCGCCCGCATCGAGCAGGCAAAGCTCGAGCTCACCGCCATCGTCGAGCCAGCCCGACAGCTCGACGACGAAACCACCGACAGCTACCGCTTCGGTGTAGAAACCATGCAGCGCCAGTCCATCCGCGTCATGACCGTCGCCGACCTGCCCCGCATCGCCGAAACCGCAAGAGTCGAACTACGTCTCTAACGATGCAAACGCGGCCTTGAAAGGGCACGGCTTCAGCCCCTGAGGGAATATATGCCAGCACATCGCTTCATAACCCTCAGCCACTAAACAAGTTCGAAAACAACTACCGCACAGCTCTTAGCGTAACCACCTCCGCGATGCTGAGAACAAGCGCATACGCAGCAAACAGAAAAGCCCCATACCGTCCCGCAGACGCGATCTGAAGCCTCGGCATGAAGGTAGAGAAGTTCGAGAGCAGCACAGCCTCACCGAACATCCCCGGAAGCGCCAGAAGCAGAGTCGCAGACGCCCAGGCGGAGGAGGGAAGTCCAAGCAGCCGAAGAATCGCAATGCAGATCACGGCGCTCAGCACAGGAGACAGAATAAAGTTAGCCCAGTAACGCAGGCTCGTCGTCTCCAGCACAGCAGGCCCGCGAAGCCCATAGTAGATCGTCCCGATGACCCAAATGGCCAAGCCTGCAAAGAGTAGAGAAGCGATATCGTGCACTTTCACGGTGTCCTCCGCAGAAGAAGCAGTATCATGTACCAGTCGGTACAGTTAACTTGTACCACATGGTACATCAAGAGGCAAGATGCAACAGAAAGATCGAGAAGACCACGAGCAGCTAGTCGAAGCGTGCCTCAACGCCTTCATCGCCGCTGGCACGCTGGACATGAGCCTCGACCAGTTGGCAGGCAAAGTAGGCATCAGCAAGCGCATGCTGATCCACTACTTCGGCGGTCGTGACGATCTGGAAGAGCGCGTCATGGCAAGGCTCGAAGAGAGGTTGCGAGCGAGATTCTCCGCCTCATCTCTGCCCCCAGGCATCTCCATGCAAGCCGTCGTCATGGCCCTATGGGACCAGACCACCGCTCCAGAATCCCGAGGCGTCCTCCTGCTCATCATGGACGTCACTCGACGCGGCTGGAGCGGTTCAGATCGCGCAAAAGCCTTCTACAAAGAGCAGCAGCGGCTATGGGTTGAGCTGCTCCTCAAGTTCTTACCCAATGCAGCCGCAGCCGAAGAACTGTTGCAGCTCTTCCAGGGAGCCTTGCTCATCTTCCTCGTCACAGGAGATCGCGAACAGGGCAGACGCTCCCTCGAGCGGCTAGTTTCGAGAAACTTACCGCCGCAGGAAAACAAGAAGCTCCTGAAAAAGAAGAAGAAAAAGTAGTTCCTCATTCGCTTGGAATGCAGCAGGCACGGCCCACAGGGCGTGCCTTTTCTCTTTGCGCAGAACAACACAAAAATATGTAACCAAAGGAGTCACATATGGGAGTCGGAACCGCAGTAAAAACGATCTGGCAGCGATTCGCAGGAGCGGAAACCATCGCAGCAGCAGCCGACACGCGCAAGACCATCGCGCTGCCCTCCATCATGAACCCCCAACGTAACGGCCAGCCCGCGATCCCCAAGGCGACCCCCGCAAACCTCCGCCTCTTCGCCCAGACCCCCATCGCCCGCCGCGCCATCAACCTCGTCAAAGATCGCATCGCCAGCATGGACTGGCAGATCAAGGTCCGCCGCGGCTTCACCAACGTCACCGGCGAAGACGCCACCGCACGCATGAACATCCTCCGCCGCTGCCTCGAAGAGCCCAACGCCTCCGACAGCTTCCGCGTCCTCTGGGAGCAGGTCCTCGAAGACATCCTCGTCGGCGGCTTCGGCGCCGTCGAGATGGAGCTCTCCGGCGACCCGCTCAAGCCCTTCCACCTCTGGCCCGTCGACGGCGCCACCATCCAAATCGACCCGCGCTGGAACGGCGACCCCGCAACCCCGCGCTACGCCCAGCTTCAGGGCACGCCCGGCAGCAGCAAGCAGATCCCGCTCCTCGACGACGAGCTCGTGTACATCCGCCTCAACCCGCGCACCCATACTCCCTTCGGCCTCGGCCGCGTCGAGGTCGCCTTCGAGACCATCACCCAGTTCCTCGGCGCCAACCGCTACGCCGGACGCCTCGCCTCCAACTCCGTCGTGCAGTACGCTCTCTGGCTCAACGAGGCCACGCCCGAGCAGCACGACCGCCTCATCCGCTGGTGGCAGGACGAGATCGAGGGCACCGGCCGCGTTCCCATCCTCTCCTGCGAGCAGAAGCCCGAGGTCCTTCGCTTCGCCGGCGGCACCGACGCCGACCTCCGCCTCCAGTGGCAGGAGTTCCTCATCACCATGATCGCCAACGCCTTCGACCTGCCGCCCATGCTCCTCGGCCTCGCCGGCAACGTCAACCGCTCCACCGCCAGCGAGCTCGCCGACGAAGCCTTCCAGAGCGCCATCGCGCCCGTCGCCAAGCTCCTCGCCGGACACATCACCCGCGACCTCTTCAGCAAGAAGCTCAACTGGCCCGAGTTCGAATTTTGCTTCAACGACCTCGAAAGCCGCGACGACATGGAGACCGTCCAGATCCAGACCGAGCTCCTCAAGGCCGGTGTCCTCACCATCGCCGAAGTCCGCAAGCAGCGCGGCCTAGAAGCCCTGCCCAGCGCCCAGGACCGCGAGGTCGCCGCACCCATCGAAGCCCCCGCAACCGAGGAGATCCCCCAGTGACACTCACCATCGACAACCTCAACGGCCTCGGCCCCATCGACTACACCGCCGCGCTCGACGCCACCTCTCCATTGGAGATAGCCCGCACGCTCAACCAGCCCACGCGCTGCATCGGCCTGCTTGCTCTAAGCACACAAGCCGTACCCGCACGCCGCGCCCGCGTCATCCTCACCGCCGACAACGGAACCATCCTCTTCACCGGCTACATCGCCACCGAGTCCGTGCAGGAGTACCTCGGCGCGGGCCTCACCGGCCCCGTCTACCGCACCACCTTCAACGCCATCAGCGACGAGTGGCTGCTCGACAAACAGACCGTCCTCTTCAACGGAGCGGGCTACGCCGAGGCAGGCGGCACCGTCTTCACCACCCTCACCAACCGCGTCGACGCCACACTCTTCACCACCACCGGCGTCCAGAGCGGCCGCGCCGTCGGTGTCTTCCTCCCCGAAGAGGCCCAAACCTGGTCCGCCAACGCAGCCGCCGTCGCAGGCAGCACCTACGCCGCCTATCGCGCCATCAACGGAGCCCTCACCCTCCAACCCGCAGCCAGCGTCACCCACACCTTCACCGACGGAGACGGCACACTACAAATCGCCGCGCTCAAAACCGCCTCCGTCAAGGAGCTCGCAAATGATGTAACCGTCACCGGAGCAATCGAACCCGCCGCCGTCGTCACCGAGATCTTCATCGGCGACGGCACCACCACCGTCTTCGATCTCACCGAAGATCCCTTCATCCCAACCCACACCGCCAACAGCAAATACGTCATCAACGATAGCTTCAACACCGGCATCTTCAACCCGCAGGTATGGACCGTCACCGATCCCGCCGCAAACCTCGGCTTCACCAGCAACGGCCTTCTGCTCAACGGCGGCAACGGCTCCGACGGCGAGACCACCCTCACCGCAATCGACGCCATCGAGATGGGCGGCACACTCGTCATCGAAGCAGGCAGCCTGCAACTCAACACCGCCAGCGACGGCGTCCTCTGCGGCCTCTATCAAGGCGGGGTTGCCCGCGCCAACTGCTTCGCCGGATACAACGTCCGCCAGAGCGCAGGCGCCACCATCATCACGCCCTTCATCAACGGAGCCGAGGTCGGAACCAGCTACACCATACTGACCGGCCACAGTTACACATTCCGCATCCGCCTGCACTGCGCCGAGATCCAACGCGTCCTCCAGACCTACTACGCCATGGTCGACGGCGCAGTCGAGAGCTTCGGCGGCGGCTTCATCAACGCTCCCATGCAAGCCGTCTTCGAGTACATCGACCTCGGCAACTCCTCCACCACCCCAGCGACGATCCTCTACGACACCGCCGTCGCAGGACCCATCGCCAACACACCCGCCAACTGCATCTTCGCCGCCGTCGATAGCGTGCAGCTCTTCGGCTCCATGGGCTACTGCCGCATCACCCAGACCGGCGCTACCTGGATCACCAGCACCCTCCCCAGCGGCACGGTCTACACCCGTCTCCTCGGCGCATCCGGCGAGGGCGTCGACGGCAAAGTATCAAGCACCGGAAAGGTTACATTCTTCGCCGGACGCATCCCCATCGCAGACGAAATTGTAACCGTAACGTATCGTATGCGACAGCGCTCCGTAGCACGCCAGCAAAACCCCACCAGCATCGCGGAAGAAGCCGCAGGCAACGCCCCCGGAACCGCCGCCTGGCTCGGCAAAGTCCTCAAGCCCATCGCACGCAGCACACCCGACTGCGAGAGCGCCGCCGCCGCCATCCTCAGCTTCGCCTCCGCCCGCGCCGCCGCCATCGCCGGAACCTACATCGCCCTCAACCCGCAGCAGACAGCCGACATCTGGCCCGGCGACCTCCTCGCCCTCACCACCAACGGCACCACCACCAGCGTGCTCGTCCGCCGCATCGCCATCGCATGCGGCGCAGCCTCACCCGAGCTCCTCACCTACACCATCGCCTTCGCCAACGACTGGGCCGAAGGCCTCGGCATCCACCTCTCCGAAGCCGTCGCAACCGACGCCCTGCTCCCACTCACCGCATTGAACGGCCCCGCAACCGTCCTGCCGACGCTCCTGCAACTCACCGTCATCAGCGCCAGCACGACCGCCTTGCAGATCGACGCAGGCACCGCCCCACCCACCGGAGGAGGCTTCGAGGTCCGCCGCCGCGACGGCGACTTCGGCCCCACTATCGATCAAGACCTCGTCCTCCGCAGCCCCGTCCGCAGCTTCGCCATCCCCCGCGAGGCCCAGGTCGAGCAGTACTTCGTCCGCATGTACGACGGCTCCAACCCACCCGTCTACTCCCGCTTCTCAAGCGCCGTCTTCACCGACATCCCCGTCGCATAAACAAGCCGCATAAACAAGTCGCATAAACCCTTACAAGGAGGACCACCATGACCGAATTCGAAGCACAGGCCCTCGCCGACCTGAGCGTCCTCAAAAGCCAGATGCAGCAGCTCATGGGCATCGGCCAACCCGGCCGCATCGACCAGCTCGAAGCCCGCGTCCAACACCACGAACGATCCCTCCAACGCCTCAAGGGCCTCTCCGCCGCATTCGGAAGCGCCCTCACCATCCTCCACCTCACCATCAGCTACCTCGCCGGAAGACGCTGACCACCGCTGCTTGTTGTTCGTTCATCCAACCAAACTGCCACCCTGAGCGAAGCCCATCGCAGCCTCATCGCGATGGGCTCAGCCGAAGAACCTGCCTTCGTCCTTGTCGTTGCTCGTTCTACCCACCAAAAAACAAGCGGCGACCGGAAACCCCAGTCGCCGCAAGCCAAAACATCACTAATTCGCGAGCGAATAGTGCACCGTAATCGTAGTCTCCACTTCTGTCGGATTCCCATTCAGCAGATACGGCTTGTAAGTCCATTCCCGCACCGCATTGATCGCACTCGTGTCAAAGTCCGACCGCAGACTCTTCTTTACGCGAAGATTCTGTACCGTCCCATCCTTCCCAATCACCGCATCAAGAACCACAGCCCCGCTGATCCCGTCCTTCTTCCCCTCCTCCGGATATTCCGGAGTCTTCTTGGAAATGTTCTGCCCCGCCATCACCTCGCCCGGCACCTTCTTCGCCGAAGCACCGCCAGCCGGAGCCGCAGCCGTCATCGGCACAGGAGCCGCAACCTCCATCCGCAACGCCATAGCCGACCCGCACGTCACCACACCCAACCCCACACACGCCGCCGCCATCACCAGCCGCCGCGCACCATGCATCTCCACACGCTTCTCTGTCAGGTTCATAACTCTCCTCTCAAACATGTTGGCATCGAATATCCCGATGGCATGAAGTGTCCTGACCGGCGTCCCCTCCACAAGCAGCGACGCCAGCCGCAGCAGCGACCGTGCATACCTCTCCCTTCCCGCGACAGCCTCCGCCGCCATCGCATCACACACCATCTCCCGCGTAGCCGCCACCCGCGCCCGCGTCAGCCACATCGCCGGATGAAACACCACCGGCAGCGACACCACCCCATACACCGCGTTCTTCACAAAATCCCACCGCCGCATATGCGCAAACTCATGCGCCACCACCGCATCCCAATCACCCTCCGCCACACCCTCAAGAAACCCCAGAGGCACCAGCATCACCCCACGCCGAACCCCCACCGTCACCGGCCCCGCCGTCATCGCAGACACCGCCATCGTCGCCGAACTCACACCCATCACCCGCTCAAGCCGCTCCCAACGAACCGCCGCATCCCCCACCAACATCACCCGCTCCGCCCGCCGCCGCATCACGCCCGTCTTCCACAAACCCCAACCCATCCGAGCCGCAAAATACAACACGCACCCCACATACGCGACAGCAATCCCAGCCAGCACCGCCGCAGGCAGCCGCAACACACTCACCCCCGAAGCCGCACCACCCACCACATCCACCCGCACCGAGCCACCCCCACCAGCACCATGCGAACCCACCAGCGCCCAGGCCTTCCGCAGCAACTCACCCACCCGCAACGAGCAAGCCGGCAGCACCGCCTCCAGCACGAGCGCACTCACCCACACCCGATGCTCCATCCGCGCCCCACCTCGCCGCACCAGCCGAGCCGCAACCCACGCCGCCGCAAACACCAACGGCGCCTGCCACAACGCATTCACCAGATACCCCAACACCCAGCTCTCGAGTCCGTTCATCCCTCGCCCCCTTCCTCATCCAGCTTCTTCGTCAACCGGGCAATCTGCTTCGCATCCAACTGCTTGCTCTTGATCAAACTCATCACCAGCTCTTCGTTCGACCCGCCGAACATCCGGTCCACCAAATCCCGGACCGCATGACTCAGCGCCTTCGCCTCCGTCACCGTCGCGCTGTACTCATAAGCCCGCCCCCGAAGCCGCCGTTTCAGCTTCCCCTTCCGCTCCAGGATGTTCAGCATCGTCTGCACCGTCGTATACGCCAGCCGCTGCTCCAACCCCTCCTGCACCGCACTCACGCTACTCGTCCCCTGCCGCCAGATCACCTGCATGATCTGCAACTCCAGCTTCGTCAACGTCTCTTTCTCCCGCTCTCCCACGCACCACCTCCTAAGTGATTAGGACACTACGCCTCCACCACAACCTTGTCAACTAAAACCTTAGGACTTAATCACCCTCCTCTCCCAAACCCGCCAATAACACTGTCATCCTGAGCGAAGGCGCGCACTTTGCGCCGCAGCCGTAGCCTGTCCTGAGCTTGTCGAAGGAACCTGCGGTTGTACTTGCTGTTGCTCGTTCTTTCTCCCCACGCGACTAAAGCTGTCGTCCTGACCTGCCCTTGCCGTTACCTGTTCTTAAATTCAACCCCCACAAAAAACACATCGCCCCCACCAACACATTTACCCTTACCCCATGCCCGCCCACTTCACCCCCGAAGCCTTCAAGTTCCTCCGCGGCCTCAAGCGCAACAACGACCGCACCTGGTTCAACGACCGCAAACACATCTACGAGACCCAGCTCAAAGCTCCCATGCTCGCCCTCATCACCGAAATCAACGAGCACCTCCTCGACTTCGCCCCTCACCACATCCGCCCCGCACAAAAAATCATGATGCGCATCTACCGCGACATCCGCTTCTCCACCGACAAGCGCCCCTACAAGCTCAACGTCGCCGCCTGGTGGGCCCGCGAAGGACTCGAAAAGACCTCCGGCGGAGGCTATTACCTCGACCTCAACAACGAGACCATCACCATCGCCGCCGGCGTCTACATGCCCGAGCGCGACCAGCTCCTCGCCATCCGCCGCCACCTCCTCGACCACCACGAAGACTTCCGCCGCATCGTCAGCAACAAAAAATTCAAAGCCGCCTTCAACGAGTTCGACGGCCGCAAACTCACCCGCGCCCCCAAAGGCTTCCCCACCGAACACCCCGCCCTCGACCTCATCCTCCACCGTCAATGGGGCGTCTCCACCCACCTCCCCACCGGCCGCGCCCTCCTCCCCACCCTCGCCAAAGACATCGCCACCCACTTCCGCCTCGCCGCCCCGCTCGTCGACCTGCTCAACACCCCGCTAACCCCCAAACCGCGCAAACCCCTCTTCTAACTCCGCCCCCAAACAGTCACGCGATTTCATCGCACCCCGCATGGAGTTGCCTCGACGGATAAGACCATCCGAAGTATGACAAAGGTCTTACCGAGGGCAGGCTCCTTCCAAAGTAACCTCCTAAGAGATCGAAATGATTCGCAGTGGAGGATGATGTCATGCATAAGGTTGGTTCGCCAGGGCCGCGCTCGAGCACTTTATTGTTTTACAAATACGCGCTGGGACCTTGGCTGATCGCTCAGGGAAAAAAGATGAGGAGGACGGTGATACGCCTGCCCGAGCCGGCTGGAGAACGGAATGGGAGCGTAGGAGAACCGTCCGGCCAGCCATTGCGCCTACTGTTTGTGGGGGACTCATCTGCAGCCGGGGTTGGCGTTGAAGAACAACGATTTGCGCTCGCCCCGCAGGTGGCTTCAAAGCTGGCTGCGCTTCGAGGCAGCGCTGTCCGCTGGCAGCTCATTGCAAAGACAGGAGCGACGACTGCAAGCGCAATGGAGCTGCTTGATAGAACCCCAGCCCAGCAATCAGATGTGCTCGTCTTCAGTCTAGGAACCAACGATGTCACAAGGCAACGCTCACCAGAAAATTTTCTTCGAGACTACAGACGCTTAGTGCATCGCCTTCAGAAGGAGACTGGCGCAAAGTCCGTAGTGATCAGCGGTCTTCCGCCACTCCATATCCTTCCGGCAGCTCCCCAGCCTCTGCGTTGGTACCTCGGCCAGTACGCCCGAAGGCTCGATCGAGACCTGCGTCGATGGGTAGCCTCATCGCCCACCTTTGGTTTCGTCTGTTTACAGTGGGCAGCAGCCCCTGAGCACATGGCAATTGACCGTTACCACCCCGGTGCAGGCCAGTATCTCTCCTGGGCACAGCGGATCGCTGAGTGTGTCCATACACAGACATGCGAGCAAGTGTGATTGCCACCTGCCCCATCTTCGCAACAGCCTCATCGTCGCGAAGATGGGCACCGTACACAGCACAACCGTTCTCCTCTCACCACCCAAAATCCGCCAAAATGTCCCAAAATAGATAAAAATCGGTAAAAGCCCAACAAAACTCGAAAAAAACCGTGGAAAACCCTCAAAAGCCGTTGACAAATGCTGCGGAAAAGCCGAAGGTGAAGGGCGGTAGGTTCTCCAGACCCGCATGAACACTGGCGATTTCGGTCACACAGAAGTCGTCCGCAGGTCTAGTATTACGGAGATACTGTTTCCGCACGTAGCAAAATTTCGCACCAAGGAGTAACGCACATGGCAAAGGGTATGACAAAGACAGCACTGGTCCGCGCACTGGCCGAGAAGCTCGAGCTCACAAACAAGCAGACCTCCACCTTCCTCGAACTGCTCGCCGAGACCGCCGTCAAGGAGACCAAGAAGAACGGTGAGTTCACCATCCCCGGCATCGGCAAGCTCGTCAAGGCAGAGCGCAAGGCGCGCCTCGGCCGCAACCCCCAGACCGGCGAGACCATCAAGATCAAGGCAAAGACCGTCGTCAAGTTCCGCGTCGCCAAGGTCGCCAAGGACACCATCGCTCCGCCCAAGAAGTAATCCGGCGTCAGCGCAAGCTTGCTCGGCGGACCTCCCCCGGCCCACCGCAGCAACTCAAGCCCGCAGCCTCGCAAGAGGCCGCGGGCTTCTCTTTTTCCAAAATCCACACAACCGGGTGCCCCCTATCTCGATTCTGAGATGTGGGCATCGTGTAAAGCACGACCGCTTTTCTTGACCTCACCCAAAAACTGTCATCCTGAGCGAAGCGCAGCGCAGTCGAAGGACCTGCATTGGCCTTTGCCGTTGCTCGTTCTTGAAACCTGTCCACCCCCAAAAAATGACATGGGCTACGACTTATATTGGCTACATCGAAGCACACCAAGGCGGAGACGCATGAGAGCTCTTCTAGCGTCTCCAACCCCACAGTAAACACCCGCCCCGCCACCTACGGCGTAGGACGCGAATGCAGCACCATCCACGACGTGCCGAACCGATCCCGCAGCATCCCAAACCGAAACGCAAAGAACGTCTCCGCCATCGGCATAAAGATCTGCCCACCCTCCGCCAGCAGCACATAGATCCGCTCCGCCTCCGCCGTCGAATCCACCATCAACGAAAGATACGCGCTGCGCATCGGCTCGAACTTATCCGGGACATCCGACGCCATAAGCTGCGTCTCACCGATCTGCATATTGGCATGCAGAATCTTGCCCTTGATCTCTGGCGGCACGTCCTTCACATCCGGGTTTTGGTCGTGGGTCATCATGAACGTAATCTTCCCGCCAAGATGCTTCTCGTAAAACTCAAACGCCTCTTTACAGTTACCGCCAAAATTCAGATACGTAAAAATCTTCATGTCGCGCATCACCCTTTCGGTGCATCGAGTTGTGGAACCCTGTGTTTACTTGCTGCAACACGCATGTTGCTTCGGCGCATCCGCATACTCGTCATGACGCTTCACAAAATCCATCGTCCCCTTTTCATTCCTCCCCTTCGGTGCCCGATCCAGAATCATCATCGTCCCCAGCAGATCCTCATGCCCCCGCGCATAGCTCGAATACGTATGGAACACCCCGCCCGCCTCATTCTTGTAGAACGAACTCAACCCATGCATCTCCGTATCCGAAACATCTGCCGGCATCGTCTCGAAGTTATACGTCGCCTCGCCTCGCACTACCTGCTCCTTCGTAACCGAAACATCATAGTCATAGTTGAACGCGCTCCCGAACGCCGATACCCACGGAAACCGCCATCCCATCCGCTTCTTATACGTTTCAATCTCCACCAGCGGAGCACGCGATATCACCATCATCGTCACATCGTGGTTGTTCAGGTGCGGCAGCGTCCCATCCAGGTGGTCCGACATAAACGAGCACCCCGGACATCCCGCCGCCCAACCCGGCCCCAACATAAAGTGATAGATCACAAGCTGGCTGCGCCCATCGAACAGCTCCGCCAGCGTCTTCTTTCCCTCCGGCGTCTCGAAGACATACTCCTTCTCGACCTTTACCCAAGGCAGCGCCAGCCGTGCCTCACGAATCGCATCCCGCAGATGCGTCGCCTCTTTTTCCTTCAGCAGCAGCGCCTTCCGCGCCACCAGCCACTCCTCCTGCGATACGATCGAATGACCATCCACCTGTTCCACCTGCTCGAGCTGACCCATACAAGTCCTCCTCCGTACAAGATTTGACAGGATACGTTGATACCAACATACTAAGACCAATGTCAAGCAGCACAGCAAGCGTTCCGTACGAAACCACCCTCCTCGTCCGCGACTGCTG
Organism: Granulicella arctica; assembly: GCF_013410065.1. NCBI lineage: Bacteria > Pseudomonadati > Acidobacteriota > Terriglobia > Terriglobales > Acidobacteriaceae > Granulicella > Granulicella arctica. The sequence goes on from NZ_JACCCW010000001.1 coordinate 1,069,501, forward strand.
CCTCTGCCTCCACGTCCAGCGAGCAGCCCGCGCGCTCGCCCGCCGCTTCGACGAAGCCCTCCGCCCCCTCGACCTCACCAACGGACAGTTCTCCCTGCTCATGTCCCTCAACCGCCCCAAACCACCCGGCATCAGCTCCGTCGCCTCGCTCCTCGCCATGGACCGCACCACCCTCACCGCCGCCCTCAAGCCACTCGAGCGCCGCGGCCTCGTCCGCATCACGCCCGACCCATCCGACCGCCGCAGCCGCCTCATGACCCTCACCCCAAAAGGGAAGCGCCTCCTCGCAGCCGCCGTCCCCATCTGGCAAAGCACCCACCAGGCCGTCGAAGCCCTCCTCCCCGACCACCAACCCAACCGCCTGCGCGCCAACCTCCGCGCCCTCGCCTAACCCACAAACCCCCAAAACTTGGGTGCCCCATCTTCGCGACAGCCCTATCGTCGCTAAGGTGGGCATCGTGCGCAGCACGACCGCTCTCCTTCGCCCCCCCGAAAAACTGTCATCCTGAGCGAAGTGCGCAGCACGAAGCCGAAGGAACCTGCGGTTGTTTTTGCACTTACTGTTGCCCGTTTTAAAGCCACATCGCGAACCGCTCCATCCCCTCCTGCGTACCCCTCGCATACCCCGTCTCTACCCCGCCTTCCTTTTGCTTGCCCTGCTACCCCTCTCCGCCGCCGCCACCTTCGGCACCGAGTTCCGCATACGCGCCCTCTTCTTCATCGCCCGCGCCATCACCCCACCCCAACCCTGACAAAGCTCCCTGGCTCTTCACCGGGCCAGCCGCACATCAAAAACTAAACACCAGACCAACGGACGGCACCATGGTCTGCACATATTTGCTCGTATGAAGATCGCTCATTTTGAAATCCGGAGCCTTGTACAGAAAGGTCTTCGCTTGCCCGCGAATAGCGATGTGCCGGGTAACAGGAAAATCCGCTCCACCGCCAAATGCAATCACATTCCTGCTTTGTACAGCCGTAAAATCCGTGCCTGTCGGATTGAAGATCATCGCCCCTCCGCCAACCGTCGCAAAGGACTTAAATCTCTTTGTAATCGGATTGGGGAGGTTGATCACAACCGATCCCGTCGCCACACTCACATTGGTCTTCAACGAGGCCGTAGTACTCGATAAGATGAACTTTTGACTATCTCGAAAGAAGTCGAAATCGCCCTCTGCCCCCAACCATCGATTGATATTAAACCGATACCCAACCTCCGCCGCACCCGAAGAGGTTGGCTTGTACGTGATACCAGCGTCCGTAACCTTCCGAGTAAAGTCAGCCCCTAATTGAACCGAGACTTGCTGCCTCGGCGTGCGCGTGGCAGTCTCTATCGCTTGAGCGCCCGCAAAATGACAGAGACTCCCTAGAAAAATCACTCCACAAATAAGCTGTTTCAAAGATTACGCTCCTGGTCGTTCCGGTTTGAGATAGGCACCCGAGGGTGCGGCTCACATATAATACGTACTAGTAGGTATTATATTTACCGTCAGCAGGAAGTCAACCTTCAGAGGCATTACCCCTGCCCTAAGTGCAAAGCGCGCAGCCGAAAGATCTGCATTTGCCGTTGCCTGTTCTTACCCCTCACCCCAACCCCATTGAAAATTCAGCCACCTTGTTTGGTTGCTGCGCCTGCGCCTACCAAGGCACCATGCCCTCCTTATTCGTGAACCCCCCGGTAGGGCCATCGTCCGGCAGTTGCGCAAGACGCACAATCTCGATCACACCCTCCTCGACCGTGTGTGTGCCTCTGTGGTTGGTCATATCAGTAGCAACAAAGCCCGGGCTCACAGAGTTGACCTTGATCCTCGTATCGCGCAGGTCATACGCGAGGTCCACGGTAAACATATTCAGAGCCGCCTTGGAAGCGTTGTAGGCAAGAATCTTAACCGGATAGAACAGCGAGCTTGAATCGCCGTTGACGGCCAGCGAGCCAAGCCCGCTCGAGACGTTCACAATCCGCGCACTCTCCGCCGCGCGCAGCAACGGAAGCAGCGGTTGCGTGAACGCCACCGCACCAAAAAAATTCGTCTCAAACGTGCGCCTCAGCGTCTCGAGGCCGACACTGCTGGCTGGCCCATCCTCCCGGTCACAGATGCCTGCATTGTTGATCAGGACATCCAGATGTCCAAACTCCTCGCCAATCTGCTTGGCGAGCGCGGCGCCGCTCTCGGCCGCACGGTTCAGGTCCGCCGAAACGAAGCGAACATCCAGCCCCTCTCCACGCAGCTTGTCGGCAGCCTCTTCACCTCGCTCTGTGTCTCGCGCACCCAGCAGCACCGTAAAGCCTGCGCGTGCTAACTGACGAGTCGCCTCGAAGCCGATGCCCTTGTTTGCTCCCGTTATCAAAACCAGCTTTTCCATGAACTCTCCTCGCGCCACTAGATGTACAGCGTCCACTACCATTGTGTACACCGTACACAATACTTTAGCTCCGGTCAAGATGTACAGTGTTTCTCATGGCATATCCGGCAAAGACCGATCGAGCCAGGGTCTTGACGGCTGCAATGAAGCTCGTCAAAGACGAGGGTGTCGAAAACCTCGCGATTCGGTCTGTCGCGTCCGCGCTCAACCTGGCCCCGAACGCACTTTATCGCTACTTCAAGAGCCTTGCCGCTTTAGAGGCAGCCTTAGCGGAAGAGACCCGTCTCCAGATGCTCGTGATCATGCAAAAGGCTGCTGGCAGAAAGGGACCCGCGGAGACGATCCGTGCGATCTCTGAAGCATACCTCCGCTTTGCCCATGAACAACCGCGTGTCTTTGCTCTCTATCTGAAGACCTCAGCCAGCGACCCGGACGGAAATCCGCAATGCACAAAAAATACCCAGTTCTTCTTAGAGCAGGTAACCCGCGTCTATGGGGAAAAACGCGCATGGAAGGCCTCGCACGCACTATGGGCTCTCCTCCACGGAATCGCTGTGCTCCGCGAGGCTCGTGTTCTCACCCAAGCACAGTCGTCCACCAGCCTCAAATTTGGCCTTCAAATGTGGATCGACGGCGCGTTAAGTTCCTCCGGTGATAAATAAGGGCAACCGCCGCTCTTGTCACCGCAGACCAACGTTCTTGCAACCTCCAAAAACAAAGCGCGGACTCAATCGAGTCCGCGCTTCACTTCTACTCATCTTTCTTTACCCAATATCTTCCGACCAGTTCTCCAAATAAGCTTTGAAGTCCGACATAAACTTACCCGCATCCGCACCGTCCACAATCCGGTGATCGAACCCAAGCGTAAACCGCTGGATCGACCGAATCGCAATCGCGTCCGCGCCATCCTTGTCCGTAATCACCTCGGCCTCTTTGTTCAATCCGCCGATACCAAGAATCGCCGCCTGCGGCTGGTTGATGATCGGCGTTCCAAACTGCTCGCCGAAGATCCCCGAGTTCGTCAGCGTAAACGTCCCGCCCGAGATCTCGTCCGGAGCCAGCTTCTTCCCGCGCGCCCGCTCCGCCACATCGACGATCGCCCGCGCAATCCCCAGGAAGTTCCGCTCCTCCGTTTGCTTGATCACCGGAACGATCAAGCCCCAATCCAGCGCCACCGCAATCCCGATATTGATGTTCTTGTTGTAACGAATCGCATCGCCTTCGACCGCACCGTTCACAATCGGATGCTTCCGCAGCGCCATCACCGCAGCCCGCGCAATAAACGGCATGTACGTCAGCTTCACGCCATTGCGCTGCTCGTATTTGTTCTTCTCCTTCTCGCGCAGCTTGACGATCCGCGTCATGTCCACCTTGAACACCGTGTGCACATGCGGACTCGTCCGCTTCGACTCCACCATGCGCGTCGCAATGATCGAACGCATCTTCGTCATCGGCACCAGCTCGCCCGGTATCGGAGCAGCCGCCACCGGCTTCGCAGGCGTAGCCGCAGGAGCATTTGTAACCGCCGCAGGAGCAGCCGCAGCAGCAGGCTTCGCCCCACCCTCCAGATGACCCAGAATATCCGTCTTCGTAATCCGTCCCGCCGAACCCGAACCCGCAACCTGCGTCAGATCGACATTGTTGTCCTTCGCAATCTTCCGCACCAGCGGCGAAGACTTCGGATGCTCGCCAACCACCGCCGAAGCAGCAGGCGCAGGAGCCTCAGCCTTAGCAGCCGAAGGCGCAGCAGCCACCGGAGCCGGAGCAGCAGCAGCCTTACCCGCACCGCCACCGATCACCGCCACCACTGTATTGATCTGAACCGTCGCGCCCTCCGCAACCTTGATCTCCGTCAGCACACCCGCCGCCGGCGAAGGAATCTCCGCGTCCACCTTGTCCGTCGAAATCTCGAAGATCGGCTCATCGCGAGCAACCGTATCGCCCACCTTCTTCAGCCACTTCGTAATCGTCCCCTCGGTGATCGACTCGCCCATCTGTGGCATCACGATCTCGGTCTCCGCACCGGTAGCCTCAGCCACCGCAGGCGTATCCACCGCCGCTGGTTCAGCCGTATCCGCCGCAGGCTTCGCAGCCGTCTCAGCCTTTGCCGGAGCAGCAGCCGGAGCACTCGCAGCAGCCCCAGCCTCCGCAATCGTGCAAACCACCGTACCGACCTGCACCGTCGCTCCCTCAGCGATCTTCAGCTCGCCCAGCGTCCCCGCCGCAGGCGAAGGAATCTCCGCATCGACCTTATCCGTCGAGATCTCAAACAAAGGTTCATCCCGAGCAACCGTATCGCCCGGCTTCTTCAGCCACTTCGTAATGGTGCCTTCTGTGATGGACTCGCCCATCTGGGGCATGACAACTTCGGTAGGCATACACATTCCTTCCAGATCTCTTGGCTGACTAGCTGACCGCTAACTAGTTGCTTCCCCGTGGATTATAAAGCCGCAGCCCCCACCGGCGCAGCCTCACCCAGCAGCTCCGCCACCGTCTCCACCCCCAGCATCTGCCGCCCAAACACATGCCCAAAGCTCCGAGCCACTGAATTCACAGCATTTTCCATCGTCACCACCACCCCATCGCCCGCCTCCAGCTCCAGGCTCGTCACCTCGCGGTCCGCGATCCCGCACGGCACAATCCACTGATAATCGCGCAGGTCCGTCGTCACATTCAGCGCAAACCCATGCGACGTCACCCCCTGCGACACATGCACCCCAATCGCCGCCACCTTCCGCTCCAGCACCGACCCACCCGCCGCCGTCCACACGCCCGTCCGCTTGCACACCCGCTGCGTCACCACGCCAAAGTCCTTGCACACCCGGATCAGCGCCTCCTCCATCAACCGCACAAAATCCACCGGCCCCAGATGCGGCCCCTTCTTCCCAGGCAAATCTCCCCGCAGATCAAAGATCGGATACCCCACCAACTGCCCCGGCCCGTGGTACGTCACATCCCCCCCACGATTCACCTCATGCAGCTCCACCCCACGCTGCGCCAGCAGCTCATCGCTCAACAACACATTCTCCCGATGCGCATTCCGCCCCAGCGTCAACACCGGCGGATGCTCCATCAGCAACAACACATCCCCAATCGCACCCACCTTCCGCGCAGCCACCACCCGAGCCTGCACAGCAAGCCCCTCAGCATAAGAAACTCGCCCGAGATGAAGAAGATGAATGTACATTATGAGCGTCCTAAACTACTCATCGGGATCATTGCTCGCTTGGATCTCTTTTGTCTCCGCTTTTTTGAGTCTCTTGGCAACTTTATCGATATTCTCTGCCGTTGGTAGATGCTCCGGCATCGTCCCGCCTATCTCTCGAATGGTCTGACGAACTCGCTTACCAACCTCATAGTGCAGATCATTCGCACGAACCTTGCCTTGCGTCTTTTCCCGCCGCAGCTTTTCCTCTGTCTGTGTCGCACGGAAGAGATTCGCTGCAAGCTCGGTACTTCCCATATGGTCTAGAATATTTTCCTTCGACTTGAGCCCCTTCTTCCGTTGAATACCAACACGATCAAGACCACCATAGAGGCCCTTGTAACCAAAGGTCTGAAAGATTGCAAAATCGAGCGGAGCTACCACCCCAGCACCTTTTGCTGCGCTCGCCAAATTCTTGTTGTGGGTTTTTATCTCGTCTCGTAGAAGAAGTCGCTTGTGATCTTCACTCAGCGGAGCGTACTGTTCTACGTCATCGTCCTGAACCTCTTGTCGACGAGTCTGGATAGCAAAATACGTTTGAGCAAATGCAATCTGCTTCTTCCGAGCATCTCCATTCTGGGCAATCAGGTAGCAAGCATAGCGAGTGAGCCTGAAATTGGTGATCTCCCGACCGGCACCAGACCCAATCTCAACCATTTCGTTGACGTCAACAAAATGGTTCTCGACCACCTGGCCAGAGAGTCGACATGCCTCCATCGCCTTTGTAATCGCCGATGAAAAGTTTCGATACTCCGCATAACCAAGTAATTTTTGCAGCTCACGAGCGAACCAATATTCCACGCCATCATCATCGACCTGGGCGGCCTGCTCGAACCGAGCGATCAGATGAGAAATAGAGTCGCTCTCTGCCTTCGGAGAAGCGTTGGCATCTCCGAAGGCTATACGCGACAGTTTGCTCGACTTGGATTCCGGATCGTTCACTAGGGGCTCCTGATCGTTATAAGGTGGACCCACAACGACCTAAACATTCACCGCCATCCCCTCCACACTCGAGAACCCATCCAGCAGCGCCTCCGCCACCGTCGGATGAGCATGCACGGTAAACATCATCTCCTCCACCGTCGCCTCCAGCTCAATCGCCGTCACAGCCTCCGCGATAATCTCCGTCGCATACGGCCCGATGATGTGCACGCCCAGAATCTCGCCATACTTCGCATCCGCGACCACCTTGATGAACCCGTCATGCGCATCCAGAATCGTCGCCTTCGAGTTCCCCACAAACGGGAACTTGCCCACCTTTACCTGCAAGCCCTTCGCCTTCGCCTGCGTCTCCGTCAGCCCCACGCTCGCAATCTGCGGATCCGTATACGTGCATCCCGGAATCCGATCACGCCGCACCGGCTTCGCATACTTACCCGCCAGCTTCGCCGCAACCACCAGCCCGCTCATCCCGCCCACATGCGCCAACTGCGGCAGCCCGGCAACAATATCGCCGATCGCATACACCCCCGGCTCCGTCGTCTCCATCCACTCATTCGTCACGATGAACCCGCGATCCGGCTTGATATTCGTCTTATCCAGCCCACAGTCATACGTCCGCGGAGCACGTCCCACCGCCACCAGCACCTTCTCCGCCTGCTTCGTCTGGCCCTTGCCATCCGAGGTCGTAAAGTGCACCAGCGCGCCATCCTTATTCTTCTCGATCTTGTCGACCTTCGCGCCCACATGCACCTCGATGCCGCGCTTCTTATACAACCGCAGCAGCTCCTTCGAGATGTCCTCATCCTCGACGTTCACAATCCGCGGCAGCGCCTCCAGCACCGTCACCTCAGCCCCAAAGCTCTTGAAGACCGACGCAAACTCCACACCCACCGCACCCGCGCCCACCACCACCAGCGACTTCGGCATCGTCGGCGTCTTCAGGATCTCGATGTTCGTCATGATCGTCTCGTCCGCCGTGTACCCCGGCAGCATCCGCGCATCCGAACCCGTCGCCAGCACCACCTTCTTCGCCTTCACCGTCGAGGTCTTGCCGTCCGCACCCTTCACCTCAATCGTGTGCACGCCATCCTTCGCCGGCCCCGTCAGCCGCCCATAGCCCTTGATCGCGTTGATCTTGTTCTTCTTCATCAGAAAATCAAGACCCTTCGTATGCCGCGAGATCACATCATCCTTACGCGCCAGCACACCCGCCCAGTTCACCGTGCGCCCTTCGACGCCCTCGATCCCGTAACGATCCGCATGCTTCAGGTGATCCCAAAGCTCCGCCGAAAACAGCATCGCCTTCGTCGGAATGCAACCCCACAGCAGACACGTCCCGCCCAGCCGTTCATTCGCATCCACCAGCGCCGCCTTCAGCCCATACTGCGAAGCGCGAATCGCGCACGTATACCCAGCCGGTCCACCACCCAGCACCACCACATCAAAGATCGTATCCGCCAAAGCAAGCTCCGTTCGAGTAAGAAAATTCCAGCACCAACAATTTTACGCCCGCCCCCTCAACCCGCCCCCTCAACCCGCCCCCGCCCACCCAATCTCGATCCCCTAAAAAACCTGTCATCCTGAGCGAAGGGCGCAGCCCGCAGCCGAAGGACCTGCGGTTGCACTTGTTGTTGCTTGTTCTTTCAAAATCCTACCCACCCAAAAAACTCTGTCATCCATCCTGATCGAAGGCACAGCCGAAGTCGAAGGACCTGCATTGGCTTTTGCCCGCTCTCGAACCCAACAAAAAATCGCCCCAACACCCCGGCCCCATTCGATGCAACATATTCATCGAACACCCACCCCATCCGATGATAAGGTGCTCCTACCCCGGCCCCCACCCACAAAGGAGAACCCTCCATGTACGACATGAAGAACCTCGCCAAGCTCAAAACCCTCGACACCGACGCCCCCGAAGCCATGAAAGCCTTCTGGGCCTTCGACAAAGCCGCCCTCGCCGACGGAGCCATCCCCGCTAAGTACAAAGAGCTCATCGCCGTAGCCGTAGCCCTCACCACCCAATGCCCCTACTGCCTCGAGATCCACTCCACCAGCGCCCGCAAAGCCGGAGCCTCCGAGCAAGAGCTAGCCGAAGTCGTTCTCGTAGCCGCCGCCCTCCGCGCCGGAGCAGCCATCACCCACGGCACCCACGTCGTCCGCTAAATCCCCGTCATCAACCAACCACCCTCACAACCGCAACCAGCCTGTCATCCGGAACGAAACAAAATGCTCGGGTACCCCATCTTCGCGACAGCCCTATCGTCGCTAAGGTGGGCATCGCGCACAGCGCGACCGTTCTCTCCCAACCCACCACAAAAACTGTCATCCTGAGCGAAGGCGCGCATTTGCGCCGCAGCCGAAGGAACCTGCGGTTGCCCTTGCTGTTGTTTGTTTTGAAACTCAATGCCCCCCCAAAAATTGTCATCCTGAGCGGAGCGCAGCGCAGTCGAAGGACCTGCGGTTGCCCTTGCCGTTGCTTGTTTTAAAACCCACCCACCAAAAAACTCTGTCATCCTGAGCGAAGCACGCAGCCGAAGGACCTGCGGTGACCCTCGCACCCCTACAACACCATCTCCATAAACACCTCCGCCCGCGCATACTCCATCGGCGGAATCCGCTCCGCCGGCACATGCACGAACCCGATCGACTCATACAGATGCACCGCATTCGCCAGCTTCCAGCTGCTCCCCAGAAACAGCGACACCGCCCCCATCTCCCGCGCCTGCGCCACCGCATACGTCAACAACCGCCGCCCGATCCCCAACCCGCGCAGCTCCGGCGACACCGCCATCTTCGACAGCTCATACACCCCATCCCCCATCGGGATCAGCGCCACACAACCCACCGCCACCCCATCCGCATACACCATCAGGACGCGCCCGCCCTTGCTCAAAATCGCCCCCGGATTCCCCAGCACCTCATGGTCCTTCGCCTCCAGCACAAAGAAGCGCGAGATCCACTCCTCATTCAGCGTCCGGAACGCCGTCCCATCCTCACCCTCTGCCAACGGCCGCATCTCAATCTCCGGCTGCCTCAACCTCTTCTCTTCCATCTCATCCACGCTCTGCATCGCCAGACCCTCCCTGTCAATCCAGTCTCCCTCTCTCCATGCAATACGTCCAATATCTTGTTCCTTTCGATTAGTATCTTTGAAATATGAATCGCTAAGAACCTATTTTAAAAACTGCTATCGAAGAAGAGTGTTTTGAGAGGGAGTAAAGACCGTTTTGAAAGGGCACGGCTTCAGCCGTGCCGCAAAAAACAAAAGAAGCGGGGCTTTAGCCCCTGAGGGAACATCGCTGCCCACCACCCTCCAAAAGGCACGACATCATGGACAAAGACATCGAGCTCCGCCACCTCCGCTACTTCGTCGCCGTCGCCGAAGAGCTCCACTTCGGCCGCGCCGCCCAGCGCCTCCACCTCGCCCAGCCTCCGCTCTCGCAACAAATCCGCAAGCTCGAAGACATCCTCGGCTTCCCCCTCTTCCTTCGCACCTCCCGCTCCGTCCGCCTCACCGCCGCCGGGTCCGCCTTCCTCGAACGCGCCCAGCGCACCCTCCGCAACGTCCAGCGCGACCTCGACGAAACCCGAGCCCTCGGCCGCGGCGAGCTCGGCTCGCTCCACATCGGCTTCGTCGGCTCCGCCATGCTCAGCATCCTCCCCGCCATCCTCCGCACCTACAGCGAGTCCCACCCCCGCGTCCACCTCCACCTCCACGAGTCCTTCACCTCCAAGGTCATCGAGGGCCTCGAGAACGGAACCCTCGACGCCGGCATCCTCCGCGACGGCGACCCCACCGACACGGTCGATGGCCTCGACGTCATCACCCTCTCCTCCGAGCCCTTCGTCGCCGTCCTTCCCGCCACCCACCCCCGTGCCCGCCAAAAATCCATCTCCCCCGCATCCCTTCGCGGCGACCCCTTCGTCTACTACCCCCGCACCGCCGGAACCCGCGCCTATGAGAAACCCCTCAGCATCTTCGAAGAGCACGGCTTCCGCCCCCACATCGTCCAGGAGGCCTCCCACTGGCTCTCCATCCTCCGCCTCGTCGGAGCCGGACTCGGCGTCTCCATCGCCCCCGCCTGCGTCCGCCACATCGCCTCCCCCGAAGTAGCCTGTATCCCCATCCGCGGAGCCAAAGTCACCAGCAACATCGAACTAGCCTGCCTCGCCGGAGAATCCCGTCCCATCGTCCAACGCTTCGCCCAAACCGCCACCCTGAAGGAGCAATCACACGAAACCCCGAGAACCCCGGGTGCCCCATCTTCGCGACAGCACTATCGTCGCTAAGGTGGGCATCGTGCGCAGCACGACCGCTCTCCTCCACCCCACCACCCACCCAAACTGTCATCCTGAGCGAAGTGCAAAGCACGGAGTCGAAGGACCTGCGGTTGTTTTTGCACTTGCTGTTGCACTTGCCGTTGCCCGTTCTTCCTCAACTAAACAAGAAACTGTCATCCTAAGCCGCAGTCGAAGGACCTGCGGTTGCTTTTGCACTTGTTCTTGCCCTTGCCGCTACACCCACCCAATCCAGTAAGATCAACCCACCCTCGGTCAAGAAAAAGGGAAAGCATGAACCTAAAACAAGCCACCACCATCCTGGCCATCACCCTCCTCCACCTCTGCCCCACCACCATCTTCGCGCAAGCGCAAACCCCCACCCAAACCATCCTCATCGACACCGACATCGGCGACGACATCGACGACGCCTACGCCCTAGCCCTCACCCTCGCCAGCCCCGACATCAAAATCCTCGGCATCTCCTCCGCCTGGGGCGACACCGCCCTCCGCAGCCGCATGATCGACCGCCTCCTCTGCGAGACCGGCCGCGACGACATCCCCTCCCTCACCGGCATCGAAAAAACCACCCACGGCGCAGCCAACTTCTCCCAGCAACCCTGGGCCGCCGCAGGCATCCCGCACCCCCACAAGGACGCCATCGCCTTCCTCCTCGATCAAGCCACCCAGCACCCCGGCCAGATCACCCTCCTCGCCATCGCCCCCCTCACCAACATCGGCGCCGCCATCGACCGCGACCCCGCCGCCTTCCGCAAGCTCAAGCGCGTCGTCCTCATGGGAGGCTCCGTCTACAAAGGCTACAGCGACGGCCTCGGCATCACACCCCCCGCCCCGCCCAGCCGCGAGTACAACATCGCCATGGACCCCGCCGCCGCACAAAAACTCTTCCGCTCCGGAGTCCCCATCGTCATGCTGCCGCTCGACGCAACCCAGCTCAAGTTCGACGAGACCAAACGCGCCCTCCTCGCCTCCATCAGCACCCCCCTCACCGACTCCCTCCAGGTCCTCACCGCCGAGTACACCCGCAACACCCACTGGCCCACCCCCACCATGTTCGACGTCGTCGCCGCCGCCACCCTCATCGACCCCGCCATCTGCCCCACCACCCCCCTCCACATCGACATCGACGCAACCGGCGACACCCGCCCCACCCCCGGCACCCCCAACGCCAACGTCTGCCTCACCCCCAACGAGCAAGCCTTCAACCAACTCCTCCTAACACGCCTCCTCAACCAAAAACTAACCCCAACCCACACCTGCACCAACCCATAGCCAAGCAGCCATATCGAAGTTGTCATCCTGAGCAAGCAAACCCCGGGTGCCGGGTGCCCCATCTTCGCGACAGCTTCATCGTCGCTAAGGTGGGCGTCGTGCGAAGCACGACCGTTCTTTTTCACCCCACCCCAAAAACTGTCATCCTGAGCGAAGGCGAAGCCGCAGTCGAAGGACCTGCGGTTGTTTTTGCACTTGCTGTTGCACTTGCCGTTGCCCGTTCTCAAACCCCACAAAAAATCACCCCAGCACCCGCCCCGCATCCTGAGCAAAATAAGTCACAATAAAATCCGCCCCAGCCCGCCGAATCCCCAGCAGCGACTCCATCATCGCCCGCTCCCGCTCCAACCATCCCCGTGCAAACGCCGCCTGCAACATGCTGTACTCACCCGACACCTGATACGCTCCCAGCGGCAGATCATACCGCTCACGAGCCGCCCGAATCACATCCAGATACGGCATCGCCGGCTTCATCAGCAGCATGTCCGCACCCTCCGCCACATCCTGGTCGATCTCGCGCATCGCCTCGCGCACATTCGCCCCATCCATCTGGTAGCTCCGCCGATCCCCAAACTGCGGCGTCGAATCCGCCGCCTCCCGAAACGGCCCATAGAACGCGCTCGCAAACTTCGACGCATAGCTCATCACCGGCGTGTCCTGCTTGCCCGCCGCATCCAGAGCCGCCCGAATCGCCTCCACCCGGCCATCCATCATGTCGCTCGGCGCAACGATATCCGCCCCCGCCACCGCCAGCGAAGCCGCAGCCTTCGCAATCAGCGCCACACTCGAGTCATTCTCAATCGAATAATGCTCCCCATCCCGAGCCACCACCCCGCAATGCCCATGCGACGTGTACTCGCACAAACAAACATCCGCAATCGTCACCAGCGAGTCCAGCCTTCGATTCGCCTTCAGCGCCCGCAGCGCCGTCTGCACAATCCCATCCTCGGCCCACGCCCCCGTACCCTGCTCATCCTTCTCCGCCGGCAACCCGAACAGCAGCAGCCCGCCCAGCCCCAGCGCCGCACACGCCTCCGCCTCCTTTAACGCCTCATCCACCGAGACATTGAACACCCCCGGCATCGACGAGATCTCCCTCCGCACACCCTCGCCCGGACAGATAAACAGCGGATAGATCAGCGCTCCCGGATGCAACCGCGTCTCGCGCACCAGCGACCGCAGCGCCTCCGTCCGGCGCAAACGACGCATGCGCGTAACAGGAAAGTTCATCCCTCCAGTCTACGCAACGCCTGCCCCCGGCAACAGACCACCGCTCCCCATACCGAAGTTCAAAAAAAATCCTCGGACGCCAAGACATTTCTAGATCGGTAGTAGTACTCTTGGGGCGCCAACCGGGAGACGTTTTCCCGTCATCTTCAAACTCAAGAAAAACCTTGGCGCGCATCCACCCACGCCAGCGTCATAGAAGTGCCTTTTTCATGATCAGGTTCTGCTGTCCCGCTGGACGCCCCATCCAGTGCAAATCGCTACGGTCCAAACACACGCTGCCCACCCCCGCGCAGCACCTCTGTTGTTGTTGTCGATAGCCGCGACCCCCCTCAATCGCAGCCCCAGTCTCGCTCCCCCTCGAAATCTCAGACACCAAAAGGAAAAGTTCATAGCCGTATGCGAGTTATCCGTTCGTCCTGCCTCACTCTCGGCCTCATTGTGCTCCATGCCCTCCCATCGTTCGCTCAATCCACCACCACCACCGGCAACTTCTTCCAGCGCTACGCCCACTACTACCGTCAGGACTGGACCAACACCCTCCCCTCCACCCCCGCGCCACCGCGCCGCGGCCTGCCCTCACCGCTCGACTCACCCCCCTACCCCAACGCCGACTGGTCCTACGGCGGCTCCCCCGTCATCGGCGAGCCCGACACCCAAAGCTATCCCCTCATGACCGCCATCAACGGAGCCACCTCCCGCACCAGGCTCTACGGCTGGATCGAGCCCACCATCAACGCCAGCACCTCCTCCAGCTCCAACCTCCCCGAGGCCAACAACTACATCCCCAACCGCCTCGAGCTCAACCAGATCGTCCTCTACGCTGAGCGCCTCCCCGACACCGTCCAGCGCACCCACATCGACTGGGGCTTCCACCTCACCGCCCTCTTCGGCACCGACTACCACTTCACCGCCGCCAAAGGCTACCTCTCCTCGCAGCTCATCGACCACAACAACCGCTACGGCTTCGACCCCACCCTCGAGTACGCCGACATCTACCTTCCCGTCGCCCAGGGCCTCAACCTCCGCATCGGACGCTTCATCTCCGTCCCCGGCATCGAAGCCCAGCTCGCCCCCAACAACTACACCTTCTCCCACTCCCTCCTCTACTCCATCGACCCCTTCACCGACACCGGCATCATGGCCACCCTCAAGCTCTCCGACCAGTGGCTCCTCCAGCTCGGCCTCACCGACGGCCACGACACCGCCCTCTGGACCCCCGACGCCAAACCCTCCGGAACCGCCTGCCTCAACTACACCACCCGCTCCGTCAACGACAACCTCTACCTCTGCGCCAACGGCATCAACGACGGCAAGTACGCCTACGACAACGCCCAGCAGTACGACGCCACCTGGTACCACCGCTTCTCGAAATCCCTCCACATGGCCACCGAAGCCTGGTACATGTTCGAGCGCGACGTCCCCGCCGTCGGAGGCCCGATCGCCCCCGAACCCAACACCATCGCCGCCGCCTGCGCCCCCGGCCTCACCCGCTGCACCGCACCCGAGTACGCCGCCGTCAACTTCCTCAACCAGGAGATCAACGCGCACAACTTCTTCACCCTCCGCACCGACCTCCTCAACGACAAAAAAGGCCAGCGCACCGGCCACCAGACCCGCTACTCCGAAGAAACCCTCTCCTTCAACCACTGGATCGGCAACACCATCCAGCTACGCCCCGAGCTACGCTTCGACCACGCCTGGGACCGCCCCGCCTACGACAACGGCACCCACCACAACCAGTTCACCGCCGCCACCGACCTCATCGTCCACTTCTAACCCACCCTTCCACCCACCCAAAAACTGTCATCCTGAGCGGAGCGCAGCGTAGTCGAAGAGCCTGTCCTGAACTTGTCGAAGGAACCTGCATTGGCCCTTGCTGTCGCTGTTGTCTGTTTTGAAGCTCAATCCACCCCAACAAACTGTCATCCTGAGCGAAGGCGCGCATTTTGCGCCGCAGTCGAAGGACCTGCGGTTGTTGTTGTAGTTGCCTGTTCTGCCCAAACCAGCTTTTACAATGAAACCCCACCCTCATACTCCACCCCCGAAGCCGCCGACCCCAGCGCCCAAAGCGTATACGCCCCCAGCGCCGTCCCCACCGGCAACAGAATCAGCGTCAGCGCGCCCACCACAAGCGCCAGCCGACGTCCCCAACGCTCCCTCGCCAGCAACGCATACCCCGTCAGCAGCGACAACAGCGTCAATATCAAAACGATCACCGTCAGTCCCGGCAGCAGCCCAGTCACCCACATCGGCGAAAACGAGCGCACATCCCCACCAAACGGCCACACCTCGCCGCCGAGCCGCCGCATCGTCATCGTCCGCAGTGCAAAGATCGCCACCGCCGCGGTCGCCAGCCGCAGCACCCCATAGGTGCTCCACAAAATCCCCAACGTATGCCTGTGCCGCTCCACCCGCCCCACAGGAACAGGCCCCCTAAACCGTGGCGGCTCCAGCGAAATCCTCGTCCCGCAATGCGGGCAAAACCGCTGCCCCGCGACCACCCCGCCGCAACAAACCCGACACAGCATCCCGTACCTCGTACCCATCTACCTCAGCATACGTTGCCTTTTTGAAAACGGTTCCAAAAAAGTGATCACTTCTCCCTTAAATGATCAAAATAGCGCCTTCGCTAACATAGAAGTCGTGCCCCACCCGACCCTCCTTCCCGTCATCCCCGCCCCGCTCGCCGAGTCCAGCGCAGTCGCCCTCGAGTGGCCACGCCTCCGCGACCACATCGCCGCAAAAACCAACTCCCCACTGGGCTTTGCCTGGATACAAAACCTCAAGCCAACTTCAGACCGCCCCTGGCTCGACCAGCAGCACCAACGCACCGCCGAGCTCCGCGCCTTCCTCACCGCCGGCGGCAGCTTCACCTTCCACGGCCTCTTCGACCCTACCCTCCTCCTCGACAAAGCCCGCATCGAAGGCGCCGCCCTCGAACCCCTCGAGATCCTCTCTCTCCTCACCGTAGCCGAGCGCGTCGCCGCCTGGCGCACCCTCCTCGACCCCGCACCCAACGCCACCCGCTACCACTGGCCCTCCATCGAAGCCCTCTCCACCGACCTCCTCGACCCCATCGTCAGCGCGCCCCTCGCCCCGCTCCTCCACCGCCTCCGCGGCAAGATCGAACCCGATGGCACCCTCTCCGACGACGCCAGCCCCGAGCTCCGCCGCATCCGCCGCGCCCTCGAACGCCAGCACCGCGCCATCGAAGAAAGCCTTCGCCGAGCCGCCCGCCACCTCCGCGAAGAGGGCAACACCCAATCCAATTCAGAAGACCTCATCACCATCCGCGGCGACCGCTTCGTCATCCCCGTCAAAGCCGAGTTCAAACGCCGCGTCCCCGGCGTCATCCACGCCAGCAGCTCCTCCGGCCAGACCGTCTTCATCGAGCCCCTCGAAACCATCGAGCAGAACAACGAGCTCGTCCGCCTCCTCGACGAAGAACAATCCGAGATCCACCGCATCCTCGTCGCCATGACCCACGCCCTCGGCGAATCCGCACCCACCCTCCACCTCGGCTGCGCCATCCTGGCCGAAGTAGAATCCCACGCCGCCCGAGCCCGCTTCGCCCAAGACCTCAACTGCACCCGCCCCGTCTTTACCTTCGCCGCACCCAAAAAGACGTTCGCCGAACCAAAAAACACCGTCATCCTGAGCGAAGCGCGTAGCGCTGAGTCGAAGGACCCCTGTATTTCGCCCGAAGCACCACAAACCCCACAGGGAAGCCACTCTCACCCCACCAAAAAAACCGTCCTCTCTTCGGACCTCCAACAAAACTGTCATCCTGAGCGAAGTGCGCAGCACGCAGCCGAAGGACCTGCGGTTGCACTTGCCGTTGCTCGTCCTCACCCCAACCAACCCCAACTCTCCCTAACCGCCGCCCGCCACCCCCTCCTCGAACTCCGCATGCGCGCCGAGTCAGGCCCCTCAGCCAGCCCCACCCCCCTCACCATCACCCTCCCACCCCACACCAAACAGCTCATCATCTCCGGCCCCAACACCGGAGGCAAAACCGTCTCCCTCAAAACCCTCGGCCTCCTCAGCATCATGGCCCAGTCCGGCGTCCCCATCCCCGCCGAAGAAGCACATCTCCCCCTCTTCGACGCCATCTACGCCGACATCGGCGACGCCCAATCCATCGAGCGCAACCTCTCCAGCTTCTCCGCCCACGTCGTCAACGTAGACCGCATCTCCCGTGTAGCCGACGTCCAATCCCTCGTCCTCCTCGACGAGCTAGGCTCCGCCACCGACCCCGAAGAAGGAGCCGCCCTCGCCGTAGCCGTAGCTGCCCACTTCCTCGCCCTCGATAGCTGGACCGCCATCACCACCCACCTCACCTCCCTCAAGGTCTACGCCGCCAGCCGGACAGGTGTGTTGAATGCCGCCGTAGGCTTCGACCAGCAAACCCTCTCCCCCACCTACGAGCTCCGCCTCGGCGTCCCCGGAGCCAGCGCCGGCCTCAACATCGCCGAACGCCTCGGCATGAGCCCCGACATCATCCAAAACGCCCGCGCTCAAATGACCACCCAGACCGCCGACATCGGCGCCTTCCTCGACCAGCTCCACGACCAGCTCACCGCCGCCGCCGCAGAGCGCGAAGCCCTCCAACAAAAGGAAAGGGAACTGAGCCGCGAGCGATCCCGCCTCGAGATCGAAGGCCGCCTCGAACAAAAAGCCCGCACCAAAGAGCTCGAAGCCAAGCTCCACGCCCTCATCGCCGACGTCGAATCCCAGCTCCGCGAGACCGTCAAAGCCATCGACGACAAAACCCTCTCGCAAAAAATCGCCCGCGACTCCGCCGCCCGCATGACCCGCGCGAAGCGCGAATTTTCCGAGCAGTTCAGCTCCACCGTCCTCGCCCACAACACCCGCGCCGACCAGCACGACACCCCCCTCAAGCCCAAATCCCCCACCCCCATCAAGGTCGGCGACCTCGTCCAGCTCAAATCCCTCGGCCGACAGGCCCGCGTCAACCGCATCCTCGACGACAAAACCTTCGAGGTCTCCGCCGGTCCCATGAAGATGCGCATCGACCGCTCCGACATCGCCGCCGTCGAGCAGGTCAAAGCCATCACCCCCCTCGAAGCCGCCCGCCGCCGCGGAGGCGTCACCATCCAGACCGCCGCCACCACCGACGCCGACTACATGACCTCCGAGATCAACGTCATCGGCCGCACCTCCGACGAAGCCGCCACCGAAGTAGAACGCTTCCTCGACCGCGCCTTCCTCAGCGGCCTCCCCCGCATCCGCATCGTCCACGGCACCGGCATGGGCATCCTCCGCCGCACCCTCCGCGAGCTCCTCCGCAACCACCCCCACGTAGCCACCATCACCGAACCCCCACCCAACCAGGGAGGCCAGGGAGCCACCGAAGTAGAACTCCGCCAATGACCCCACCTACGCCGTTGCCGTTGCCCGTTCTTCAAACAAAGTAAAACCCTCGGGTGCCCCATCTTCGCGACAGCTTCATCGTCGCTAAGGTGGGCATCGTGCAAAGCACGACCGCTCTCCTCCACCTCACCCCCCACAAAACTGTCATCCTGAGCGAAGGCGAAGCCGCAGTCGAAGGACCTGCGGTTGCACTTGCCGTTGCTGTTGCCTTTGCCGTTGCTGTTGCTGTTGCTGTTGCCCGTTTTTATCCTCACCACCCCCACCCAAACTGTCATCCTGAGCGAAGGCGCAAAGCGCCGCAGCCGAAGGACCTGCGGTTGCCCTTGCTGTTGCATTTGCCGTTGCCCGTTTTTATCCTCACCACCCCACCCCAAAAGCTGTCATCCTGAGCGAAGTGCGCAGCACGAAGCCGAAGGAACCTACATTTGCCTTTGCCGTTGCTCGTTCTTTCACCAACCCCACCCCGATATAATCGCTTTCTATGCCAAACGCACCACAAGTCGGCGTCATCATGGGCAGCCGCAGCGACTACACCGTCATGCAAGCCGCCGTCGAGATCCTCCGCGAGTTCAACATCCCCCACGAGGTCCGCGTCGTCTCCGCCCACCGCACCCCCGACCTCCTCTTCGACTACGCCGCCACCGCCATCCACCGCGGCCTCCGCGTCATCATCGCCGGAGCAGGCGGTGCCGCCCACCTCCCCGGCATGGTCGCCGCCAAGACCGTCGTCCCCGTCCTCGGTGTCCCCATCCCCGCCACCGCCCTCCAGGGTATGGACGCGCTCCTCTCCATCGTCCAGATGCCCAAAGGCATCCCCGTCGGCACCCTCGCCATCGGCAAGCCCGGAGCCGCCAACGCCGCCCTGCTCGCCGTCGCCATCCTCGCCACCACCGACCCCACCCTGCAACAGAAACTCATCGCCTGGCGCGAAACCCGCAGTAACGAAGTCCTCGCCCAGACCATCGACGATACAGAGACCATCGCATGAGCAACCCCATCCTTCCCGGCGCCACCATCGGTATCTTCGGCGGCGGCCAGCTCGGCCGCATGACCGCCATGGCCGCCCGCGCCATGGGCTACCGCATCCAGGTCCTCGACCCCGATCCCGCCTGCCCCGCCCGCTTCGTCGTCGATAGCTGCATCGAGGCCGGTTGGGACGACACCCGCGAGGCCGCCAACCTCGCCCGCGGCTGCGACGTCGTCACCCTCGAGATCGAACAGATCTCCCCCGCCAGCATGGCCGCCGCCGCCGCCCTCACCCCCGTTCGCCCCGGCGGCGCCATGCTCGCCATCATCCAGGACCGCATCGCCCAAAAAGACTGGCTCCACCGCAACGGCTTCCCCATCGGCGACTACCGCGCCGTCCATTCCCTCGACGAGCTCCGCGCCGCCATCCCCGCCCTCGGCGGCAAGTGCTTCTGCAAGTCCGCCCAGGGCGGTTACGACGGACGCGGCCAAGGCAAAGTCGGCTTCAACCCGAACATCTCCTTCAGCTCCGCCGCGGACGCCGAAGCCGAGCTCCACGGCGCATGGCAGGCCCTCGGCGAAGGCCCCGGCGTCGTCGAGCAGGCCGTAGACCTCGAACGCGAGATCTCCGTCCTCGTCGCCCGCACCCCCTCCGGAGAGGTCGCCGTCTACCCCGCCGCCTGGAACCACCACGAGCACCAGATCCTCGCCTGGAGCGTCATCCCCGCCCCCATCCCCGCACCCCTAGAGGCCGAGGCCCGCCGCATCGCCACCGCCATCGCCGAAGCCTTCCACCTCGAAGGCATCCTCGCCGTCGAGCTCTTCGTCACCACCTCCGGCCAGCTTTTAGTCAACGAGCTAGCCCCCCGCCCCCACAACAGCTACCACGCCAGCGAGCGCGCCTGCGTCACCGGCCAGTTCGAGCAGCTCGTCCGCGCCGTCTGCGATCTGCCCCTCGGCGCCGTCGACGTCGTCCAGCCCGCTGCCATCGCCAACCTCCTCGGCGAGGTCTGGCTCAACCCCGACGGCACCCCCCGAGAGCCCCACTTCGACGCCGCCCTCTCCGTCCCCGGCCTGCGCCTCCACCTCTACGAAAAGCTCCGCCCCCGCAAAGGCCGCAAGATGGGCCACCTCTCCGCCGTAGCCAACACCCCCGACGAAGCCGTAGCCCGCGTCCTCCAGGCCATGGAGCTCCTCTAACCAAATCAGCAATGGAGCCGGGTGCCCCATCTTCGCGACAGCTTCATCGTCGCTAAGGTGGGCATCGTGCAAAGCACGACCGTTCTCTTCGCAGCACCACCCAAACTGTCATCCTGAGCGAGCGCGAAGCGCGAGTCGAAGGACCTGCGGTTGCTTTTGCCGTTGTTTGTTCTTACCAACCTCAACTAAAAACAAAACTGTCATCCTGAGCGAAGTGCAAAGCACGCAGTCGAAGAGCCTGTCCTGAGTTTGTCGAAGGAACCTGCGGTTGCCCTTGCTGTTGCTTGTTTTTAACCCATCCCCCAACAAAAAGCGGCGCAGCCAAAAGGCCACGCCGCTCACACTCAAAACGAAAAACAAAAACCTACAACTCCATAGCATGACCATCCCGCAATCCAACTGCCCGAGCCACAAACTCCCCAACCGAAACACTCCCCTCATCACCTTTGCCGCGAGTCCGCACACTTACCGCATCGCTCGCCGCTTCCTTATCCCCCATCACCAGCACAAACGGAACCTTCTGCAACGTGAACTCACGAATCTTCGCGTTCATCTTCTCGTTCCGCTGGTCGAGCTCCACCCGCAAGCCCGCCGCCTCCAACCGGCTCTTCACCGCAAGCGCATACTCCAGATGCTTCTCCGAGATAGGCACCAACCCCACCTGCACCGGAGCCAGCCACACCGGAAACGCGCCAGCATAGTGCTCAATCAGCACCCCAAAGAAGCGCTCGACCGATCCAAACAGCGCACGATGCACCATCACCGGCTGATGCTTCTCGCCATCCTCGCCCGTGTACTCCAGCTCAAAGCGCTTCGGCAGATTGAAGTCGAACTGCACCGTCGATAGCTGCCACATCCGCCCCAGCACATCCACCAGCTTCACATCGATCTTCGGACCATAAAACGCCGCCTCACCCGGAAACGTCTGGAACGTCAGCCCACGCCGCGTCAGCACATCCCGCAACGCACCCTCCGAGTTCGCCCAGTCCTCAGCCGACCCAAAGAAATCCCCAGCCTTCTTCGGATCACGTGTCGACAGCTCCACACGATACTCCTCGAAGCCGAAGTTCTTCAGCACCGCCTCCGCAAAATCGAGGCACGCCTCAATCTCCCCGCCGATCTGCTCCGGCGTGCAGAAGATGTGCGCATCGTCCTGCGTAAACCCACGCACGCGCAGCAGCCCATGCATCGTGCCCGAACGCTCATAGCGATACACATTGCCAAACTCCGCATACCGCACCGGCAGATCGCGATAGCTCTTCGGTGAGTTCTTATAGATCAGCGTATGCCCCGGACAGTTCATCGGCTTCACCCGATACTCCGCATCGTCCAGCTCCATCGCCGGAAACATATCCTTCGAGTACACCCCGTCATGGCCCGAGATCTTCCACAGCTCGCGCTTCATAATGTGCGGCGTATACACCAAATTGTAACCACGACGGATACATTCTTCACGCATCCAGTCTTCCATCTCCTTGCGGATCAGCGAGCCCTTCGGATGCCAGAAGATCAGCCCCGGTCCCGCCACCTCCTGGATCGAAAAAAGATCGAGCTGCTTGCCCAGCACACGATGGTCACGCGCCTTGATCTCCTCCAGCCGCTTGAAGTGCGCATCCAGATCCTTCGCGTTATAAAACGCCGTTCCATAGATCCGCTGCAACTGCTGGTTGTTCTCATCCCCCAACCAATAAGCGCCCGCAATCGACATCACCTTGAACGCCTTCACCCGCCCCGTCGAAGGCACATGCGGCCCCCGGCAGAAGTCCGTGAACCCGCCATTCTTATACAGCGAAATCTCGTCGCCCGGCTTCGTAAACCGCTCGATGAAGTGCACCTTCATGAACTCGCCCTGCGCCGCATAGTCCGTCAAACCCTTCTCGCGCGACTCCTCCACGCGCACAAACTTCTCATCCCGCGCCACCACCTCCGTCATCTTCTTCTCAATCGCGGCGAGGTCCTCCTCCGTAAACGGCACCTCGCGATACACGTCATAGAAGAACCCAGCATCCGTCGCCGGACCATGCCCCAGCTTCGTCTCCGGAAACAGCTCCAGAATCGCCGTCGCCATCACATGCGCCGCCGAGTGCCGCACCACCTTCAGCGACGCCTCGTCGCTCTCCTTCAGCAGCTCCAGCGCCACATCCTCCACCATCGGAGTCGACAGGTCCACCACCCGCTCCCCCGTCTCATGCCCGGCGTACATGGCCTCCTCCGATCCCTCATCCTCCGTAGCCACCACACCCGCCGCAGCCGTCAGCGGACGAATCCGCGCCACCACCACCGCCGCCGCCAGCCTCGGCGAAATACTCATCGCCACGTCATACGGAGTTGTACCCTGCGCCACCTCGCGCACCGAACCATCAGGAAGCTGTACTCGAATCGTCATCTCGTCCTTATCAACCAGTTATCAGTTAACTGTATTTCCTTTACCGCTCCGGCACCACCCTCACGCAAAAGAACTGCCATCCTGAGCAGCGCAACAACGCCGGGTGCCCCATCTTCGCGACAGCTCTATCGTCGCTAAGGTGGGCATCGTGCAAAGCACGACCGTTCTCCTTCATCCCACTCAAAAAACTGTCATCCTGAGCGAAGGCGAAGCCGCAGCCGAAGGAACCTGCGGTTGCACTTGCAGTTGCCTGTTCTTACCCCCCACCAAACAAAAAACGGCGCAGCCAAAAGGCCACGCCGCTCACCACCCCAACAAAATTTAAGGAATCAGCTTCTTCTCCGGAAACCGGAACACAATCCCCGTACTGAAATTAATCAGCGTAGAAGACCCCGGCGGATTCGCCGCACCTGTCACCAGCCCTGTGCTCACCGTCTGCAACGAGCCATACCCCACCTCAATCACCCGCCAGTCCACATGCTTGCCCAGCGGCTTCTCAACCCCGCCCATAATCGCAAACGTCGCCTTGCTCCGCGACACCGGATTCGTCGCCGGATTCGTCGATCCCTCGCCGCCCAGCAGCTCCCCATAAGGCTTCAGACTCCACGCCATCGGATGTGCCGCCGCCACCCGCGCACCAATCAGAAACTCGTTCAGATGCGCACCCGCGCCCCTCTGAATGTTCACCCGCATATCCGCCCCGGCATCCACCGACTGCCCATGCCAGAACTGGTCATATACCCCAAAGTCCGCCCCCGAAAACATCTTGGACGTATTACCGCTCCCAAGAAACGCAAACGTTCCAGTATCCGCCTGCGAATTGCTGATATGGGTAAAGTTCGGACCGACATAAATACCGATCTGCGCATACGCCGAGCCGGCAAACACAACCAGCCCAACAACGAGTGCAAGGAAACGCAATTTCATGAAAGAAGTCCTGGAGAGAGAAATACCCGTCGCGACCGAAGAAGAACGAAACAACATCTGCATCTCCGTATGATACCGTCCGCAACCCTCTCCCGCCCCAACCCCACCCAAAAACCCTGCCCTCTCCCACCAAACAGCCACCCGAAGCAGCAAAAACCCCGGGTGCCCCATCGTGCAAAGCACGACCGTTCTCCTTCATCCCACCCCAAAATCCTGTCATCCTGAGCGTAGCCGAAGAACCTGCGGTTGCCCTTGCTCATCTCACGCCAAAAGCAAAAGCCAACCCTCCGCGCCAGACCCCCTCTACCGCCCCTTAAACTCCGCAGCCGCCTTCAGCGCCTTCGTCACCTCACCCGCAATATCATCCTGAACCATCAAGATGTCGTGGAACGGCCGATCATAGCTCTCCGACCACACCACATACCCGTTGTCCGCACGAACCAGCCGCGCCGCCACCCGCAACCGCTCACCCGACTTCCGCACACTCCCATCCAGCACATACGCCACACCCAGCGCCCTGGCAATATCCGCAACAGGTAACTCCTTATCCCTGTAATAGAACGACGACGTAGCTCCCGGCACCTGAAGCCCCGGAACCTTGCTCAGCTTGTCGATCAGCTCCTCCGTCATGCCATCGGCGAACTCGCCCTCTTTCATCCCCTCCGTCAGATCGAGAAACGGCAGCACAGCAATCGACTTCTGCGGCTGCGGAGCCACCGCAACCGACCCCGCCAGATGCGCCTGATAACTATTTGCAACCCTGCTATGGAACAGGAAAGCCAGAAACGCAACGCCGAGCAAGCAGCAAAACACCCCTCCGGCAGACCACAGAAAGCCCGCCCGAAAGCGCGACCCCGAGCCCGACCCCAGCGCCTCGCCAGCCACCAGCGTCACCGCTTCAGCCTCCGCAGCTTGATCCCGCTGATCCTCCCCACGGCTCACCGCCGCCACCATCCGATACCCCAGCCGCGGCACCGTAGCGATATAAGCAGGCCGCTTGGGATCGTCCCCAAGCAACCGCCGAAGCGACGCCACCGCCTGATACACCGAGTCCGAAGAGACCACCACATCAGGCCACACCTGCTTCAGCAAATCATCGATGCTCACCACCTCGCCCGCACGCTCCGCCAGGCACAGCAGCAGCCGCATCGTCCGAACCTCCACCCGCGCGGTCTCTCCATCGCGTGAAATCTCACCGGTCGTCGGAGAAACGCTCCAGTCGCCAATACGAAGCACTGTCGTAGTCGGAAGCTCCATGCAGAATCGGTAATCACCCTCTGTTCCCAAATAGAAAAACGCTGCTCGCCGATCATACCAACTCCACGCAGCAACATTTCAGAACTATTCAGCCCCTTTCAGACCACCCTCAGGACTTCCCGGCTCTTCTATGCGTACCGTACAACTGCAACCCGAATTGCAAACACGTAAGGAGGAAAGATGACGTTCAAGAAACTGTTCAATGTATGCGCACTGGGTGGGTTGGTTCTTACTCTTTGCGCGATGCCTTCGGCCAGGATTGCCGCGGCCGATCCTGCCACACAACCGGCTCAGAAGAGGATGCCCCAGACACTCCCCACCTCAGGGACATACAACATCGATCCGAATCACAGCTTCGCGTACTTCGGCGCTCGTCACCATGTGGTCGGACTGGTGCGTGGCAGGTTCGACAAGGTTGCGGGAACCATCACCGCATCGCAAGACCCAGCCGCATGCAGTATCGACATCACGATCGACGCCTCCAGCATCAGCACACAGAACACCGAGCGCGACGAGGACCTGCGCAGCCCCGACTACTTCGACGTAAAGAAATTCCCGACGATGACCTACCACGGTCGCGGCATTCGCCATGTATCTGGAAGCGCCTGGACGATGGACGGCTCCTTGACCATGCATGGCGTCACAAAGGTCGTGCCACTGACGTTCACCTTCAACGGAATGGATTCCTCCGTTGAGCCCGGCAACCCCGCACGCGCGTCGTTCCATGGATTAGCCGCAACCAGGCGCGCCGAATTCGGGATGGGCAACCGCGACAATCTCTTCGAACTCGGTTCGTCCACAACGCCCGACGTCCAGATCGAAATCGATGTAGAAGTCTCCGCAAAATCCTCACCCCAATGAAAGAGAGCACCTCGAATGAACGAAGCTTCAGTACCTGAACCCTCGACAGACCAGATAACCAAGCACGCCCTCCTGGCCATCGCAGTAGGCGGCCTCACCGCCGGCACATTGGACATCCTGCAAGCCTGCATCCTCTTCGGATGGGACATCCCCCTCTCCATCACCGCCGGCCTGCTGGGACGAAAAGCCCTCCAGGGAGGTCCCGGCAACTATATCCTGGGACTCCTCCTGCACTTCTTCATCACCTTTACCTTCGCCGCCTTCTACTACGCATCGAGCCGCAAGCTGCTCTTCTTAAAAGATCACCCACTGGTCTGCGGCCTCGCCTACGGAGCCGCGGTGGAACTCGTCATGCAACTCATCGTCCTGCCCCTCTCCGCCCTTCACGCAACCGGCCCACACGATCTCCACGACCTCATCCAGGGCCTCCTCGTGCACATGGTCGTCGTCGGACTACCCATCTCCTACAGCCTTCGCCGATTCGCCAAGTAACCCACCTCGATCCCACCCCCTACCCTCGACGATGAAAGAGGTAATGCGACACGCCCCACTCGTTGCCATTGTCATAGCCCCAAAGCTCCTCGCAGGCCATATAGAAGAGGCGCCACCGGACAAGCCACATATTCGCTTCCCTCCGGCGGCGCTTCGGCGGAAGCGTACCCGCATACGTCTGTTCAAAGAGCTGGAGAACCTCTTCGCGATGCTCGTCCGTCTTGTCGAGCCAAGCCCTTGAGGTGCGCTGATAGTGTGTGCCCGACATCATCCAGTGATCCGTAATCTCTACATCGCGCTGAAAGTTGAGAAGCAGATTGTCGCCAGGCATAATGCCCCCGGTGAAGAAGTGTTTCGCCATCCAGTCGCTCGCATCGCGAACCTCAAACGGATAGCTGAACTGCTTATGCGTGAAGATGTGAACAAAGAGCAGAGCCTCAGGCCGCATCCACGAGGCAACCCGCGAGAGCAGCTCTTCATAGTTGCGCATGTGTTCGAACATCTCAACCGATACAACGCGGTCAAAGGTCCCGCCAGGCGAGAACGTATTCATGTCGCAGGTAACGATGCGAACGTCTTCGCGGCCCATAGCGCGCAGTTTGGCTTCGATAAACTCCCGCTGCGGCGCAGAGTTGGAGACGGCAGTAATAGCACTGTTGGGAAAATGCTCAGCCATGTAAAGCGTAAGCGAGCCCCAACCGCAACCAAGCTCAAGAATCTCGTGCCCATCGACGATCCGTGCACGCTCAACCGTAAGCGCCAGCATCGCCTCCTCGGAAGCATCCAGCGTGTCGACACCCGCAGGCCAGTAGCCTGACGAGTACTTCAGCCGTCTGCCAAGCGTAAGCTCAAAGAAGCGCGGCGGCACCTCATAGTGCTGCTCGTTCGCCTCCTGTGTGTTAAGCGCGATCCGGCTGATCTTGATCTGCTGGATAAGCTGGCGCAGATAACCGGTTTGGCCTTCGAGCCCGCCACGCTCCTCGTCCCGCAGCCGCTTCGCAAGCAGGCGGCGGATCGCAATGCGAAGCACAGCATCAGGGATAAGATCGCGCTCAACCAGATTGCTGGTGAGGTCAAGAAGCGTGGCGTTGGGATAAGTCGTTGTGGCCTGCGTGCTCATAGGGTGGGCTCTTTCTTGAACCATGGAATGAAGACCGAAGTCGTGCGCTGATAGCGGGCGTACGCTTCGCCCTTGCTGCGAAGCGATTGCGCCTCCGTGTACGGAATGCCCGTAACCTTGAAGAGAAAGAGGAGCATAAGCGCAGGGGCAGTCCACGCAAACCAGCCGAAGCATGTGGACGTGGCGAAGAGAGCGTAAGCAACCCAGATGAGCCACTCAAAAAAATAGTTGGGATGGCGCGAGTAGCTCCACAGACCCATCTCGCAGACCGCGCCCTTCGCGGCCGTGCGCTTGAAGCGAGCCAGTTGCCCATCCGCCAGAGCTTCACCGGCAATGGCAACGAGAAAGAGCGCAATCGCAACAACCTGAATCGAGGTAAAAGCTGCCGAGCCATTGCGGTCGATCGCAACAAGAAGAAACGGCAGCGAGAGCAGCACATCGAGAATCGCCTGCGCCTGAAAAAAGAAAAAGAACTTAAGCCCCGTGTGCTGGCCCCAATGCTGGCGAAGAGCAGCATAGCGGCCCTCCTCAGCATGCCCATGGACGCGGCGAAGAATATGCGTGCCCAGCCGCAGCGACCAAAGCATAGCCATCGCAGCAAGAGTCCAGCGCGGAAGAGCAGAGGAGGAGCCAAGCCCCGCGTAGAGCAACCCTAGCAAGCCGAGGTTGTAACTCCACCCAACATCCACATAGCCTGCATTCTCAGTCCGCTGCTGAACAACGAAGAGCCCAAGCATCGTCACGCAACAGAGCGCAGTTCCTGAAACCAGGAGAGTGACAATCATGCAAGCTCCGCGGCGACCCGGCGAGTCTGTATCTCGCACTGAATCCTCCGGATAGCCCGGAAGAGCAGCCAGTAGAAGAGCGGCAACGCAATCGCAGCAAAGATCGCCCAGGCAACGATGCCCTGCAACGCCATCCGCCACAGCAGGTGAAAAGCTTTCATCTGATCCGTCCTGGCAAGCTGAACCATCTGCGCGAGCGTCATCCTGGTCTGCTGCGAACGCGTCAGCCGCTGCCCCATCCGGATAAACGGCACAATCAGCGCAAGCTGCAAAGGATAGATAGCGTAGTTGACCAACTGGCTGGCCGGCAGGTTCAGCCGAAGCACAAGCGCAGCAACAGCGCAAAGCGCCGTAGTCGTACCCATCACCGGAAAGACCCCCAGCAGGATGCCGCAGGCGAGCGACAGCGCGAGCTTCTGCGGCGTGATGCCCTGGAGCAGCAAGCCCTTCACGGCATCCATCAACCTGCGCTGTGCGAGTGAAGACATATCGGGTTAATTTCTGCGACTCAGTACAGCCGATGCGGGCTCTTCCGCTTTAAGACGAAAGAGCTGGATAAGGACATAGCCGGACATCGCAATATTGCCCAGCATCATGATGAGGACAAACCAGAGAACCTTAACCCAGACCTTTGTCTCCTTGAAGCACACCCAAACAAAGAACGTCAGGAAGCCGAAGTAAGCGTCGAACAGCGTCGCGCAAGCCCACGGACTCGTCGCCCAGAAGAACTCGTTCGGCGACAGCCCAATGGATTTGTACGCCTGCACATGCACCGTCATGCCAATCATCCAGAGAAAAACAGCAGAGAACAAAATTTTGAGAAAAATTTTCATAGGCCTCGTACCAGAGGTACGTCCCCCCGCGGCCTCCGGATTTCCGTGTGCCTGCATATATCTGCACAAACTCAGACATCCCTAAATCCATTTCCATCAGCCGCACGTTCTTCAAGTTGAAGCCTTTATCGAGTAGCAAGCTGCGAAGCTGTCAAAGTCGCTAGAGTAGACCACCAAATTGACCCCAGTAGCACAACGCATCGGAGTGAACGATGGTAGAGAAGACGCATGAAGTAACGGGACGGACCCCCTACCAGCTCGGGGCGGTCGTGCCGTTCTTCGTGATCCACATGGCATGTCTCGCGGTTTTCTTTATCCCATTTCGTTGGAGCTATGTGGCCTGGGCCGTTGCCCTCTACATCATCCGCATGTTTGGCGTAACAGCCGGATACCACCGCTACTTCAGCCACCGGTCATTCAAACTCGGACGCACCGCTCAGTTCTGCCTCGCGTTTCTCGCCGAGACCTCCGCCCAGAAGGGTGTCCTCTGGTGGGCAGCGCATCACCGCGTGCATCATCAGGTTTCAGACGAGGTGGAAGACATTCACTCGCCCGAGCAGGATGGCTTCTGGTGGGCCCACATAGGCTGGGTCCTCAGCAACGAACACGACGAATACGACAGCCGCTTAATCAAAGACTTTTCGAAGTTCCCCGAGCTCCGTTGGATCAGCAAATACTTCCTGCTGCCCCCGACAGCTCTGAGCCTCGCTCTGCTCGCCATCGGCGGCTGGCCCTTGTTCCTCTGGGGCTTCTGCGTCTCGACAGTAGTCCTCTTCCACGGAACCTTCCTCATCAACTCCGTGGCGCACGTCTGGGGAACGCGGCGGTTTGATACACCCGACCACAGCCGCAACAACTTCCTCCTCGCGCTCATTACCCTCGGCGAAGGCTGGCACAACAATCACCACAAATACATGTACGCCTGCCGTCAGGGCCTCCGCTGGTGGGAGATCGATGTGACCTACTACCTTCTCCGCGGATTGAAAGCCGTCGGCATTGTCCACGAGATTCGCGGCGTCCGCCTGCCACAGGAGACGCAACAATCACAATGAGCACAATCGCAGTGATTGGGTCCGGGATCTCCGGCATGAGCGTCGCATGGCTGCTTTCTCGCGGCGGCCACCAGGTCTGGCTGTACGAGCGCGAAGCCCGGCTCGGCGGCCACACGCACACCCATGCGGTAGAGACGAGCAAGGGAATCCGGCCAATCGACACAGGCTTCATCGTGCACAACGACCGCACCTATCCCAATCTGGTGCGCCTCCTTCGCCAGCTCGGCGTCGAACGCCAGAAGAGCAATATGTCCTTCGGCGTCCGTTGCGATCGAACCCGTACGGAGTACAGCAGCCGCGGCCTGCGCGGCTTCTTCGCAGACAAAAAAAACCTGCTCCGCCCTTCGCACTACAAACTCTTTCGCGAGATGGTACGTTTCAACCGTCGCTCAACAGAGCTGATAGAACGCGGCGAACAGTTGGACATGACACTCCGCGAGTACCTGCAACGCGAAAATTTTTCTGCCGCTCTCCGCGATCTGTATCTCTATCCCATGGCCTGTTCCGTGTGGTCCACATCGATGGACCGCATCGATGAATTTCCCGCCATGACACTCCTGCGCTTCTTCTACAACCACGGATTCCTCACCGTAAACAAACATCCGCAGTGGTATGTCGTAAAGGGCGGAAGCTCGCGCTACATCAAACCCCTCACCGCTCCCTACAGTGAACGCGTCGTATTAGGCGCAAAGATCAGTAAAGTATCCGCGTTCGACCAAGGCACAACAGTCCACTTTGCGGATGGCGCAACAACACACTTCGATGAGGTCGTCTTTGCCTGCCACGCTCCGCAGGCGCTGGCCTTGATTGACAACCCGACACAGGAAGAATCCAACATACTCGGTGCGATGACCACCACGCCGAACCGCACAGTGCTCCATACCGATTCGCGATTGCTCCCTCGTCGTAAAGATGCACGAGCCTCCTGGAACTATCACCGCACAACACAAACAACAGCCCCGACTCTCACCTATGACATGAACCGCCTACAGTCGTTGGATACGGCGGAGAAGTTCTGCGTAACCTTGAACCAGGTGAATGCCGTACGCCGTGAGTCCGTCGTGAAGGACCTCCAATACGCGCATCCTCTCTACACCATGGATGCAGTGCGCGCGCAGGGCCAGTGGGCCGAAATCAGCGGCAGGCGGCATCTCCACTTCTGCGGAGCGTACTGGTTCTACGGCTTCCACGAAGATGGCTTGAACTCAGCGATCCGTGTCGCGAAATCGCTCGGAGTGGAGTGGTAGATGATCGTCGACTCCGGCATCTACGTAGGCACATTGCGACACCGGCGCTGGCTGCCGAAGAAGCACGAGTTTACCTATCCCATCTTCCTGTCGCTGCTCGATATCGATCGCCTGCCAGAGCTCATGCAGGTCTCGCGACTCACCTCATACAACAAGCCCAACATCCTGAGCTACCGAGAGCACGACCACTTCGGCGATGTACAACAACCCCTGCGCGATCGCCTGCACCTCGATGCGGTCAGACATCGCGTCGGTGCTCCCAATGGCCCTGTGCGCCTGCTGACGCATCTGCGGTACTGCGGATACAACTTCAATCCCGTGTCGTTCTTCTACTGCTATGGAGAGGACGGCGGCCTCCATCGCATGGTAGCCGAGGTGAACAACACCTTCGGCGAAACCCATAACTACTGGCTCGGTTCAGCACAGGAGATCCATACAGCCGCAAGCAAGCGATACCGCTTCGCAAAGGCGTTTCATGTATCTCCGTTCATGCCCGCAGACCACACCTACGATTGGACCTTCACCGAGCCCGGCGACACCTTGACCGTAAACTGCATGAACCTCGAGCACGGCGCGCTCGCCTTCGATTCAACGCTTCGATTGGAGCGCCGCGAGTGGAACCCGCGTGAGATTCGTCGCGCCATCCTGACCTATCCGTTCATGACTGCAAAGGTCATCGCGGCCATCCACTGGCAGGCCATGCGACTGCTCATCAAACGAGTTCCGGTAGTGGCTCATCCCGGCACAACAAACTTTGCGCGAAGAAATTCGCAGGATCTGGGGGCATCATGGAAGACACACTAACGCAGGTAGAAACGAACCAATCCATCGCGCAGCGAATGTTCTACCGCGCCATGCAGAGCATCAGCGACTGTTGCCTGGAGATACGCCACGGCGGAGAGTCCCGTATCTTTGGCGATCCCGCTCATCCCTTACGCGCAGAGATGCACATACACGCATCACGCTTCTTCTCCCGCGCACTCTTCGGCGGAGAGATCGCCATCGGCGAAGCTTTCATGGACGGCGACTGGAGCTCCCCCGATCTCGTCGCGCTCGTCCGTGCCGGCGTCCGCAACATGCGCCAGGTAGATACCGCCAACCCCCTCCTGACAGTAGCAACGCGCACCATGAACTGGCTCCGGCATCGGAACAACAACAACACCGAGACCGGCAGCAAAAAAAATATCGCCTATCACTACGACCTCGGCAACGACTTCTACCGATTGTTTCTCGATGAGTCGATGGCCTACTCCTGCGCCTATCACGCAACAGCCGAGACTTCCCTCGAAGACGCGCAAAGAGCGAAGTTCGACCTCATCTGTCGCAAGCTCGATCTAAAGCCGAGCGATCACCTGTTGGAGATCGGTACCGGATGGGGCGGCTTCGCGGCCTATGCCGCAACACACTACGGATGCCGCATCACAACGACAACAATCAGCGCGCAACAACACGCAGTTGCGGAGCAGCGCTTCACAGAGCTGGCAAAGAGCAACTCAAAGATCACACTGCTCTTCGAGGACTATCGCAAACTCACAGGAGCCTTCGACAAGATCGTCAGCATTGAGATGTTCGAGGCCGTAGGCTTCAAACACTATGACGAATTCTTTGCTGCATGCAACCGCCTCCTGAAGCCCCAAGGCATGATGCTGCTGCAAACAATCACGATGAATGAGCGCAGCTTCAAGGGATACCTCCGGCAAAGCGACTGGATCAAGAAGTACATCTTTCCCGGTGCAGAGCTGGCCTCAGTCGCAGGCATTCTGCAATCGACAGCACGCGTAGGAACCTTGCAGATGGCGCACCTCGAAGAGATAGGCGAGCACTACGCCGTCACACTCCGCTGCTGGCGACAGCGTTTCCTCGCAAAGCTCGCAGACGCACGCGCAATGGGATTTGAAGAGCGCTTTCTTCGCATGTGGGAGTACTACCTCGCCTACTGCGAAGGAGGATTTCTCGAACACTACATCGGCGATGTGCAGATCCTTATGATCAAGCCAGCCGCATCCCTCACCCACCTGGTGCAACTGTAGACATAACGGCAATGCCGCATACAGATACAGCCGCCCTAGTCGATCGGAACCTCTAAACCTGATTTGACGTGCTTCAACACAACCAGCGTTTTGAAGCGCTTCACATTGTTGTTCTTGAAAAACATCTGTCGGGTCAATTCGTTATATTGCTCCATGTCGCGCACCGCAAGCATCAGAACGAAGTCCCATTCGCCCGTCACCCAATAACATTGCTGCACCTGCGGACAAGCCTCGAAGACTTTTTTCATCGCATCCAGCAGATCGATCCTCTCTCGTTCAACCTCCACCTGAGCCACAATGTTCAGAGCGTAGCCAAGCGCCTCCGGTGCAATCACCGCCACATACTTCTTGATGATTCCCTCATCGGCCAGACGCTTCAGACGTCTGTTAACAGCAGCGGCAGACAGGTTCACCTTTGCGCCTAACTCGCCTTGCGAGAGCTGAGCGTTCTTCTGCACTTCGGACAGAAGCTTGAGGTCGAAGACGTCGAGGTCTCTCTTGGCAGTCAACGCAACTCCATAAAACCATCTTGATTTGAAATATTCTTGCACAAACACCGCTGAAATCGAGCACCTCTTGCGACCGCCGCGCACTATGATTTACCTCAAAGGAAGCGGATGCAATCACCCCCAATCGATCATCGCGCCCTTACAGCTCCTGATGTGTTGCCGTCGATCGAAGACATGCGCCCATCGACGATCCGAAAGCCTTCACCTCATGAAAGGGAAATCACGTGGCGCAGACAAACGCAGGCTATTCGACCCATGCCTCTCCTCTTCCAATTCTCAGCGTTGGAGACAGCCGCCTTGAAATGGTAGCCGGCGAAGTTCATTTGCCTGATCCCTGCCTCGACGCCGAGATCGACAGCCTGCACGCAACGCTGGAGCAGTTCCGTCAACGCTTCGGCTACGGAAGGGCTATCGCAGCTCCTCAGACCGGCATCATGAAGCGCGTCATTGCCATGAACCTCGGTGCTGGACGCATCACGTTAATCAATCCAGAGATCACGTGGCGCAGCAACGATTGCATCGAGCTTTGGGATGACTGCCTCAGTGTGCCCGACAAGGTCGTTCGAGTCAGACGGCATCGCAGCATCTCCATCACCTATCGAGACGAGCAACGTAGGAAGCGCACCTGGAGCCATATAGCGCCGGATCTCTCCGAGCTCTTGCAGCACGAAGTCGATCATCTCAACGGCATCCTCATGCTCACCCGTGCCGTCGCAGAAGATGCAATCCGCCCCATCGCGCAGCGGCAGCAACTCGTTGCCGCAAGCCGCCCTGCACATCGCCTGTCCCTGGCGCAGATCGCAACAGCCGCTCGCACAATCGATCCCGTCTTTCGCAATACGCCCCAGTACGAGTGCGACGCTCTCAACCAGGCACTCAACTGCCGCATCACGCTCAAGGTGGAGACACTCAACCCCATCCGCAGCTTCAAAGGCCGAGGCGCAGATTTTTTCTTCCAGGAACTCGATGCGCGCAACGAGACGCGCCCGATCGTCTGTGCAAGCGCCGGCAACTTCGGACAGGCACTCGCTTATTTCGGAAGAAAGCGAGAGCGAAAGATCATCGTATTCGCATCGTCTCTCGCAAACCCAGCCAAGCTCGACAGCATGAGCACCCTTGGCGCCGATCTAAGAATTGTGGGCGACGACTATGACGCCGCCAAGGCAGCGGCAAAAGAGTTCGCCGCTACACAAAACGCCTGCATGGTCGAAGACGGACAAGAGCCGGAGATCTCGGAAGGCGCAGGCACCATCGCCGTCGAACTATTGGCCGCAAATCCGGCCTTCGATCACATCCTCCTGCCTCTTGGAAACGGCGCTCTCCTCAACGGCTGCGCTCGCTGGTTCAAGGCTGCAAGTCCGACGACCATGGTCTCCGGGGTCGTCGCGGCAGGCGCGGATTGCATGCGCCAGTCGTTCCAACGAAAGAGCGTCGTGCAAACCGAATCCGTGCACACCATCGCCGATGGAATCGCAGTGCGTGTCCCCGTACCCCTCGCAGTGTCCGATATGTACGGTATCGTCGATGACATCCGTGTCGTCGACGACGCCCGGATCAAAGAAGCGATGCGTCTGCTATACCGCACAGCCGCATTGTTCGTCGAGCCCGCAGCCGCAGCAGGGCTCGCCGCCATACTGGCACAACCAGAACCCTTTGCAGGAAAGAGCATCGCACTCGTACTAACCGGCGCTCATCTCACAAAAACCCAACTGCAAGAGTGGATACTCAATGAGCCATCCATAAGAGATTAATTCGTCAAAACGGATCGACTCCGCTCAACACCTGAACCGAAGCGCTTCAGCAGATCGCACCGTTCCACCAAAACAGAAAATTCCGCGCAAAGTATGGTCACTTGGCCATACTTTGCGCGGAATGAGAATCAACCTCGATGGCAGATCGTCAGATGCGCATCGGCATCAAAATATACCGATACTTCACATCCTCATTCCCATCCTCCGGCCGCATCTGCCCCGCGCTCTGCGCGTCCTTGAACTCCAGCCGCACCTCGCCCTGGTTCCCAATCGCCTTCAAAAAGTCGATCAGGTACTGCGAGTTGAACCCCACCACCAGCGGATCGTACTGGTACGGCGTCTCAATCGAATCCTCCGACTCACCCGCATCCGTCGACGACGACGACAGCTTCAGCTCATTCGACTCCAGCCGAATCTTGATCGCTCCCGACCGCTCATCCGCGAACTGCGCCACCCGCTGGATCGACCCCATCAGATCCTCGCTCCGCACAATCACAAACTTGTTGTTATCCCGAGGCAGCACCGCCTCGTAGTTCGGAAACTGCCCCGTCAGCTTGCGGCTCGTCAGCACCCGTCCGCCCACCTTGAAGAACAGCGTCGAGTCGTCATCCGCAAAGTCCATCGTCTCCGCATCCGTATTGCTCAGCAGGGAACTCAGCTCGCTCAGCGCCTTCCGCGGGATCAGCGTCTTCTTCTCGCCCGACACTCCTTCCAGCGTCTCCCCCAGCTTCTCGATATGTGCCAGCCGATGCCCATCCGTCGCCACCATCGCCATGCTCTCGGCCTTCAGCACCAGCAGCGCGCCATTTAGCGTGTATCGGCTCTCCTCATTCGAGATCGCGAAGATCGTCTTCGACACCATGTTCTTCAACGACACCACCGACACCTTCACCGCGCCCGTCGTCGGAAACTCCGCCACCTGCGGAAAGTTCGCCCGCGCCATCCCCACCATCTTCGTATTCGACCGCCCCGCCCGGATCTGCACCCAGTGGTTGTCCATCAGCTTGATCGAAATATCGCCCTCAGGCAGCAGCTTGATGTAGTCGTACAGCTTCCGCGCC
The DNA here is from genome assembly GCF_013410065.1 of Granulicella arctica. Classification (NCBI taxonomy): domain Bacteria; kingdom Pseudomonadati; phylum Acidobacteriota; class Terriglobia; order Terriglobales; family Acidobacteriaceae; genus Granulicella; species Granulicella arctica. The sequence goes on from NZ_JACCCW010000001.1 coordinate 1,106,684, forward strand.
GGAATCGTACACGCGCCCGCCTTCTTCACCTTCGCCGAGCAGCTCGTCTTCAGGCTCTGGTCCAGATCCGTCGCCGTAATCGTCAACGTGTCGTCCGCCGCCTCGAACAGAAAGTTCGACAGGATCGGAATCGTCGTCTTCCGCTCGACCACGCTCTGCGCCGCCGTCAGCTCGCGCAGCAGCTCCGCACGCGATACGGTGATCTCCAAATTGCCAGTCGGCGCTGCCGTTGTGCTCATGTCGGATTCCTCGATAGCAGTCGTCACGGTAGGTCTCTCCAGAATCTTTCTCGGTCAAGCTGGGTATGTCAAAGGGGCCGCTGGCAAAACTTTACACCGAATCACCGCAGAATGACACATCTCCGCCCCTGGACCGATTCTAGCTACCACCCCACCCGCACGCACCACCAATCTTTGTGCAAAACCAATCCCCTATGTGCACTCTTTGTTCCTGCTCAAAAAGTCGTTCCCATCCCAAAACCGTCATCCTGAGCACAGCGAAGGACCCCTGTATTTGTTTTTGTTTGTTCTTCTTCACTCACCACTCAAACTGTCATCCTGAGCGAAGTGCGAAGCACGCAGTCGAAGGACCTGCGGTTGTTTTTGTTGTTGCTTGTTCTTAGACCTCCTACCCCACCCAAAACCTCTCCAACCAAAGCCATCGAACTGCCTCTAAGAAACAAGATAAAAACAGTAAAAGTACTAGTAGCAGTAACCGTTGTGCATGGAAAAGTGGATATCCCCGCAAACCCCCATCCCATCAATCACATACCCCACGTCCCCGATTTAGAAATCCCGCCCCACAAAAACGAACACCAAGTAAACCTCACCCCTAACCCCGAGATACGTCCGCCAATATCCCACTTCTCCACATCCATATCCACCATCCCCTGAGAGAACCCACCCCCATCCGTTCAAAATCCCTCCAATCAACCTCGAATCAGTACCTTACCCGCACCCGATTTTCCACCATTCAATCCGGCATCGGAGGATAATGAGACCGAAATAGAAATCGAGCCCACCATGCGCATCGCCATCTTCGGAGCCAGCGGAACCACCGGCCAGCTCCTCACCGAGCGCTGCCTCGCCGCCGGTTATGGCGTCACCGCCCTCCTCCGCACCCCCGAAACCTTCCCCCTGAAGGCCAGCGTCCGCACCCTGCAAGGCAGCATCTTCGACCCCACCGCCATCGCCGACACCCTCGAAGGCTCCGACGCCGTCCTCTCCGCCCTCGGAGCCCGCTCCCTCCGCAAAGAGGACATCCTCGAGCGCGCCATCCCCCTCATCACCGCCGCCATGCAAGGCCAAGGCCCCCAACGCATCATCGCTCTCGGCAGCGCCGGAGCCCTCCCCACCTCACTCGACAAGCAACCCGCCTGGCGCCGCTGGATCGTCCAGCACCTCGTCTACACCACCGTCCTCAAATACCCCATAGCCTCCCAGATCGCCCAGTACGCCACCCTCAGCGCCAGCCCCCTCGACTGGACCATGCCCATGCCACCGATGCTCACCAACACCCCCGCCCGCGGCACCTACCGCATCGACCCCGAAGCCCTCCCCCGCAACGGCTCCCGCATCAGCCGAGCCGACGTAGCCGACTTCATGATCGCCCAGCTCACCACCTCCCAATGGAGCCGCCGCGGCGTCTACCTCTCCTGGTAAATCCCCGCAGCAACCCATCAGCCACCGATTCCGCATCCTAAGGAGCAGAGGAAACCCATGCGACTTCAGCTCCTGCACGCCGCCACCACCCTCGTCCTCTTACTCGCACCCACAGCCCTCCTGCACGCGGCCGGTCCCGCCTCCGACGCCGACAAGGCATTCGTCGGCAAGGTCTCCCAGGGTGGCATGTACGAGGTCGAAGCCAGCCGCGTAGCCGCAACTCGTGCCACCGCCCCTAACGTCAAAGACCAGGCCCTCGCCGAGGTCCACGACCACTCCCTCGTCAACGCCACCCTCAAGAAGATCGCCACCGCCACCGGCGTTCCCGTAAGCGCAACCCTGAACCCCGAGTTCCAGCAGCGCCTCGCCAAACTCAAGTCCGCCTCACCCGCAGACTTCGACCAGGCCTACATCACCGACATGCAGCAGATCCACGACAAGGACGAGAAGCTCTTCGCCCAGGAGGCCACCGAAGGCTCCGACAGCTACAAAACCTTCGCCCACCAAACCGACCTCATCGTAAAACGCCACATCGGAGCCCTCAACGCCCCCGACACCATGTAGCCAATAAAAAGCCCGGGTGCCCCATCTTCGCGACAGCACTATCGTCGCTAAGGTGGGTATCGTGCAAACCGGGGTCCCCGGCGAGCGCATTTGCTCGTTGGGGTGGAAAGCACGACCGCCTTCCTCGACCCCACCACCAAACTGTCATCCTGAGCGAAGCGCAAAGCGCGCAGCCGAAGGACCTGCGGTTGCATTTGCCGTTGCATTTGTCCTAGCTCATCCAAAAACTACCGAACCCCCCTCTCCCCCACCCGCCGATCCACCTCACCCTCCACCCTCCCAAAATCCTCCTTCAACACCTTCCCCTGATCCACCATCAACTCACCCCCCACATACACCCGCTCCACCTGAGCCTCACTCGTCACAAACACCAGCGAAGCATACGGATCGAACACCACCCCATACGCCTTCGGGTCCAGCACCACAAAGTCCCCCATCTTCCCCCGCTCCAGCGACCCCACACGATCCGCCACACCCAGCACATCCGCGCTCCCCATCGTATGCAGCCGCAGCACGTCATACGGACTCATCACCGCCGCACTCTCATACTTGTCCCGAATCGCATACAGCCCCGTCCGCATGTTCTCGAACGGATCAGCCAGATCCGCGCTCGCCTCACCATCCACGCCCATCCCCACCCTTACCCCAGCCTTCAGATACGCCGGTATATCCGCCGTCCCCGAAGCCAGCCGCCCATTCGACAGCGGATTCCAGCTCATCGCCGCGCCCGCCTCCGCCGTCTCCTTCAAAATCTCCGGCGTCGTATGGATAAAGTGCCCGAAGATCATCCGATTCGTCACCAGCCCATGCTTCATAAACCACGGCCACATCACATCCCGATCCGCCACCTGCGTCTCCGGCTGCTCCAGATAGTGGCTCTGGTTCCCCAGGTTGAAGCGCTTCATCAGAGCCGCCTCCAGCACCGCCTGCTGCTCCGTCCCATCGAACGCCGTCCCGCCGTTGATCATCACCGACAGCAACCGCTGCCCACCCACCGGAACATCCTTCGTCTGCGCCGCCGCATAGTCCAGAAACGCCTTCAGCCGCTCCCCCGCAATCGCCTCCGTATACGCCGGACCCGCCTTCCCCGGCTCCCACCCATGCACAAACCGCACCCCCGAATCCATCTCCCCGCGAAACTCCGCCTCGCTGAAGCTCTCCCGATCGAGCGGCGTATGCCCCCCATAGTTGAAGCTATAAGTCGACGTAATCCCATGCCGCAGATGATCCAGCCCACCCTCCAGCGTGAACCAGTACAGGTCCTCCGGAGTCGCCTTCGTCACCGCCTTCCCATACAGCGCATCGATCCACCCCAGCAGCGTCTTATCCGCCGCCAAACCCCGATACGCACTCTGCCAAAGATGGCTATGCGCCGAGATAAACCCCGGAATCACCCACGCCCCACCCGCATCCCAAACCACATCCGCCCGCACCACCGCCGGAGGATCACCCTTCTCCACCGCCGCAATCCGCCCACCCCGCTCCACCACCACATACCCCAGAAACGGCTCCCTCTGCCCCGAAGCCATCGTGAACAAAGTCGCATTCCGCACCAGCAGCGCCTGCCCCCGCGCCACCCCACCCACCCCAATCAGACAAAGCACCACCACCAGCAGCAAACGAGAGCGAAGAAAAGTCACCATCCTCCGTTCTTACCCCATCCCCATCCCCACCACAAGCAAAATCCAACCCCACCCATCCACTCCCCAAAATCTGTCATCCTGAGCGAAGCCGAAGGACCTGTGGTTGCTTTTGCCCTTGCCGTTGCATTTGCCGTTGCTCTTGTAGTTGCTGTTGTTTGTTTCACCCCACCCCAAACCAACCCACCAAACTGTCATCCTGAGCGAAGCGCAAAGCGCGCAGCCGAAGGACCTGCGGTTGTTTTTGCAGTTGCTGTTGCTGTTGCACTTGCCGTTGCTTGTTCTTCCTCAACCACCCACAAAAAAAACTGTCATCCTGAGCGAAGCGCAAAGCGCGTAGCCGAAGGACCTGCGGTTGTTTTTGCTGTTGCTGTTGCACTCGCCGTTGCTTGTTCTTCCTCAACCACCCACAAAAAAACTGTCATCCTGAGCGAAGGCGAAGCCGCAGCCGAAGGACCTGCGGTTGTTTTTGCTGTTGCTGTTGCACTCGCCGTTGCTTGTTCTTCCTCAACCACCCACAAAAAAACTGTCATCCTGAGCGCGG